>NZ_FNHL01000001.1:938846-1251795 GCF_900103715.1 Halogranum gelatinilyticum | reverse complement strand
CGTTCACGCCCTCTTTCTTCGCCAGCTCAGCGTACTTCGTGACCTTCTCCTTGTGACCGGCCTCGATGAGCGGGCCCATGAAGGTGTCTTCGTCCAGCGGGTCGCCGACGGAGACGTTCTTTGCCAACTCGACGTAGCGGTCTTTGAACTCGTCGTAGACGTCTTCGTGGACGACGATGCGCTCTGAAGAGACACAGCGCTGGCCGGTCGTCTTGAACGAGGTCATGAGCGCGGAGTGGACGGCGATGTCCAGATCCGCCTCTTCGGTGATGACGACGTTGTTCTTGCCACCCATCTCACACGCGGCGAGTTTGCCGGGCTGCTGGGCGACTTTCTCGGCGACCTCGTGGCCCACCTCGGCCGAACCAGTGAACAGGACGGTGTCGACGCGTTCGTCCTCCACGATGGAGGCGCCGGCGTCGCCGAAGCCCTGGACCATGTTGAACACGCCGTCGGGAATACCGGCATCCTCGAACATCTCGGCGATGATCTGGCCGCACCACGGCGTCTGTTCGGCGGGCTTCCAGACGACGGTGTTACCCTCGACCAGGGCGACGGCCATGTGCCAGAAGGGGATGGCGACCGGGAAGTTCCACGGGGTGATACAGCCGACGACGCCGCGAGGTTTGCGGCGCATATAGGCGTCCTTGGCGGGAATCTCGCTCGGGATAACGTCGCCTTTGGGGTGGCGAGCGTCGCCAGCGGCCCACTCGACCATGTGGTACGCTTCGATGACGTCCGCGCGACCTTCCGAGATTTCCTTGCCGCACTCTTTGGTCACGACTTCTGCGAGTTCTTCGGTCCGCTCGCGGAGCTCGTGGTAGATGTCCCAGAGATATTCCGCGCGGTCGATATGCGACAGTTCGCGCCACTCCTCGTAGGCCTCGTCGGCCTCAGCGAGTGCGGTGTCGATGTCCGCCTCGGTCCCGCGCTGGAAGGTGCCGAGGGTCTCGCCCGTCGCGGGGTTCTCACTGTCGAACGTCTCCGTGCTCTCGCCGTCCGTCCACTCACCGCCGATGTAGTGTTGGTACGGCTCGTCCGTCTGGTCGTTCATGATCTGGTAAAATTTGCGACGGGTGGGGTGAAAAAGCTCCCTGATTGGTGGACTGACCGTTCAGCACTCCCGCGGCGACGGCTCGGGCACGACGGGCACACCAGCGGCGGCTACGAACAGGTCAGCAGTATCTGGCGGCGTGAGAAGAGTGCAGTCACGAGCCGCGTTTCTCGATTTCGCCCTTCAACTGTGCCGCGTCGAAGTCGTGGTCCGGGCGGATGTTGACGAAGTCGACGAACTCGCGGGCGGCGAGCAGTTCCTCCATGGTGTACGCGGAGAGCGCGGCGTCGACGGCGGCTGGCGCGCCGATGAGCGGTTCGAGCGCGCCGAGCGCGCAGGCGATGTCGTACGAGCGGGCGTCCTCCCGGCCGTCGTCACGGACGTTCGTGGCGTCGATGAAGTAGATCTCGCCGTCGCGGATGAGGACGTTCTCGGCGCGGAGGTCGCCGTGGGCCAGACCGTTGTCGTGCATCAGGTGGAGATGCTCGAAGAGTTCCGGGGCGAGTCGGCGTTCGGCCTCCCTGTCCAGTTGGTCGAGCGAGCGGAACTCCGGGAGATATTCGAGGACGAGAACCCCGAGTCCGTCGAGTTCGAGGGCTTCGACGGGTTCGGGGGCGTTGATACCGAGGTCGCGCATCTTCTCGGTCGCCTCCAGTTCGTGGCGGGCCATGTCGTAGGGCGTCCCGAAATGTTCGAAGAAGCCCTCGGTGCCGCTGGAGAACGCGCCGAGGTTTCGCCCGGTGGTGAACAGCGCGTGGACGAGCGAGTTCTGTTTGGAGATGACCTTGACGAACCACTCGTCGTCGATGACCATCGGGGTGGAGAGCCAGTTGTCCGCGTCGAGAAAGCGGACGTGGACCGCCTCGCGGTCGTACCGCTCGGCGAGGTCGCCGATGACGTGTTCCAGCCGGGACCACTCGACACGGCCCCGCAGGAGGCGACGAAAATCCATCGTCTCCCCCTATGACGGCGGGTGGTATAATTGTCGTGGCAACGGCGACATCGATCGTCGGGCGCGTCAGTCTGCAGTGAGCGCGTAGAGACTCCCGTCGCCGAGTCCGGTTCCGACGAACGTCGTCTCGTCGTGGACCGCGACCGGGCGTACACCGGCGCAAGACACGGTGAGCCGCCAGCGGAGAGAGCCGCCGTCCCCGAGTGCGTGGAGTGTCGTCTCGTCGTCGCGGCCGCCCCTGTCCCCGGCCGACCGCGTCGTCGACACGTAGAGACCCGTGGTACCGGTCGAAAGTGCCGAAATAGTGGAGAACTCCCCGTCGACGGTCTGTCGCCACCGCTCGCTCCCGTCGGCGGCGGCGAGGGCGTAGACCATCCGCTTCGTCCCGACGTACCCACCGACGTACACCGTGTCACCGAGCGTGGCGGGGACGGTGGCAACGTCGCCAACCTGCCACCGCTCGCTCCCGTTCTCCGGGTCGAGACCGTAGACGAGGTCGGCGTCGGTCGCGACGAGCGTCCGACCGGCGAGCTTCGGCCCGTCCTTCGCCTGCTGTCGCTGTGACGAGAGCGTCGTCCGCCACCGTGTCTCGCCCGTGTCGGGGTCGAGTGCGACGAGACCACCGCGTTCCAACTGTACGTAGAGCGTCCCGTCGTGCAACAGCGGTCGGCCAGCGAGTCGGTCCTCCTCAGCGAGGTCACGCTTCCAGACGAGTGAACCGTCGTCCGGATCGAGCGCGAACAGGTCTTCGGGATACTGCGACGCCCGGTGACTCGTCGACACCGAACTGTTCCCGACGTAGAGCCGTCCGTCGCCGAAGACGGGGTTCGACGAGAAGGACCCTGCGAGTTCGTAGTGCCACCGCTCGCTCCCGTCTCGCGGGTCCAACGCCGACAGCCGGTCGTAGCCGCAGACGTACACGGCGTCGTCGGAGACGCGTGGGCCGCGGTAGAGTGCCGTCGGATGGCTCGTCTCCCACCGGCGGCTCCCGTCGGCGGCGGCGAACGCCCGGACAGTCCGGTCGGAACTCGTCGTATACACCGAGTCACCGTCGGTCGCCGGGGTCGAAACGCGCTTCGCGAGCGGGACGCGCCAGCGGATTGCGGCACCCTCGACGGACGGTTCAGCAGCAGTCGGTTCGGTTGTCGTTTCAGCTGTCGCCGTCGTCGGGCGGTCGGTCGGCGTGGACTGTTCGGAACCATCGAGACAGCCACCGACGGCCGTGGAGAGTGCTGCCGCGGCGAGTTGGAGGTACCGACGACGGCCGTAGGGACCAGTCATGTCAGGGAGTGCAAAGGGGTCAGACAAGTGCTTTCCCCCGTATTCTACACGGTCGTTCGCTGACTTTATCAGCACCCCCTCGCAAGCTTTGCCTATGGATTTCGAGCTACCCGCGGAACACCGGATGATTCGCGACACCGTCCGTGAGTTCTGCGAGGAGGAAATCGCCCCCGTCGCCCAGGAACTCGAAGACGACCACGAGTTCCCGGCCGACATCTTCGCGCAGTTGGCCGACCTCGACATGATGGGCGTCCCCGTCTCCGAGGAGTACGGCGGTCTCGGCGGCGACCAGCTGATGTACGCGCTGGTCACCGAGGAGTTGGGCCGCGTCTCCGGCGGTATCGGGCTCTCCTACGCGGCGCACGTCTCGCTCGGGTCGAAGCCCATCGAGGCCTTCGGCACGGAGGAACAGAAGGAACGCTGGCTCACCCCGCTCGCGACGGGCGAGGAGATGGGTGCGTGGGCACTGACCGAACCCGGCAGCGGCAGCGACGCCAGCGACATGGACACGATGGCCGTGAAAGAGGGCGACGAGTACGTCCTCAACGGGACGAAGCAGTTCATCACGAACGCCTCTGTGGCAGGCAGCGTCCTCGTCAAGGCCGTCACCGACCCTGGCGAGGGCTACGACGGCATCTCCACCTTCATCGTCGACCCGAAGAACGACGACGGCTTCGAGGTCACGACCGTCTGGGACAAGATGGGGCTCAACTGCTCGCCGACCTGTGAAATCGCACTCGACGACGTCCGTCTTCCCGAGGACCGCCTACTCGGCGAGGAGGGAGAGGGCTGGAAGCAGACGATGAAGACGCTCGACGGCGGCCGCATCTCTATCGCCGCGCTGTCGACGGGGCTGGCACAGGGTGCCTACTCCGCCGCCCACGACTACGCCAAGGAGCGCGAGCAGTTCGGCAAGCCCATCGCGAAACACGACGCCATCCGCGACAAGCTGGTCGATATGTACCGCAAGACGGAGCGCGCACGCCTCCTGACGCACAAGGCCGCCTGCCGCTACGACGCGGGCAACCGCGTCTCCACCGAGTCCGCGCTGGCGAAACTCGACGCCAGCGAAGCAGCCAGAGAAGTCGCCGAGGACGCCGTGCAGGTGCTCGGCGGCTACGGCTACACCGAGGACTTCGCCCCCCAGCGGTTCTACCGCGACGCCAAGCTGATGGAGATCGGCGAGGGGACGAGCGAGATTCAGCATCTCGTCCTCGGCCGCCAGCTCGGTCTCTAGTCAGAGTTCGTCTTCGAGCAGACCGTAGTGCAGCAGGTCGCGGTACGCGCCGCCGACGAACGCCTCCTCGCGGTGGACGCCCTCCTGCGTGAAGCCCGCTTTTTCGAGCACACGCTGTGATCCCACGTTGTGGCCGTAGGCCTCGGCGACGACCTTGTGCAGGCGACGTTCCTCGAAAGCATAGCGCGAGATGAGTCGGACGGCCGCAGTACAGTAGCCGTTGCCCCAGGCGTCGGGAGCGACCCAGTAGCCGAGTTCACCGACGCCCCACGTCTCGTTGAGGTGTAGACCCATCTGACCGACCGGCTCGCCGTCGTCACAGATGAGCAGGACGACCCGGCCGTCGTCGTCGGTCAGGGAGTCGAGCCACTGCTCCTCGTCCTTGTGGTTCTTGGGTGCGGCGGAGCCGAGCGTCCCCCAGACCTCGGGGTCGTTGATGTGTTCTTGGACGAACGCGAGGTCGTCGGACTCGACCGTGCGGAGTTCGACCGTCTCGTTGCGGAGGAAGACTGGACCGGGCATACGAGAGTCAACGCTCACAAAACGTATCAAGGATTCCGTGGTGTGAGACGGACTGTCGAACCGGCCGCAGTCGTCGTGTCTGTCGGGCCGCGACACCGTCGCCCGCGCTGTCGTTCGCGCCGTCTCCGTCGACAGCGACGAGACTCAGGGACGGGTCAGGATGATGGCGTCGGAATCGCCCGCCTCGTCACCGAGTCTCGCCCGGAGCTGCCGGTCGTGGACCGCCCGGAGCGCGTTGAGTTCCGCGGTCGACAGCGACAGCGCGGAGCCGAACTCGGGCCAGACGTGCCCCGGAACCGCGAGGAAGTACGAGTCCCCGCGTCGCTCGACGAGCGGGTCCGTCGCGAACGCCTTGCGCCACTCGTAGACGAGGTTGTCGACACCGGGGAGGTCCCGGACGCTCTGCTGGTGGCGACGCACCAACTCGCGGAGGTCGGTCACGGCGAGACCCCGTTCGCGGGCGACCGTCTCGATGACCGTGCCCTCGAAGACGTCGAGCGGGTCGCGTGTGTCTGCCATTGGACTCGTCGTTTGGCGGGCCACCGATAAAACACCCCTGCTGACGTCGGTCGCGCGAGCGGACCACTAAGTCGCTCGCGTCCGCGCTCTCCGTATGGACGTTCGCACCGGGTTCGTGACGCAGTTGGAGATGGACCACGAGGCCGCCCTGGCTGCTGCTGCCGACAGTGGCTTCGACTTCGTGGAACTGATGCTGGACGGAGCGGGCGAACGCCGTCGGCTCGACGGCCGGGTCGACGAGTATCGGCGGCTACTCGAACGACACGACCTCGACCTGCTGGTCCATCTCCCGTTCGGCGGCATCGACCTCGGGTCGCCGTTCGAGCACGTCCGCGAGGGGTCGGTCCGCGAGATGGCCGCGGCACTCGATACGGCCGCGACCCTCGGCGCGGAGAAGGCCGTCGTCCATCCGACGACGAACGCCTGGGGACCGGCGTGGGACGACGACGACCTGCGGGCCAACGTCGTCGACTCTCTTCTCGAACTCGACGAGCACGCCTACGCGCAAGACGTCGAACTCTGCGCGGAGAACATCCCGCGGAGCGTCTTCCGAACCCACGAGTTCTCGACACTCCTCGACGAGACGGACGTCTCGATGACGCTCGACACGGGCCACGCCCGGATGGACGGCCGCGACTCGCCGGGCATCGCCGCCTTCGCCGACCGCTTCGCCCACCGTATCAGCCATCTCCATCTCAACGACACCCGGCAGGCGAAGGACGAACATCTCCCGTTCGGCGCGGGCGACATCGACTTCACGGCGATCTTCGACGCGCTCGGCGAGGGCTGGTCGGGCACGCTCTCGCTGGAGGTGTTCACCCACGACTACGGCTATCTCGACGTCAGCAAGCGGCGGCTGGACGAGTTACTCTGAGGCGAGCGCGTCGTGAATCCGGGTCAGGCTGACGTCGGCAGCGCGGGCCCCCGCCGGGAGCGAGAGCGCGACCGTTCCCTCACCGGCGACGTCGACGACGAGCCGTGACCGACGGGAGGCGAGATACAGCCCACAGAGCGCGATGGCGACGACGGCGAGCAGGAGACCGCCGCCGAGCAGTGCCAGTTCGAGCAGTTCGAGCGCGCGCCGGATCGTGCCGAACAGCCCCGCCATGCCGACGACCGACAGCGAGCCACCTGCGTCGACGGCGAGCAGACTGGTCAGCCCCGCCCGTCCGAAGGCGAACCAACCGCCGAGGAGGACGACCGCGTAGACCGCCGCACGCGGGAGCACCGCGAGATACCGAGTGTTGCCGCCAGCGTCGACGCGCACGTCCTTGACGTTCGGCCGGTCGTAGCCGGTGAACCGCGGCCCGTCGGTGTCGGGGGTGTAGACCAGCAGCCGGTGGGTCGTCACCGCCAGCCAGCCCGTCCCGAGCGGTTCGCGGGCGACGACCGACTCGCCGGCGTAGAGCCACCGGTCCGGCGAGGACGGGTCAGCTGTCGTGTCGGGACCGCCCGCTGCGTCGGGAGTGCCGACCGCGTCGGGACCGCTCGCCGCGTCGGCTCGTGGCTCCGAGTCGACGCCGTCGCTCGTGTCGGGTTCAGTGGGCGGGGAGGAGGGGTCGCGGTCGGCCATCGAAGAGGAGAGCGGCGTCAGTTGGTCTCGACGAGCCGTTCGGCGATGCGCTGGGCACCCGACGCGGCCGCGAGCGACGGTTCCTCGGGCGCAGTTGCCTCGATCTCGCGGTCGAGTTCCTCGCTCAGCCGTTCCTCGAACTCGTCGACGAGGCCGGGGATGCAGGCCATCCCGCCCGTGAGGACGATGGGGCGGTCGAGCACCTGTCGGTAGAGCCGGACGTAGTCGTTCGCGAGTTCGGCGAGGAAGCGGTTGGCCACCTCGTCGACCACGTCGTCGAGATACTCGTCGACAGCGTCCATCACGGCCCACTCGATGGTGAACTCGTGGGAGCCGCCGCCGGGCTGCTGGATGACGTCCGTGAAGGGGTCGAAGTCGACGAAGTCGGCGTGGGTCTCCTTGTACTCGCGGGCGGTCTGACGGTCGATGTTGACCCGACGCTGGGTCTCCTCTTCGACGTTGTTGACGATGTGGCGGTCGACCTCGTTGCCCGTCACCGCGCCCGTTGCGAAGGGTGAGAGCTGTTCGCCGCGGCGGTAGGCGCAGGCTTCGAGGTTGGTCGAACCGAGGTTGATGGAGACGAAGATGTCGTTGATGGCCTCCAGCCCGTCGCCGATGGCCGGAATCGCGCCACAGAGCGACTCGGGGTAGCTCCGGACGAACTCGCTACCGATGCCGCTCTCCTCGATGACGGCCGCGAGATTGTCGAGACCGGCGTCGTTGTCGATGGTCGGGATGGCGTAGACGACGCCGCTGTGCTCGGGGATGCCCTCCTCCTCGATGAGAGCCGAGAAGAACCGTTTCGTCAGTTCGGCGCGGTCGTCGTCCTCGGGGAGTCCCGAGCGGAGCATATACTGGACGCGGTCGGGATACTCGCGGGCGGCGTCCTCGCCGTAGAGGACGCGTTCGCTGCCGGTCAGGGCGTCTTCGTACGTCGCGAGACAGGTCAGCGTCTGGACGACCTGTTCGGGTACTGCACCGTCGCCGGTCCCTTCGGAGACGACGACGGTTCGCGTGCTACCGAGTTTGACACCGACCGCGGCGGGTTCGGTGTCGCCGTTGGCACTCATTCTGACTTCGCGTTCATGCTCCCGTTATATAAGTTCCTCCCCGAAAATATCAACACTGAAAATCGTCTGCAAACCCAGTATATCTCGGCTCTCGACCCGTCCGTACGCTGACTTTCGCGGTTGAACCCCTAGCCGCTCGCGACGTGGGGCCGACGGCCGCTACTTCAGCGCGTTCAACTCTGCGAGGTAGACCAGACTCTCGCGGTGGTCATCGGCGGTGAGTTCGCCGTACCGGTCGCTCTCGGCGTCGCTGAAGCCGAAGAGATACTCTTCGAGGTCGTGCATCGCGTCCTCGGTCACCCAGTCGATGTTGCGGTAGTAACGCAGTGCCTCCATCGCGCCGCGGAAGCCCGCGCGGTTGACGAGGAACTCCAGCCACTCGAAGACGGTCACTTCGCCCGCGTGAGAAGCCGGAATTTCGTCGAGATACGGCTTCGAGATCTCGCCATCGCTCGCGCTCTGCAGCATGAGCAGCGTCCGGTGACGGTCGTCGTGGCGGGCGGCCTCGGCCGCACCGCGGTTCGGACGGTTCGAGTGGTTCGAGTGATTCGAGCGAGACCGGCCGCCGTCGACGGCGTCAAACAGGTCGCTCCGGCCGTCGCCGTCGAGTCCGGCCTCACGTTCGGCCCGGCTGGCCATATCGCGCAGCTCGCCGAGGTCGTAGTCCCGCGGGTCGATAGTCATACCTCACACGTCCCAACGCGTTTATATAAATTTTCGTACGGACGTGCGATGCGTCCCGAACCGTCCGTCCCGGACGGTGCGGTCCGCGCAACGCACACCGCGACCGCCGAGATTTTTGACCCCACCTCTCGACGTTCCGGTATGACCCGAATCCTCGTCGCGGGGGAGACCCTCGTCGACTTCATCCCGGACGCGCCGGGACCGCTCGCCTCGGTCGAGGCGTTCAGCAAACGTGCCGGTGGCGCGCCCGCCAACGTCGCCGTCGGTCTCGCTCGCCTCGACGCCGACCTCGACTTCTGGACCCGCGTCGGCGACGACGCCTTCGGCGACTTCCTCGTCGAGACGCTGGAACGGGAAGGGCTCGGCGGCGACCGCGTCGAGCAGGACCCCGACGCCCAGACGACGCTCGCGTTCGTCAGCCTCGGCGCGGACGCCGACCGCGAGTTCAGCTTCTACCACGACCACACCGCCGACACCCGGATGGAGCCGGGAACCATCGACGACGCCGCGCTCGCCGACTACGGCTGGCTCCATCTCGACGTGCTCTCGATGGACACCGAACCCTCGCGCTCGGCCGTCTTGGACCTCGCCGAGCGTGCAGGCGACGAGACGGTCGTCTCTTTCGACCCCAACTCCCGGCCCGAACGCTGGGGCGAGTTCTCCTACGTCGAGTCCGCGAAGCGCGGGTTCGAACTCGCGGACGTGGTGAAGGCGACGCCCGAGGACCTCCGCGAGGCGGGCTTCGAGGGCGACGCGCCGGAGCTGGCCCGCGAACTCTGTTCGTTCGGTCCCCACACCGCACTCGTCACCCTCGGCGACGAGGGGTCGTACGCCTACGCGACGGCCGACGCGCCGTGGGCCGACGAGGAGACGGAGGTTCGTCACCCCGGCTACCCGGTCGACCCGGTGGACACGACCGGCGCGGGCGACGCCTTCACCTCCGGGGCGATTGCGGCACTCTCGTCGGGCGAGTCGCTTGACGAGGCCCTGGCGTTCGGCAACGCCGTCGCAGCGACGACAACGACCGAACCCGGCGCGATGACGGCGTTGCCGACGCGCGGCGAGGTCGCGGCGTTCAGAGACGAGTAGTACGGCGGTCGAAGCGTCGAGGAGGGTCGTCTCCTCCCGTGACGCTCACTCGCTGCGTCTGTTGCCCGAAAACACGCCCGCACGGCTGAGCGCGACGAGCACCAGATAGCCGACGAAACCACAGACGAAGAGTACGGCCGGGATGACGAACGGCCCGAAGACGCCGATGAGGTCGGTGAGCGGGCCGAGTTGAAGCACGACTACAGCCAACGGCCGCGAGGGATTAAAGCTCCCGTTCGTCGGGACCGCCGTCGGCGGGTTCGTCGTCAGCGTCGCCAACGCGGTCGGCTGAATTGTCGCCAACGCGGTCGGCCGAACCATCGTTGCCAACGCGGTCGGCCGAGTCGCCGTCGCCAGCGCGGTCGGCCGAGTCGCCCACGCTGTCACCCGACCACTCGCCACCGTCGGTGCTCTCCGGGCCGACTGCGGCCGCCGGACGGGGAGCGTCGCCATCGAAGCGCACCGCCAGATCTCGCTTCGGGTAGGGAATCTCGATGCCCGCGTCGTTCAGACCGTCGTAGATCGCGCGGTTGAGGAAGTGTATCGCGCGGGCTTCCTTGGTCGGATGGTCGACCCAGCAGAGCAGTTCGTACTCCACCGCGGAGTCGCCGAACCGGCGGAACCGCATCCGCGGCTTCGGTGAGTCGAGCGTCAGCTTCTCGTCGAACGCGATGTCCACGAGGAGGGCCTCGAACTCGTCGAGGTCGGTGCCGTAGCCGACGCCGATGGGGACGCGGATCCGTTTGCGGGTCTGCGGAGCCGAACGGTTGACGATCTTCGCGGAGTTGAGCACCGAGTTCGGGACGGTGATGAGCACCTCGTCGCGCGTCAAGAGCATCGTCGACCGGATGCCGAGTTTGACGACGCTGCCGGCCTCGCCGGAGTCGAGTTCGATGAAGTCGCCCATCTTGTACGTGTCGTCGAAGTAGAGCGCGATTCCGCCGAAGAAGTTGGCGACGGTGTCCTTCGCGGCGAAGCCGACGGTGATGCCGACGATTCCGGCCGCGCCGAGCAGCGGGGTGATCTCGACGCCCCAGATGCGGAGCGTGACGCCAGCCGCCGCCACGAGGACGACGAGCGTCCAGACGTTCGAGAAGACCGGCGCGAAGTCGTACCGCGACCCCTTGTCCTTGACCGCCTCGACGAACCGGTTGACGACCTGATTGAGCGCCCACGCCCAGACGAGGACGATGACGGTCAACGCGGGGTTGTCGAAGAAGAAGCGCAGCTCTTCCTCGGTGAAGACGGTACTCGACGCGATGGCCGGCAGCCGCGTCAGGACGAACACGCCGGCGAGCGCGGCCGTGACGACGATGGGGATCCGCAGCTCCTGAAACAGGATATTGTCGAACTCGGTGTTGGTCTCGGTGACGAGACTCCGGACGAACCGCAGGACGACGAACTCCAAGAGGATGGCACTACCCAGCGAGAGCGCGAGGACGACGGCAGTCGCTTCGAGCGATGTGAGGCTTTCGAGGAACGACAGCGTCTGAAGCACGACCCTCACCACGAAACACGGTGGTATAAAGCTACACCGTCGGTCCGGACGGTGCGTGACGTCCGACGGCCGTCGGTCGGTCTGCCACTCCTCGGGGCGTGACCGGCGGCCAGTAGATTCTTGCGTTGGCCGACATCCGTGACTTTTTGTCCGATTTCGCACAAGGACTCTCTATGTACCGGTTCGGCCACTACGGCGTCTCACTGCTCGTCTTCGCGCCCGTCGGGTTCGCGCTCGTCTCGCTCGGGGCGATCTCGCTGGCGTTCGTCACCGGCGCGACGATGCTCTGGCTGGCGATGTTGCCCGACGTCGACCACCGACTCCCGGGCGTCCCCCACCGCGGGCCGACCCACTCGCTACTCTTCGCCGCGCTCGTCGGGGCGGTCTTCGCCGGAGTCGGCGCGGTACTCGGCCAGGGACTCGGTCTGGGGAGCGTCTTCGGCTTCAGCGCGCCCGGTATTGGCACCGTCGACCTCGCGACCTTCGGCTTCTTCCTCGGCGCGCTGACGGTCGTCGCCCACCTCCTCGGCGACGCCATCACGCCGATGGGCGTCAACTTCCTGTGGCCGCTCTCGGGCACGGAGTTCACGCTGTCGCTGACGCCCGCCGACAGCACGCTCTGGAACTACGGACTGTTCGTCCTCGGTGTCGCCGCGACGGCGGCGACGGCGGTGCTCACGATCCGCGGATTTTAGGACTCGAATCTGACGAGCACGTTCGTCCCCCACCGCTCGAACCACGTGTCTCGCGCTGCATACCGCGGGAAACGGGCACTATCCGCATGAACCCTCGGGCGACGTAGCGTTAAGTCGCGTCGCGGAGTACCACGGGCCATGTCTGAGCCGACACTCGACGACGACGCGATGCGGCGGTTCCCCGTTCCGGACTTCGCGGACCTCCCCGAAGACTTGCAGGAACGGATCGCCGAGGAGACCGACCGCGCGGGCTTCACGCCGAACGTCTTCTCGGCGTTTGCGTCCAAGCCCTCGCACTTCCGGGCGTTCTTCGCGTACCACGACGCACTGGTCGAGGACACTGCCCTCGATAGAGAGGAAGTCGAGATGATCGTCGTCGCCGTCTCGGGCGTCAACCACTGCTACTACTGCAACGTCGCCCACGGCGCGCTCCTGCGCATCTACAGCAAACAGCCCAAACTCGCGGACCAGCTCGTCGCCAACTACCGACAGGCGGACGTCAGCGACGAGCAGCTGGTGATGCTCGACGTGGCCGTCAAACTGACCGAACGCCCCGCCGAGGTGACCGAACGCGACATCCAAGACCTGCGTGAGGTGGGCTACAGCGACGAGGCCATCTGGGACATCGCCTCGGTGACCGCCTTTTTCAACCTCTCGAACCGGATGGCGATGTTCGCGGATATGCGGCCGAACGACGAGTTCCACGGGATGGCGCGGGGCGAGTAGCTCGGCCAGTCATCAGAAGAGGTTTGTCCGATGCGGCCGCCGACTCGGCCGTGTCTCTCGGACGAATACCCCTCCTTACCCTCGCAGTGCTCGTCGTACTCGCTGGCTGCAGTGTCGCTCCCAACGCGTCCGACGCGCAGTCTCCGACTGTCCAGTCGACAGCCGAGACGCCAACGACGGCTGTCGAGTCGACGCAACCGACGCCCGAACCGCCCGGTGGCTACGGCGAGGTCTACGCCGACGTCGTCGCCGACGCACCCGAGAACGCGACGGTAGTCGACGCGTCCACGTCGAGCGTGGCCGAGAGTCAGTCACTGCGCGACGCTGTCGACCGCGCCGTTGCGGCCGACGGGGACCGCGTGACCGTCCGGGTCGAGGGCGAGTCGGCCTACCGGTCGGTCGACGAGCGGTTCGGCCGTCTCCCGCTGTACTTCGGCGCGGACGGCACCTCGGAGCCGACGGCGTACGTCCGTCACGAAGGAGTAATCGTACGACTCTCGGTGAGTGGTGGTTTGTACGAGTGACCGGCGTCGGGTGAGAAGTCGGACGAGGGGCTGTTTACGCCTGTGCGTCGTAGCCAGCCTCGTTGACCGCGAGGACGAGGTCGAGCGGGTCGGCGTCGCCCTCGACGGTCGCCGAGTCGGTCTCGTTGTCCGCGGTCGCGCTCGTGACGCCGTCGACGCCCTCCAGCGCCTCTACGACGGTCGCTTCGCAGTTGCCACAGCTCATGCCTTCGACGGTGAGTGTCGTCGTCATATCTTGTTCTACGCACGGGACGGTTTAGCGACTTTCCCTTTCGGAACCGTGCCTCTGGTCGCCGAACGACTTTCGAATCCAAAGTCGGCTCGAAACGGCTTTCCGAGCCGGTCGAGTAGAGCGGGTCATGCGCGACCTCGACGACACCGACCGTCACATCCTCCGTCTGCTCGTGGAGAACGCCCGTCGACCTTACAGCGACCTCGCCGACCACGTCGGCCTGTCGGCACCGGCCGTCTCCGACCGAATCGACCGGCTGCAGGAACTCGGCGTGATTCGGGGCTTCACCGTCGACGTCGACCGCTCGCTGCTCCGCAGCGGCGTCCTCGTCCTCGTCGAACTCGACGTACCGGTCGACCGCGCTGGCGACGTCGCCGACGCGCTCGCCGCCCTCGACGCCGTCGAGCACACCTTCGAGACCGCAGACGGCACGGTCCTCGTGCAGGCGACCGTCCGCGACGGCGACGTGACCGGCCTGCTCGCGAAGGCCGTCGACCTCGATACCGTCCGCGACGTAGATGTGCGGCTGTTGCGGGATGCCGAGTGGACACCCTCCGTCGGCGAGGCGACGCTGGCTCTCACCTGCGCGGAGTGCGGCAACAGCGTCACCAGCGAGGGCGAGTCCGCCCGGCTCGGCGGCGACCTCTATCACTTCTGCTGTGGCACCTGTCTCGCCAACTTCGAGGAGCGGTTCGAACGGCTCGAAAGCGGTGCCTGAGACGAATTTCAGTTTAGAATCAAAGATTTCCGTCGCTCAAAGCCGAAGTTTCTGAGTCATAATCCGCATAGGTAAGGAACCCCTATGTCTACCTGAGTGAACGCCATGGAACGAATCAGACTCGACATCCGGGGGATGAGCTGTGCGAACTGCTCGTCCACCATCACCGAGGCATTGACGCGGTTGGAGGGGGTCGGCGAGGTGGACGTGAACTTCGCGACCGACGCCGGGACGGTGGAGTACGACCCCGAGCAGGTCTCGCTGGCCGAAATCTACGAGGCTATCGAGAACTCGGGATACGAGCCGGTCGCCGAGACGCTGAACGTCGGCATCACCGACATGACCTGCGCGAACTGCTCGCAGACGGTCGAGTCGGCCGTCTCGAAGCTCCCGGGCGTCGTCGGCGTCGACGCCAACTTCGCGACCGACGAGGCGCGGGTGCGGTACAATCCGGCCGCCGTCGACCGCGACGCCATCTACGACGCCATCGAGGACGCCGGCTACTCACCCGTCCGCGACACCGGCGGCGAGGAGAGCGAGTCCGAACGCCGCAAGAACGCGCGGAACGCCGAGGTCCGCCGCCAGCTCCGGCTGGTGCTGTTCGGGACCGCGCTGTCGGTTCCCTTGGCCGTCCTGATGATGGGCGACCTCGTCGGCCTGCCGGTCCCCGAGTCGTTCTTCGGGGTCGGGAAGGGCTGGATCGCGCTCGTCCTGGCGACGCCCGTGCAGGTCCTCCTGGGCAAAGAGTTCTACGAGAACTCCTACACGGCACTCGTCAGGAACCGCACCGCCAACATGGACGTGCTCATCGCGCTGGGGTCGACGACGGCCTACGCGTACAGCATCTTCGTTCTCCTGAACCTCGTCGCTGGCGGTCTCTACTTCGAGAGCGCCGCGCTCATCCTGACGTTCATCACGCTGGGCAACTATCTCGAAGCCCGCTCGAAGAGCCAGGCCGGGGCCGCAATCGAGCAGCTGCTCGAACTCGAAGCCGACGAGGCGACCGTCGTCTCGGAAAAAGACGGCGAGTTCGTGAACGAGCGGCAGGTGCCGCTGAAAGAGGTCCAGGTCGGCGACGTGCTGAAGGTCCGGCCCGGTGAGAAGATTCCGACCGACGGCGAGGTGCTGGACGGCGAGAGCGCGGTCGACGAGTCGATGGTGACCGGCGAGTCCGTCCCCGTTGAGAAGTCGCCGGGCGACGAGGTCGTCGGCTCGACGGTCAACGAGAACGGTCTCATCTACGTGCGGGCGACGAAGGTCGGCTCGGAGACGGCGATTCAACAGATCGTCCAGATGGTCCGCGACGCCCAGAGCCGTCAGCCCGAGATCCAGACGCTCGCCGACCGCATCAGCGCGTACTTCGTCCCGGCGGTCATCGCCAACGCGCTGTTGTGGGGTGTCGTCTGGTATCTCTTCCCCGAGGCATTGGGCGGCTTCGTTGGGTCGCTGCCGCTGTGGGGACTCGTGGCCGGCGGTCCCGGCGTCGTCTCGGCGTTCGAGTTCTCGGTCATCGTCTTCGCGAGCGCGGTCCTCATCGCCTGTCCCTGCGCGCTCGGGCTGGCGACGCCCGCGGCGACGATGGTCGGCACGGCCATCGGCGCGAGCAACGGGATTCTGTTCAAGGGCGGCGACGTGCTCGAACGCGTCCGCGACGTTGACACCGTCGTCTTCGACAAGACCGGCACGCTGACCAAGGGTGAGATGACGCTGACCGACGCTCGCGTCGTGAGTCCGACGACGGATGGCGCGGGGGCGGTCGCGGACGAGGAGACCGATTCGCTGAGCGAAGACGACCTCGTCGCCGTCGCCGCGAGTGCCGAGGCGGGGAGCGAACATCCCATCGCCGAGGCCGTCGTCGAGGGCGCGCGAGACCGCGGCATCGACGTCTCTGACCCGGCCGCACTCCAGAACGTCGCCGGGAAGGGCATCCGTGCACGGACCGACCGCGGCGACGTCCTCGTCGGCAAGCCCGACCTGCTGCGGGAGTACGACGTCGACCCCTCGCCCGCCGAGGAGACGCTCGCGGAGTTCGAGCAGCAGGGGAAGACAGCGATCATGGTGGCACTCGACGGCCATCTCCTGGGAGTGCTCGGCGTCGCCGACGAGATCAAGCCCAGCGCGACGGAGGCCGTCACGACGCTCCGCGAGCGGGGCACTCGCGTCATGCTCGTCACCGGTGACAACGAGCGGACGGCGTACGCCGTCGCCGAGGAGGTCGGCATCGACCGCGAACAGGTCCGTGCGGGCGTCCTGCCGGAGGACAAGGCCGACACGGTCGAGGACATTCAGGCCGACGGCAGCCGGGCGATGATGGTCGGCGACGGCGTCAACGACGCCCCCGCGCTCGCGGCGGCCTACGTCGGGACGGCGCTCGGCAGCGGGACGGACGTCGCCATCGAGGCGGCGGACGTGACGCTGATGCGCGACGACCCGATGGACGTCGTCCGCGCGATGAACGTCTCGGAGGGGACCTTGGCGAAGATCAAGCAGAACCTCTTCTGGGCACTCGGCTACAACACGGCGATGATTCCGCTGGCCTCCCTCGGCCTGCTGCAGCCCGTCCTCGCGGCGGTGGCGATGGCGTTCTCCAGCGTCTCGGTGCTGGCGAACAGCCTGCTGTTCCGCCGCTACGACCCCGAGAAGCGGTACCGGCTGTTCGGCCGGAACCGCTGAGGCAGTGGAAGCGTGGAACCGTCAGCCCCACAACCGTTAAATCGTCTCGGGGCGTGAAATAAAGCGTAATGGCGAAAGGTAAGGTGGCGTTTTTCAACGACACAGGCGGTTACGGTTTTATCGAGACGGACGATGCGGACGACGACGTGTTCTTCCACATGGAAGACGTCGGTGGCCCGGACCTCGAAGAGGGACAGGAAGTCGAGTTCGACATCGAACAGGCGGACAAGGGTCCGCGCGCGAAGAACGTCCAGCGACTCTAACGGAGTCGACGAGACGGCGAAAACGGTTTTTTCACATCGTGTACGACGACGGTGCAGTACGCCGGTCCCGTCGCGGTCGCTGTCGATCACATCAGCTAACTGTCTCGAAAGACGACTTCAAATCGTGTCTGCCAATAGAGAAATCAAACAGATGCTCGCGGGGATCGAACTGACCGTCGTCGGCGTCGGTCTCTGTCTCTTCTTCCGCACCGACGTGTTACTCGTCGGCGTCGGTGCCACGATGTCGCTCGTCGGGCTGTTCGTCGTGCTGCTGCGAACCGTGTCGTCGGGTGACTGACGGGGTCGGCCGGGTGGCGGCGGGCTCGTGTTCGACGTGCACAGAGTATTTTTCGCCGGACAGCGATGGCTGTCTAAGCGATATAGTCAAGTACTCTCATGAGAACTGTTATACTGGCGCACACAGTGCGCGGTCTGTCATCCACACCGCAGGTCGTGGCGTGGGTATCCCACGCGGTTTTTCCGAAATCGGTTCGCGAGCGGACCGCACCCGATCTCGTCGCTCAGAGCGACCCGTCCTCGGCCAACGTTCTGACTTCGCTCGCCCGCTCGCGGATCGCCGCCCACTCCTCGTCATCCTTCTTGTCGACGTGTGAGTACATCAGCCCCATCCGGCCCGTTCCTCGCAAGGTCTCCTCGTTCTCCTTCAGGAAGTCCCAGTAGAGCGCGTTGAAGGGACAGGCATTCTCCCCAGCCGTCTTCGAGACGGCGTAGGGACACGACATGCAGTAGTCGCTCATCTTGTTGACGTAGTTGCCCGAGGAGGCGTAGGGTTTCGAGGAGAGCACGTCCGTCGCGAACGTGCCCATCCCGACGACGTTCGGCGTCGTCACCCAGTGGTAGGCGTCGACGAAGCCGTAGTGGAACCAGCGGTTGAGTTCCTGGGGGTCCGCGCCGTAGACCAGCGCGAAGTTCGAGAGCACCATCAGCCGCTCGATGTGGTGGGCGTAGCCGTGCTCCCAGACGTGGCCCACGGCCTCCGAGAGACAGGTCATGTCGGTCTCGCCACTCGTGTAGAGCGGCGGCAGCTCGCGCGTCTGGTTCAATTGATTGGCCTCGCGCATCTCGGGCATCGCCCGCCGATAGACGTGCCGCATGAACTCCCGCCAGCCGACGACCTGCCGGACGAAGCCCTCGACGCTGTTGAGCGGTGCGTCGCCCGACTCGTAGGCAGCGACGGCGCGGTCGACGACCTCCATCGGCCGGAGGAGGCCGAGGTTGAGCGAAGAGGACAGAAGCGAGTGCGACAGTGCCCACTCGCCTTCGACCATCGCGTCCTGATACGGGCCGAACTCCGTGAGTCGGACTTCGACAAACTGCTCCAGCGCGGTCAGTGCCTCCTCGCGGGTGACGGGCCAGACGAACTCGTCGTTCGCGCCCCACGTCTCGAACCGTTCGTCGACCCAGTCGGCCACGGCCGCGGTCAACTCGTCCGGCTCGAACCGCGGCGTCTCGGGCGGTGTCCAGCCCTCGGGCGGCGTCTCGCGGTTCTGGTCGTCGTAGTTCCACTCGCCGCCCTCCGGGTCGTCGCCGTCCATCAGAATGTCGTAGTTCCGGCGGACGTGCCGGTAGAAGTGCTCCTGTCGAAAGCCGTCTTCGACGTCCCTGTCGCCCGCCCACTCGTCGAACTCGGCGGGCGTCGTCAGGAAGCCGTCGTTGTCGACGACGGTGAGACGCCCGCCGCGCTCGTCGACCATCGCCCGGAGACGGTCGCCGCCGCCGTGGCTGGCGGGACGCATGAGCACGAGGTCGTCGCCGGGGCGGGCCGCGAAGTAGTCGTCGAGTGCGTCGCCGAAGGAGTCGGCCTGGAGGTAGGTGACGTCGTAGCCGCGGTCCCGCAGGTCGTCACGGAAGTGACGCATCGCGCTGAAGACGAGCGTGAGTTTCTGCGGGTGGTAGGGCAGCCGGTCGGCGAAGCCGTGGGCTTCAACCATGAGCACGTGGTCGTCGTCTCCCTGCAGGACCGCGGCGTCGGCGTTCAGCTGGTCGCCGAGGAGCCAGACGGTCATCGGCTGGCCTCCGGACGGGACGGTGACGGACGGGACGAAAGGGCCGGTCGACGGCGACGGACACCATCGCTCCCGAGCGTGAGGGACATATCCGGCCTACGGAGGCCGTGACCAAATCCGTTCGTGCCGCGGCACTCGCGAACCGCCAATAGGGTTTAACCCGAGGCGCGAGAGGGCGGCGTATGGACAACCTCCTGACGAACTGGCTGCTCGCACTCATCGCCGCGCTGCTCGCGGTGCTCGTCCTCAACGCGACCGGACCGACGTTCGCGGCCGTGCTCGGACCCATCGCCACCGTGCTCGCGCTCGTGACCTTCCTCGCGTTCGTCATCGCGACGGGCGCGTTCCTCGTCTACACGGCGAGTTTCAAGGACAGCACAGAGGCGTAGGCCGATGGCGGATTGGTCAATGTCGTCGAATCAGTCGAATCAGTCGAAGTCACCGGCGTCGTCGGAATCGCTGACGCAAGCACTCCTCGCGGGTATCGGCCTGATGATCGCCTTCGACGTGCTGGGCTACCAGCTTATTGCCGTATTTGTCGCGGCGGTCTTCCTGGTCGGGCTGCTCGTCGTCGGCGCGACGAGGGTGATGCAGTTGGAGACGTCGCCGAGCCGCGACCGACGAGACGGCTGAGTCTCCCCGTCTGCGAGCCGGTCGCCGTTGACAGCGTCCCGTCCAACACTGCTTTACTCCACCGCCGAGAGCTGCGAACGATGACACGACTCGCCCTCTTCGGTGCCGTCCACGTCGACCGACGTGGCAAGGTCGTCAGCGAACTCGCCTCGTTCGCCGACGGCACCGACGCCCTCTTCGTCGAGTATCCCGTCGACGGCCTCTCGTTCCGTGACGGTGCTCGGGCGCTCCTCGCCGCGCCGGTCTCCGCGCTCGGACTGTTGCTCGCGTCGCTGCTCCAGTACCCCCTCTACGCCCTCTTCAACCGCGACGCCGTCCCCGCGGAGGTCCTCGCCGCTCGACGGCTCAGCGAGGAACGTGACCTCCCGCTGTACGCCGTCGACGACCATATCATCTCGATACTGGGCACGGTCGGCCGCGGGCGGACCGCCGTCGAGTGGCTGCTCCTCGTCGCGACCCTGGCGTTCACGCCCGTCGCGGGCGCGGCGTTGGTGACCACCGTCGTCGGACTCTGGGTCGGATTGGGTCTCGTCTACCGGCTTCACCGACTGCTCTGGGTCGTGGCGACCGTGCCAGCCGTCGGCGGCGCGTCCTGGCTCCTGGTGAGTCGGGACCTCGTCCCCGAACCGCTCGTCCTCACTGCCGTGCTCGCCACCTTCTATACGGTCTTTCGGACGCTCGACCGCCGTAACGGCGTCATGGTCGAGCGTATCGTCGAGACCTGCGAGCGCGAGGGACACGACCGAGCCTGTCTCACAACCGGCCGAGCGCATCTCGCGGGACTGGCGACCGCCGCTGACGAACGGGACGTCACGGTCGTCGCCTCCTACGTCCCGAACTGGCTCCGCGCGGGCGACGTCGTGGCGGGCGGCGAGCCGCAGCGTGTCGGTGTCGCGCCCGTGCGCGGCGACCTCGACACTGCGGGCGACGTGTTCGGCCGTCGGGTCGCCGCACTCGCCGTCGACTGGGTCTTCATCGCCGTCGCGGCCGTCGCCTTCGGGGTCGTCGCTGGCACGGTCGGCCGCCTCGTCGTCGGTGACGGCGCGCTCGTCGGTGGCTTCTTCGTCGGCGCGTTCTGTGCCTGGGCTGGCTACTGGGTCGGACTGGAGGCACGCACCGGACAGACCGTCGGCAAACGGCTGCTCGGGCTCGTCGTCGTCGGCCGCGACGGCTCGCGGGTGTCCCGACGCGGGGCCGTTCTCAGAAACCTGCTCCGGCCGGTGGACTTCCTCGTCGGCTACGCGCTCGGGGGCGTCGTCAGCCTGATCTCCCACGACGGCCAGCGACTCGGCGACCACGCCGCCGGGACACTCGTCGTCCGCGCGGAACGGGCCGAATAGCGTTGCACTCGGACGGCGTCGCACTCGGGCGGTGTTGCACTCGGACGGTGTCACGCTCGGCAGGTCGACGATCGGCCTTGAACTCGGCGGGCGACGGAGTGGTACTTCCGCGGAGCCTACGCTTTTGTCACTCGGCGTCGACTCGCGGGTATGGAGTACACCACCCTCGGTGACACCGGGCTGGAGGTCTCGCGCATCTGTCTCGGCTGCATGAGCTTCGGGACGAGCGACTGGCGCGACTGGGTGCTCGACGAGGAGGAGGGCATCGAACTCGTCGAGCGCGCGATGGACCTCGGTATCAACTTCTTCGACACGGCGAACATGTACTCGATGGGCGAATCCGAGCGCGTCCTCGGGAAGGCACTGGAGGGCCGCCGCGACGAGGCCGTCGTCGCCACCAAGGGCTTCTTCCAGATGAACGAGGACGACCCGAACTCGGGCGGGCTGTCGCGGAAGGCCATCGAGCAGGCACTCGACGACTCCCTCGAGCGGTTGGGCATGGACACCATCGACCTCTATCAGACCCACCGCTGGGACTACGATACGCCCATCGAGACGACGATGCGCGCACTCGACGACGCCGTGCGTCGCGGGAAGGTACGGTATCTCGGCGCGTCCTCGATGTGGACCCACCAGTTCGCGGAGGCACTCCACACCGCCGACAGCCTCGGGCTGGACCGGTTCGCCACGATGCAGAACCACTACAACCTGCTCTACCGCGAGGAGGAACGCGAGATGCTGCCGCTCTGTGAGAAGGAGAACGTCGGCGTCATCCCGTGGTCGCCGCTCGCCCGCGGCTACCTCGCGCGGCCGCACGAGGAGTCGGAGGCGACGACCCGTGGGAAGTCCGACGACTACGCGCGTCAGCATCCCTACCTCGAAGGCGGCGGCCCAGACGTCAACGAGCACGTGCAGGAACTCGCCGACGAGAAGGGCGTCAAGATGGCCCAGATCGGGCTGGCGTGGCTGTTCCACAAGGACACCGTGGACGCGCCCATCGTCGGCACGACGAGCATCGAGCATCTGGAGGACGCCGTGGAGGCACTCGACATCAAACTCTCGTCGAGCGACATGGAGTATCTAGAAGAGCCGTACCAGCCCGTGCGGGTGTCGGGCCACGAGTAGCTCGACACGACGACGCCCCTCGCCCCTCAGTCTTCGGAGGACCGCGTCGATTTCCACACGCCGTATCCGAACATCGCCGTTCCGACCACGAGAGAGGCTTCCGGCGGCAACGTAATCGTGACGAGCCCCAGCAACTGCGCGACGCCGCTCGCGACGAGAGCCATTCCGACAACGAAGAGGAGACCACGCTCGATGCTCGCCGTCTCGACGGACTGCTCGTCAGTCATTGGAGGGACCCATGACGCACACTATTCACCTCGACGACATAACTGTTCGAGACGTGTCGTCTCAGTCGTCACCCGTCGGCGTCGACACCGAGTCACCGACCACCGTCCTCGCCGACAGCCGTTTGACTGCCCGGGCAGCGACGAGTGCGATCGCCATCTCCGCGCCGCCGACGAGCAGGAAGGCGGGGAGGAAGCCCGCCAGTTCCGTGGCGAACCCGCCGAGCAGGAACCCCGTCAGGAAGCCGAGACTCCCGAAGACGTTGAATGCCCCGAGCGCCGCGCCGCGTTCGTCCGGTGCGACGACGTCCGTCACCAGCGCCATCGTCGCCGGAGCCACGAGTGCGCCGGCGACGCCGACGAGGACCATCACGCCCGCCGCGAGGAGCGGGGTGGGCGCGAAGACGACGGCGACGATGGTGACGCCGTAGCAGAGCGACCCCACGACGACCGGCAGGAACCGGCCCACGCGGTCCGAGACGATACCCGCGGGATACTGAAACAGCGCGAAGGGGAGGAAGAACGCCGCGAGCAGCAGCCCCGCGCCGGCGGCGTCGAGGCCGAAGGTCACCCGGAAGTAGTAGACGCCGACGAGCGCGAAGAAGCCGGCCGTCATGCGGTCGATGAAGCCGAAGGCGAAGGGGACGAGCAGTGCGGGCCGGTCGGTGAGTTTCGCGAGTGCACTGCCGACATCGGCGTCGCCGTCGTCGGCCTCCTGCGCACGGTCGGTGACGGTCGCGAGGAGTACCGCGACGACGACGAGGACGCCCGCGGCGGCGACGACGGGTGCGAGCGGGTCGACGACGGTGAGTTGGCCGCCGACGACAGACCCGAGCGCGGCCCCGAGGCCGATGGCGATGCCCGCCGCGCCCATGTTGCGGCCGTGCCCGCCGGAGAGGTCCGAGAGCATGGAGATGGCGAGCGAGAACGCCCCGATGGTGAACGCTCCGCCGACGGCGCGAATCGCGAGTGCGACGGGGAAGGAGACGCCGAGCGAGGGGCCGAGTGCGAGGGTGAGGTAGGCCGCCGCGCCGCCGAGCGCGCCCACGACGACTAGCGGGACGCGCTTACCGAGCGAGTCGCTGAGCGCGCCCCAGACCGGTGCAAAGAGCACGAAAGCGGCGAACTCGGCGACGAGGAAGTACATCCCGGCGTCGAGGCTGGCGATGCCGACGCCGGAGGGGTCGCCCTCGGCTCCGAGGGCGACGACGAGGTCCGCGATGCCCGGGTAGAGGAGGACCTGCGAGACGAGGACCGCCCAGACGGCAGTCGCCAGCACGACCCGGTCTCGTCGCTGGGAACCCATGACTGGACGAAGGAGTGGCGGGGACAAATCCCTGGCGTCTTCTGTCGGTTCCGCGACGCGCTGACGGGGAGCCGAGGGGTCACCGGACGGCGACGAGCACGGCGAGGCCGACCAACCCGAGAAAGACGAGCACTGAGAGGAGGAGGATACCCGCGAGACCGCCGACAGTGAAGGCGACGGCCGCACCGAGCGCGGCCAGCGGGAGAGCGATCAGGAGCGCGAGCCGGAACCGAAGGTAGCGACCGAGGAGTGGACTGTTCCAAAGGGCACGGAGCGGGCCGCGCATGGACGAGAGTGGACGGCGGCGCGACAAAGGGGTTCTGGCGCGCTAGAATCAGTCGATGGTCACGTCACCCATGTCGTAGAAGGCCGTCTCGTAGCCCTCGTGGCGGGCGATTTGCGGGGGAAGCTCGACGGAGACGGTCACGGTGTCGTCGGCACCGAGTCCGTCGACCGGCGCGCCGTAGTGGAGTCCCGCCTCGGGGTCGAGACCGGGAGCGAGTTCACCCTCGAAGGCCGTCTCGCCGTCGCGTTCGACCGTCGCCGACAGCGACATTCCAGGGACGAGATAGCGGTTGTACCGGGTCGCCGGGGAGACGAGCAGGTAGGGTCGGTCGCCGAAGCGGTCGTCGGTGGCGACCTGCACGCGGAAGGTGACGTCCTCGTTCGGACTGCGGCCCTCGCCGATGGGTTCGCCGGGAAGCGATTCGGGGGCGACCCCCTGCGGCATCGCCATGTCCATCCGGCGGAGTGCGGCGCGTTCGCCCTGTCGGTCTTCGAGCAGTTCGTACGGGATGTTGTCGCGCTGGCCCTGGCGGTAGTCGAACTGGATTTCGGCCGTGACAGCCTCCTCGAAGCGGCCCTCGAAGGAGCCGAACCGCGCGAACGGGAGTCCGGCGACGGTGACGCGGGCGGTGAAGATGTCGTCGCCGGGGAGCGGGACGTTGTCGCCGTAGTGGACGCCCATTCGCTGGGAGAACATGGGGTAGACGACCTCCTGGTAGACCAGCCCCTCGTCGTTCTCAAGCTCGACGGTGACGTCCGTCGAGGGGACGACGACGCCCGTCTCGGGTTCCCAGACGATGGCCATCAGATGGATCGAGTCGTCGGCTTCCAGCGGAATCTCGACGGAGGTCCACTCGCCACCCTCGTTCTCGACGACCCAAAAGCGGTGGGCGTAGCTGTACATGAGGCCGACGCGGAGGTCGCCCGCCTCGCCCATGCCGACCATCTGCATCCCCTCTTGGTGCGTCGGGATGTAGATGGCGTCCGGGCGGTCGGCGACGAGCGGCGGCTCGCCGCTGTTCGTCGTCTCGAACAGGCTCGCGACGGTCGAACAGCCGGAGAGCGAGGTGGCGAGACCGAGACCGGCCGCGCCGAGGAACGTACGTCGTTGCATTACTGGAGCGTAGGGAAGTCGGGAGGTTACGGGTTCTGGTACGGCCGTCGAAGCGAGGGGCTTCGGCTCACTCGGGCGAGAGGAGGTCGTCGACGAGACGGGTGAAGCGGTCGACGAAGCGGTCGGGCAGCGAGGGCGAGACGGCCGCGAGGAGTTCGGCCGTCGCCTCGGGGTCGACGAGGACGAGCGTCACGCGGTTGCGCGAGTCGCGCTCTTTCCGCGCGACGTCCTGCTCGACGAGGTGGTCGAGATGCCACTCCAGCGTGCTGCGGGCGACACCGACCCCGTCGGCGACGGTCGTCGGGTCCGTCGGGCCGTGTTCGAGCAGATAGCCGATGACGTCGCGTGCGGTCTCTCTGCGGACGAGCGCGAGCGTCCCGCGTTCCCAGTCGTCGAACGTCGGCGGGAAGTAGTGGGTGCGGCCGTAGAGTTCCTCGGCCGCGACGGTCTCCTCGCCGATGAGCCGCCGGAGATGGTACTGGACCTGGCCGGGCGCGAAGTCGGTGGTCCTGACGAGTTCGTTGAAGTGGACGCCGGGATTGTCGCGGACGTGGGCCGCGATGCGCGTGCGGGTCGAACTCATCGGTTCGCCCCCGCGGCGCGTTCGACCCGGCGGGCGTAGTAGACGGCGGCGAGCATGAGCGCGACGAGCACGAAGTCGAGCGTGTGTTCGGCGGTGTGGTGGAACTCGAAGGGCATCACGCCGCCCATCGTCAGGACCGCGACGGCACTCCGGGCGAGCAGTGCCGAGAGCGCGAGGGCGACGAGGAGATACGAACCCGAGCGTCGCTGGACGAACGCGGCGAGACCGAGCCCGGCGACGACGGCGGAGCCGAGCCCGGCGAGCGTCACTGCGACGACGAGCATCGGGCTTACCGTGGTGACGACGTGTGCCGGAGCGAGGACCGTCACGGGCGGACACCTCCTGCCAGCGGGGACGCGTCGAGTGCGGTAGACCGACTGTTCATTGAACGCGTCTAGTGGGTCGATGCTCAAATGTCGATTGGTGTGGCTCTCGAAACCCGCCCGAAACAGTGCGAATCCGACCCACGATTCGAACGGCGGACCAGAACCCCTTAACCGCTCACGGGCCTAGCGAATCCATGTTCGACAGGCCGTCCACACGACGGGACGTCATGAAGGCAGCCGTCGCCCTCGGCGGCGCGAGTGCCCTCGCGGCCTGCATGGACCGCGCCGACGAGCCGGTGCCGACGGGGACCGACGACCCCGAGTCGCTGCCGGAGCGTCAACACGCCTGGAACGACTACCTGCGAGCCGACGAGTACGGCAACGTCGACGGCCCGCGACATCAGCTGCTCCTCTACCTGAATCTGGACCACGACGGCACGCCGACCGCCGAGGACCGAGAGACACTCGAATCGGCATTGACGACGCTCGACCGTGCCTACGAGCGGAGCCACGAGGGAGTCATCTACTCCATCGGCTACTCGCCCGCGTACTTCGACCGGTTCGAGGAGCCACTCCCCGACGGTATCGACCTCCCGGAACCACGAGCACTCGCGCCGTTCGAGGACCCGCAGTTCGACCGACAGGACGCCCTGCTGCATCTCGGTTCGGACCGCGCCGACGCCCTGCTCGAAGCCGAGCAGGCTCTGACCGGCGAGCGCGACACGGCCAACACGGTCACCGTGGAGACGGCCCTCACGGATGTCGTGACGGTCGCTTCCCGGCGGACCGGCTTCGTCGGCGCGGGGATGCCCGCCGAGCGACAGGACGTGGAGGGGATTCCCGACTCGCGGCCCGTCCCCGAGGCGTCGCCGCTGTTTATGGGCTTCAAAGCCGGGTTCGCGAAGAATCAGGCGAGTGAGGACTACGTCACCATCGACGACGGCCCGTTCGCCGGGGGAACGACGAAACACGTCGCCAACATCCGCCAGCGGCTCGCCGACTGGTACGAGGAGCAGGACTTCGACGAGCGCGTCGCCGAGATGTTCTCACCCACCCACGCCGCGGAGGGCATGGTCGAGGGCGTCGGCGAGAACCTTGGCGACGACAGCGGGCTCACGCCCGAGATCGTCGAGACAATCCGCGAGCAGGCCAGCGAGTACGGCCGCGTCGGCCACGCCCAGAAGGCCGCCCGCGGCAACCGTGACGCCGACGGAAACGTCCGCGTGCTGCGACGACATTTCGAGTCGACCGACGACGACGTGGCGAGCCTCCACTTCCCCTCGCTGCAGACGGGTATTTCGGTGTTCGAGGAGGTCAGAGAGGCGATGAACGGGACCGACCTCACTGACAACCCAGCCATCCGCCAGCGGGTGAACAACGGTATCTTGGAGTACATCTTCGTCCGTCGCCGCGGCAACTTCCTCGTCCCGCCGCGCCGGATTCGGAGCTTCCCGACACCGACGGGCGAGTAATCACCCATTCTGCCGAGGGTTCAAGTACGAAAACGGGACCAGCCGACCGCATGGTCTGAACCTCGCCACGGGTCGGCCAGCGGTCGTGCAGGAGACCGACTCGTGGACGCCGACAGCACTCGGTTTGCCGTCGGCGGCCGTCCCCTGCCTGTTCGCCTCTTCCTACTCGTCGTAGTCCAGCGCGACGACCCGACCGTCGGCGTACATGACAAGTGCCTCGTCGTCGCCGTCGCCGTCGAGGTCCGCGAGCGTCGGCCGTGCGAAGACCGGCACATCGCGGCTGTAGGTCGCCCGTACCTCGCCTTCGGGCGAGACGACCGAGACGGTGCCGTCGTTGCCAGCGACGACCAGCTCGGGGTCACCGTCGCCGTCGACGTCGCCGACGACCGGCGGCGGCATCATCTGGACCGACTCGGCCGTGAGGTCGGTCGCCCAGACGACCTCGCCGGTCGCGGCGTCGACCCGGCGAAGCGCGCCGTCGCGGGCGGTCACGTAGAGTTCCTGTCGGCCGTCATCGTCGGTGTCGGCCACCGCCTCGACCGCGGCGAAGCGGCCGACGTTCAGCCGCCACTCCTCGCTCCCGCTCCCGTCGAGCGCGACGACGTCGCCTCGGCTCGTCGCGACGACCGTTTCGCGAGCGGCGTCGTTGTCGATATCGCCGGTCGTCCCCCACGTTATCGACCCACCGACGTTCCGCTGCCACTCGACGGCTCCGTCAGCATCGAACAGCGTCACGTTCCCGTCGTCGCCAGCGACGACCAACTCGGGGTCGCCGTCGGCGTCGAAGTCGGCGACCGCCGGCTGTGCCCAGACGAAGGCGTCGAGGTCGTGGCTCCAGACGGTCTCACCGGCACTGTCGACGACGAAAACGACGCCGCCGGAGTCGGCGACGATCAGCTCGCGTCCCTCGGCTGGCGCGAGGTCGGCGACGAGCGGCTTGGTGTAGCCGTACTTCGTGAGTTCCTTCGCGAACTCCTTCTCTCCCGTCTCGGGGACGAACGCGGCGAGTTCGTTCTCCGTCGTCGCCGCGAGGACCTCGTTGGTTTCGTCGGCATCGTAATCGGCGACCGTCGGGTCGGCGACGGCGTGGATGGTGCAGTTCGCCGCCGCGACGCCGTAGCTCCAGTCGGTCGAGCCGTCGCTGGCGTCGAGCGCGACGAGCGCGCAGCCCGTACTCCGGGACTCGGCACTCACCGGCGCGTAGACGCGGCCGTCGGCGACGGCGACCGAGTGGTGGTTCGCGCGGACGTTCCGCTCGGTGTCGCTCACCCACTCCTCGGACAGCTCCGCTCCTCCGTCGCCGACACCTAGGTAGGCGACGCCGAGGAGGCTGCCGAGGAGGAGGACGCCGACCGCGACGGTCACGAGTCGCATTAGTCGTCCTTGCCAGCCACCGCCGATAAGCCTCCCTCTTTGCCGCTCACGACGCCACCGGCCGGGAGATGATCCACAGCGAGAGGACCGTGTAGCCGACCATGAGCACCACGAGTGGTGCGTGCGCGAGCAGTGCCCGACGACGGCCGTCGACGAGCCGCTCGGCGACGGCGTGCGCCGCGACGACGGCGACGACGTGGCCGACGACGATCAGGACGACCTGCAGCCCCCAGTAGGCCGACAGCGGCAGCCACGCCAGGAGGTCGACGGCCTCGACGCGGACCATCCGCGGCAGGAGGCCGAGATAGGTCAGGACGTAGCCGAGGCTGTGTGCGAGTTCGTAGGCTGCCGCGATGGGGACGACCGAGGCGGCAAACGCCCGTGCCGGTTCGGCGACGTCTCCGATCTCACCAACGAGTCGGGTGACGCTGAGGAAGACGAGGAGGAACCCAGCGAGACCGAGCAGATAGAGCACGACGCTCACGGTCGGTCCGAGACCGAGCGCGTCGCGGACGCCGAAGTAGATTGTCTGGTACTCCGGCGACTCGACGAAGCCGTCGAAGCTCACCGTGTAGACCGCGGCGACGACGAACGCGACGCTGCTGGCCGACAGTCGGTCGAGACAGCCCTGCCACGGCACGCGCGCGACGAGGTCGCCCCCCTCGAACTGGAAGGGCGCGGCGCGGCCGAGCAGTCGGTAGAACACGGCCAGCGCGTCGGCGCGCTCGAACCACTGTGGGCCGAAGACGAGACCGCCGACGAGCATCACCGTCGCGTAGACCGCGAGCAGTCCCGCCGTCAGTGCAGGCCGTTGTGGCAGCTGCGTCAGGTTCTCGGCAACGCCGACGACGAGGAGGAAGCCGACGAACGCTGGCCAGTCACCGAGGTTCGGATACGGCCGAAGCTGAATCTCGCTCCCTTCGAGCCGAGCCAGGCCGTCGTAGAGCGTCCGCCACGGCGAGAGCGTCCGCCACGGGCTACCGCCCAGAATCGCGAGGAGCGCGACACCCTTCAGCAGTAAAGGCCAGACGAACAGCGTCGTGAAGTTACTCAGTGGCGCGCTCGGACCCGTAACACCCTCGACGAGCGCGAGTCCGAAGGCTGCGAGAAAGAGCAGTCGCCCGGCGAGTCGGCCACCCCGCGTCGCCGTCGGCAGCGAGACGAGTCGCCGCTGTCTCATCGGCGTCCCGTCCATCTGCGCGAGGAGCAGCGCGGTGAGCGCGACCGTCGCACCCGCACCGGCGAACAGAAGTGAGAGAGGAAGCGGCGCGTCGAACCGTGAGCCGACGCTGTGTGCTGAGACGGGTGCTGCGAGGAAGAGTACGCCAGCGAGAACCGCGAGCAGGCGGGAGAGCCGTCGCATACCGAAGCTTCTCGGTAGCGGTGGAAAACGTAGTCGATTCGTCGTCCGGTTCGACGCGGAACGGCCGTGTCAGGAGGTGACGTTCAGAGTTCTGACTCGATGGCGGCGCGGACCTCCTCCCACGTCGGGGTGACGGAGGTGCCGTTGACGTAGACGGCCGGCGTCCCGCCAGCACCGCGGTCCTGTGCGCGCTGGGCGTCGGCTTCGAGCACGGGGCGGTACGGCTCGTTGATGGCGTCGCCGCGGATTCCACAGCCGTCGGCACCGACCGCTTCGGCCTGCTCTTGGACGAGGTCGAACGAGTAGTCGCCCTGGTTCTCGAACATCAGCTTCGCGAACTCGAAGAACGTCTCGTCGTCCATCGAATCCTGCACCCCGCGGGCCGCGTTGGGGATCGCCCACGACCACTGTTGGTTGACCGGCAGCGGCCAGTCGTGGTGGTGGTACTGGACGTCGCCGGAGTCGACGAAGTTCGAGCGGATCTGCGGGAAGACATCCTGGGCGAAGGTCGCACAGTGCGGGCAGGAGAAGTCCTCCCAGACTTTGACCGTGACCGGCGCGTCGTCCGGCCCGAGCGTCGGGATAGGCAGCTCCTGAACCGTGTCGGTGCTGTCGGGGATGTCGCAGTCTCCGGCGTCGCTGCCGCTGGCACCGCCGAGACAGCCCGCGAGACCGACTGCGGTGGTGCCACCGATCGTTGCGAGGAGGGAGCGGCGAGAGGTGTCCATAGGTTATCTGTGGGTTTTGGCAGTATTTAACCCCCGTGAAAGGAGGCTGGTAACGACTGTCATCCGTAGGGATTTGCGTCTGCCGTTCCAACGGTGACCATGCCGACTGTCGCGTTCGAGGGAGCGAGAATCGACTGTGCGGAAGGGGCGATCCTCCGAGACGTCCTCCGAGCTGCGGGCCACTCGCCGTACAACGGCCGCGCCGAGACGCTCAACTGTCGCGGGCTGGGGTCGTGTGGCACCTGTGCTGTCGCCATCACGGCACGCGGCGACGGCGGCCCGCCCGTGAGCGAGCCGACCCTTCGAGAGTGTGCGCGGCTGTCGTTCCCGCCGCATTCCCCCGAGGACGGTCTCCGACTCGCCTGTCAGACGCGTGTCTACGGCGACGTCATCGTCGAGAAGTATCCGGGTTTTTGGGGCCACAAAGTCGACGAGTGACCTCGACAGAGAGGGGACGGCGTTCACCGTCACCCCGAGTCAGAGGAACGCTGGCGGCGTCGTCGGCAGCGAGATGAGCCACAGACTCAACGCGGTGTAGAGCATCATCACGACGACAAACGAGTACTGGCTGCGGATCGCCTGAACCCGGCTGGGGAACAGCTCGTAGGCCGTCGAGTGCGCCACCCAGATGGCGAGCAGATGTCCGGCCAGGACGAAGAGGATGGTGAGACTGCCGAACCATGCCGGAAGCGAAAGCACGAGGGGGTTCGGCGGCGGGCTGAACGGCGAGCCGAGGACGGCCACGAGCGACGGCGACAGCGAGACGAAGAACGCGAAGTAATGGGCGAGATGGTAGCCCGCGGCGATGGCGAGCAGTGGCGGTGCGAACCGGACCGCGAGTTCTCGGGTGGTGCGATACGTCTCCAGATAGTCGGCCGCCAGCTTGGCGGCGAGGACGTACAGCCCGACGAAGGCGGCGAAGCCGCCGAGATAGAGTCCGAGATAGACCGAAAGCGGCGGGAGACCGAGGCCGGCGAGGGCTTCGACGGTAGAGACACCAGCCGTCGTCGTCACGAAGCCGCTGAACGTCAGCTCCCAGACGAGCGCGACGACGAACGCGACGTCGTCCAGCCCATCGACGAAGCGGTCCTCGACGAGTCCCATCCCCGGCAGCCGGAGGTCGAGACCGTCCTCGGTCCACGTGAAGGGGGCGACTCGGCCGTAGAAGGCGAAGAAGACCGAGACGGGGTCGACGCGCTCGAACCACGTGTCGGGACCGACGAGGACCGCACCGACGACCGTGACGGCGGAGTAACCGACGAGCGCGGTCGCGAGCGTCGCCGGGACCGACGTGACCCCGGTCGTCGTCTCGACCCAGACGAGCGCGAGCAGTCCGGCGACGGCGGGCCACCGACCCAGCCGGTCGGGATACGCGACGAAGCCGTTCGGGAGCCGTTCGGCGACCGTCCGCCAGGGGTTCAACAGCGGCCACGCGTTGCCGAACAGGTAGGTCACCATCGTGAAGCCCGCACGCATCCCGGCGAAGACGAGCACGAGCGCGAAGTTGACCGTCGGAACCTGCGGCCCGGTGAAACCGCGGTAGACCGCGAGCGGCAGGAGCACGACGCCCGCGAGTGCCAACACGACGCGAGCACCGCGTCTGAGACTCCGGCCGTCGGTGAGCGCGCGCCGCCAGCTGTGAATCGAAGCGATAAACCGGCGGTCGGTCACGAAGCTCGCGAGCAGTGCGGAGGCACCGATGACGGCACCGCCGGTCGCGACGTAGAGCCACCGCGGGACCGAAAGCGACTGGCTGGACGCCCCACTGAGGCCGACGGCGGCGTTGCTCGCGGCGACCGTCCCGACGAACGCGACCGTCGCGAGCGCGAGGGCGGCGAGGCGGCCGGTCAAGCCGGTGAGCCGAGCAGGCCACGAGAGAGACGTCTCTCGCGGCTGGGTTGGGGTCCCGTCCGTCCCGTCCGGGGACTTAGACTGCGAAGCTGGCATACATGAAGAGGAAGCTGAAGTACAGGAGGACGAGTCCTCCGAGTGCGATGATGCGGAAGCGTCGGAGGGTCGCCTCCTCCTCGGCGTACGCGTCACGGTACCGTTCCAGTTCCGCCTCGTCGAGGTCGTTCGGATGGCGGACCCCGCGGTGGTGAATCAGGAGCGTCGCCGTCGGATAGGCCCCTCCGCACGTCTCGCAGATGTGCGGCGCGTCGGTCCCGTCCGTCGCCGTCTCCGCCGTCGGTGTGGTGTGTGTCGTAGTCATGGGTTACGAACGAGTGAGCGTCGTCGGTGGCATCTCGAAGAAGGCGGTCTCGTAGCCGTCGTGGCGGGCCACCTGCGGCGGCACCTCGACGGTCAACTCGACCGTGTCGCCGGGCTCAACGGCCGCGGCGGCTCCGTAGTGGTAGCCGACCGTCGGGTCGAGCGTTCGGTCCAGCGTCCCGTCGAAAACGGTCTCACCGTCTCGGGTCACCGTCGCGCGCAGCCCCATCATCGGGACGACGACGCCGTTGTACGGCGTTCGGGCGGTGATAGAGAGATACGAGCCGTCGACGCCGAAGCGACTCCCGTCGTCGACGACGAACGCGTGGAAGACGGCGTCGCCGGTGGTACCGGAGCCGAGGAGGCGACCGGGGAGGTCGTCGACCGCGGGGACGCGGCCGACCGGGAAGCCCATGTCCATCGGCTCGACCGCGTCTCTGGTGCCGCCGCGGTCGCCGAGGCGGGTGATGTCGACGTCGTAGAGGTCGTCGGTGTCGAACGTGAAGTCGAACGCGACCGTCTCGACGTCCTCGAAGCGACCCGCAAACGAGCCGGTCCGCCGCAAGCTGACGCCGCCGACGCGGACCGTCGCGGTGTAGTCGCCCTCGCCGTCGAACGCGTAGTTCGCGCCGTAGTGAAAGCCCATCTGCTGGGAGAGCATCGGGTAGGCGACTTCTTGGGAGACGAGTCGACCGTCCTGCGTAATCTCGATCTCTACGCCCGCGTCGACCGGGAGGACGGTCCCCGTCTCCGCGTCCCACAGCGAGACCATCAGATGAATCGAGTCGTCGCTTCCGACGGGCGTCTTCGTACGTTCGGTTCCGGCGACCGTCCAGAAGCGGTGCGGATAGGAGTAGCTGAGGACGACGCCGTACGGGCCCGCAGTCGTGCGTCCGTACAGCTTCATACCCTCGGTGATCGCCGGGAGATAGACGGCGTCGGGGCGGTCCGCGACGAGCGGCGGGTCGCGCCAGGCGGACTGCGTCTCGAACCCGCCGAGACAGCCTGCGAGCGAGCCGACGGTTCCGGCGGCCAGCGCGCCAAGGACCGACCGACGTGAGGTCGAGTTCGGGAGTGTCATAGGGTGATGAGAGCGTGCCGAGTCAACGAGTAAGGTTACGGGAGGACGATATTGTCTCTTTTGACACGGCCGCCGATTCGTATCCGAACTCGGGGTGTGCGTTAGGAGTAGCTTGCGGAACGACGGCCGGATATGCGAAGTGAACCACACCACGGGGTCGGAGAAGCGAGCAAGCCGGATCCGTATTAAATGGGGTCGGATACGACGGGGCGTCACGTGCGACGCGGTTGGGAGGATTTTTAGTAGTCCAAGCGGAAGCCACGCGTATGAGTACCGAAGATTCACACGACGACCACGGACACCACCTCCCGGCAGTGGAGGACTGGCCCAGGGGCTTCGGCGAAGCCAGTTGGTGGCCGTTCGTCACCGCAGTGGGTGGCGCAGGCATCTACATCGCGGCCGCGCTGTACATCGTCGCCATCGGCGACGACCCGCTTCTCAGCACGACGCCCGGCGTCGTCGTCGGCATCGGGAGCGTCGGCCTGTTCCTCGTCGGCCTCTACGGCTGGCTGTACCACGCGTTCGTCGCGAAATACTGGTCGCGCGGTGCGAGTTCGGACCACGGTTCCGGGCTCCGGTGGGGGATGATCGCCTTCCTCGGCTCCGAGCTGGGGACCTTCGGCGCGCTGTTCGGCTACTACTTCTACATCCGCGCAGGCCAGTGGCCGCCGGTCGGGATGCCCGAGTTCGGGCTGACGACCTCGCTCGTCCTCGCCAACACCGCCCTGCTGGTCGCATCGAGCTTCACGCTCCACTGGGCGGAACTCTCCCTGCGCCGTGAGAACCGCCGCAGCTTCATCCTCGGGATGCTCCTGACGCTCGCGCTCGGTGCGGTCTTCATCGGCGGGCAGATCCTGGAGTACTACGAGTTCATCGTTGAGGAAGGGTTCACCTTCACGAACGGCATCTTCGCGTCGGCCTTCTTCGGGCTGACGGGACTTCACGGTCTCCACGTCACGCTCGGTGCCGTCCTGCTCGGCATCGTCTTCGTCCGCGCGCTCCGCGGACAGTTCTCCTCGGAGCGGCACGTGGCGGTCACCACGGCCTCGATGTACTGGCACTTCGTCGACGTCGTCTGGGTCTTCCTCGTCGTCGTGCTCTACTTCGGCGCGGAGATCGGCGGCTCGGTCGCATAATCGCCGTCCCCCTTCTTTCGAGACGCTCCACCCGGAGCGACAGCGTCGTCGCTCACTCTTCTCGAAACCACGTCTCCGGGCCGGGGACGACGCCCGACAGGACGAGCGCGAGCAGGACGAAGTAGGTCGCCAGTCCGCCGCAGAGCGCGGCGACGGCCCAGCCCCCGGCCGTCGTCGCGAGCAGTCCACCGCCGCCGACGACGAGCAGTGCGGAGCCGACACGGACCGAGCGACGCTCCCACAGTGCGATGCTCCGCTCGGGGAAGCGGGCCATGAGCAGTTCGAGCCCGAGCGCGCCCGCACAGCCGAATGCGAGGGCGGTCGGCCGGAGGAGGTCGGCGGCGCGAAGCCCAGTCGCCGAGGCGACCGCGAGGAGTCCGCCACCGACGACGAGCGCGAGCAGGCCGTCGCGGTGTCGGGAGTTCACGAAGCCGGAGACGTGACGGCGGGCTTTAATTCCTGTCCGTCCGCAGGGAGACGTGAATGTCGAGGTCGACACGGCGCGCGATCGGCTACATCGCGCTCTCGTTCGCGGTCGTGGTGATCTACGCCCTCGCCTACCAGTGGGTACAGGGCGTCTTCGAGGGCCGTGAGATCAGCTTCCTCCGGGCGTTCGAGTTCACCGTCCAGTCCTTTACGACGACCGGCTACGGCGAGGAGTCGTCGGCGTGGACCCATCCGGCGTCGCTCATCATGGTCATCCTGATGATGGTGACCGGCGTCTTCCTCATCTTCCTGACGCTGCCGCTGTTCGTCGTCCCGCTCGTCGAGTCGGCACTGGCGCGGGACCCGCCGAGTAGCGTCGACCTCGAAGACCACGTCGTCATCTGCACGTTCACGCCGCGCGGGCAGACGCTGGTGGACGAACTCCGGTCGCGCGACAAACCCTACGTCGTCGTCGAGGACGACCGCGAGTACGCCCGCGAGCTGTACGAGGACGGCTACTCGGTCATCCACGGCGACGCCGAGGACGTCGAGGACCTCGACGCCGCCAACGTCCAAGAAGCCGACACCCTCGTCGCCGACGACACCGACGAGCGCAACGCGAGTATCGTCCTCTCCGCGAAACAGGCCGCCCCCGACGTGCGTGTCATCACCGTCGTCGAGGACCCGAACGTCGCCGACTACCACCGCTACGCCGGCGCGGACGCTACCATCTCGCCGCGTCGCCTACTCGGTGAACGGCTGGCCGGAAAGGCGACCACCTCCGTCTCGTCGGCACTCGACGACGCCATCGAGATCAGCGAAGATCTCGAAATCGCCGAACTGCTCGTCCAGCGCGGCAGTCCGCTCGAAGGCAAGCGCGTCCTCGACAGCGGCGTCGGCGAGATGACCGGGACGAACATCATCGGCGCGTGGTTCCGCGGCGAGTTCAAGAGTCCGCCGTCACCGGACGACATCATCGACGAGCACACCATCCTGCTCGTCGCCGGTCGCGAGGAACAGCTGGAGGAGCTGAAGGCGTTGACGCTCTCGGAGACGCGGCGACACGGGCGGGGGAAGGTCATCGTCGCCGGTGACGGGGAAGTGGGCGAGACCGCCGCCGAGGCCCTCGCCCAGGAGAATGCACCCCACGTCGTCGTCGACAAGGAGGACAAGGAAGGCGTCGACGTCGTCGGCGACGTGACCGAGCGCGAGACGCTGGAACGTGCCGGCATCGACGAGGCGCGGAGCATCATTCTCGCACTCGACACCGACACGACGACCATCTTCGCCTCGCTCGTCGCCAAGCAGGTCGCCCCACACGTCGAGGTCATCGCCCGCGCGAACGAGACCGAGAGCGTGCCCAAACTCTACCGCGCCGGCTCGGAGTACGTCCTCGCGCTGGCGACGGTCTCGGGGCGCATCCTCGCCTCGAACATCCTCGACGAGGAGGTCATCTCGCCGGACACGCAGGTCGACATCGTCCGGACCGAAGCACCCGGCCTCGTGGGTATGAGCCTCGTCGACGCCGACGTCCGTGCCCGGACCAACTGCACGGTCATCGCGGTCGAACGCGGCGACGAACTGCTGACCGACATCGGCCCGGACTTCGTCGTCCGGACGGACGACGTGCTCATCGTCGCGGGCGTCGACGCCGACATCAACCGGTTCAACGAGCTGGCGAACTAGAATTAGCTCAACTCGCGGCCGAGCGCGACGGGGCTGAGAAACAGGACCCACGCCGCGAAGACGAACGCACCGACCGTCTCGGGGACGGCGAGACCCGTGCCGAACCGCGGGCCGACGACCCACACGACCCAGCCAGCGAGGTGTGCGACGCCGAGGGCGGCAGAGAGTTTTCCGACCGACTGTGACCACCGGCCCGCACCGTCGAGCACGAGCGACACCGTGACGAGCAGGTAGAAGCCGAGTGCGACCGGGAAGTGGAGCGGATGGCCGCTGACGAAGACGCCGACGAGTCCCATCAGGACGACCGCGAGCGCGACCGTGGCGGCCGTCGCTCGGGCGAGGAGGTCCGCTGCGGCACGCCACAGTGCGTAGCTGTACGCCAGCCCCAACAGGCCGCCCGCGACGAGGCCGCCGTTGAAGACGAGTGCCGTCTCGCTGACGACGCCGAGGTCCGAGAGCGCGCTGGTGGCCCAGGTGAAGCTGTCGGAGACGAGAATCGCGAGGAAGATGGCACCGAGCGTGACGACGGGAGCGAGCGAGCCGACGGCCCGGGCGACGGCTGGCCCCCGCTCGTCGGCGTCCGCTGTCAGATGACTCACCTTCCGTGCTACCCGCGCGTTGGTCTTATACCTGATGTGAACGCATCTCACTACTGGAGCGAACCCCGGGAGTTTTACGCGACAAGCGGCCTTGTAGTAGTATGGGCTTTGGGAGCTACGATGAATCCGAGCAGGAGAACCAACAGAGTAGCGCCGACATCGACGAGAGCGAGGCCGTCGCTAGTCACGAGAACGACCACGACGGGTCGTCGACGTTCGAGGCCGGTGCCTCGAACGAGGACCTCATCGGCCGCCTCGACGAGATGCGCGACGAAGACGACGAGTAACCGGTAACCTGCGCGCTGTCGTTCGTTCCGTTCTTTTTGGCTGCTCCTGACGCCGTATACTCAAGTTCCAGTGGCTCGTCTTCCGACCGTGAAGCCGGAGGTAAGCCGTGACGCGTCCCGTCGGAGTCACGCGGCTCGTTCGACCCGGAGAGCCACTATCTGTCGGCAGCGTCTCCGCCGTCGGACCGCCGTCCTCGCAGCCGTCTCGCTGGCGGCGACGCTGGCCGTGGGCTGGCTCGCCGTCCGGGTCGTCGGCGTCGCCGGTGCGGTCCGGTGGACCCTCGTCGCGAGCGCGACGCTCCTCCTCGTCGTCGGTCTCCTCGCCACTCGGCTCGACGACAACCGTCCGGTAGCCGAGAGAGAGGGCACCGACGGCGGCCAGTTGGCACCGACGCTCGGCCCGGCGACGCACGTCACCGTCGGCCGCGGCGTCCTCCTCGCCTGGGTCGCGGGCTGTTTCGCGCTCGCGTGGGCGACGCTTCCGGCGTGGACGCTATGGCTGCCCGCGCTGGGCCACGGTGCGGCCGCCGCGCTGGACGCCGTCGACGGCGCGCTCGCCCGGCGGACCAGGCGGGTGACGCGACTCGGCGCGCGGTTGGATCTGTCGTTCGACGCGCTCGGTCTCCTCGTCGCGCCGCTCGTCGGCGTCGTGGCCGGACAGCTGCCGTGGTGGTATCTCTCGGTCGGACTGGCGCGCTACGGCTTCGTCGCCGGGATTCGGCTCCGCGAGTACCGCGGGCTGCCGGTCTACGAACTTCCGACGCGAGCAAGCAGGCGACTGCTGGCGGGGCTGCAGATGGCCTTCGTCGCCGTCGCGCTCACGCCGCTCGTCCCGCCAGCCGCGGGGACCGTCGGCGCGGCACTTTTCGGCGGCGCGCTGCTCGCGGGCTTCGTCCGCGACTGGGGCTACGTCTCGGGGCGGTTGGCAGACGCCGAGACGGGCGAGACGGCCGACGCCGAGCGGCCCGCGTGAACCTCACTCGACCCGAGCCAACACGTCGAGATTGTGCGCGAAGAACGTGAGTTCGCCCCGAGCCACGGCGTCGTGGCGGGCGGCGGTCCACGCGGTGAGTGCGTCGGCATCGAGACCGTCGTCGTCGGCGTCGAGACCGCCGTCGTCCGCGACCGCACCGGCGACTGTGTCGATCAGATGGTGCAGGAAGTACGCTTCGTCGGCCGGATAGGGCGGATGGACGAGCCAGTCGGAGCCGCCCGCGGCGACGACGTCGCCGCCCGCGTCGCCGACGGCAGTCAGGAGCGCGCGGCCGGTCGTACTGGAGCCGGGACGGCCAGAGGCGTCCATCGTCGCGTGGTAGACGTCAAGGAGTCGCTCCTCGAAGTCGGAGGGTACGTCAGTCGCACCGGCCGGCGGAGCGAACCCCGTCACGCCGTCGAAGGTGATGGGGAAGTACGCGAGACCGCCGTCGGCGACGAGGTCGAACAGGGCCGGTAGGCCGCTGTCGAGGTCGACGAGGTCGACGAAGGCCTGCCCGACGAGGAGGTCGACCGGCGTCCCGAGCGAGTCGGCGTAGGCCAGTGCGTCGGCGACGACGAACGAGACCGTGACGCGTTCGTCGTCGCGGGCGAGTGCGAGCGAGTCGTCGCTCCGTTCGACGTCGTAGCCCTCGCCGCGTGCCCATTCGGCCACTCGCTCGCGCGCGGCCGTCACGTTCGACTCGTCGCTGTCGAGGAGCGTGTAGTCGACGCGCGGCGGGAGCACGTCCCACGCGAGCAGCCGCTGGAGACCGGTGCCGACACCGGCGGCGACTTCGAGTACCCGGAGCGGGCGGTCGGCGACGTCGAGCGCGGCCGGGCCGTCGCCGTGGAGACCGTCGGTCAGGCAGTCGAGCGTGGGCCGGTGGAGCGCGCGGTCGTCGACCGTCCGCTTCGCGGTGAGATAGCGGTGAAACGAGAACTCGTCGGGGCTGGACACAGCCGAGCGTCGGGTGGAACCGAGAAAACCCTACCGCCAGTCGGTGGCGGGAGTAAGTCGGCCGCAGTCGTGCGATTGTCGCGCACACGGTCGTCAGACGGCCGTCGTACGAGGTGCCGGAAGGTTTTTGCTCGGCTTGGCGGGACATAGGGGCAAATGGATAGCGACATAATCGAGGTCGTCACCGGCTGGGATTCGAGTCCCGTCACCGGTGGGTACGACGGCCTCCGAACCCTCGCGGATCAGGGCTTCACGGGCGCGGTGAGCGAGGGGATGGTCTGGGCGTTCGTCCTCAACGGCAAGGTCGTCGGCGTCTTCGACGGCGACATCACCGCGTTCGAGGACGCAGAGGGGACGGCGTACCACGCGCCGGACCCCGCGCTGCCGCTGCTCTACGCGATGCAGGAGTCCGGCGGCAAGACACGGGCACAGTATTACACGAACGACACACCGATCTCCGCGGCCGACTCGACGCTCTCCTCGGGCAAGTTCACGGGCTACATCGAACTCTCGGAGAACGTCCTCTCGGGCGACTACTACGTGGTCTACTACGGCGGCAAGTCGATGAGCGTCGCCTACGTCGGCAACAGCCGGAAGCTGCTCACGGGCGACGAGGCCTTCGAGCGCGCCGACGACGAGGTTGGCATCTACAAGGTCAACGAAGCGAAGATCGAGGTCGTCGACATCCCCGAACCCGAGCCAGAGCCCGAACCGGTCGTCACCGACGACGCGAGCACGGATGCGACCGATTCGACAGATACAGCGGACCCGACGGCCGATGCAGAGACCGCAGGCCTCGACGCCGCGGCGGCCGGAGCGGCGACGGGGGATGCGGACGACGTCGACGAAGCCGACGACCCCATCGGCTCGGGCGTGACGTTCGACGGCACCGACGGCGTCGACGAGGCCGACGTCGACGTCCCCGAGACCACCGCGACGACGGACGAAGGTGCTGTCGCCGCCGACGTCGACGAGGCGGGAACGGTCGAGGCGTCCGAGGCGGACGCCAGCGTCGCCGAGGCCGACGACGCGGCCGATGTGACCGAGACAGAACCAGTCGCCGAAGACCCGACGGCGGAGCAGGCCGTCGACGACTCCCCCGAGGACTCGGCGTCGGCTACCGACGTGGAGACGACGGAGTCCGCGGAAGCGACGCGGAGTGAGGCGACGGAGACGACCGAGCCGACGGTCGAACCGGAACCGGCTCCCGACCCGGACGCCGGCGACGAGGACCCGCTGGCGGCGGCGTCGGCAGCGACTAACGGCGAGACCGACGAGGACGTGTTCTCCGAGGAAGCACAGTGGCGCGAGGCGACCTCGATTCCAGCACTCGACCCGCAGGACAGCGCGACGGAGCGCGACGAGGGCGGGCCGACGGTCCAGCAGGCGGCGGTCCGTCGACGCGACGAGAGCGCGCGCTCACAGCGGCGGCCGCGACAACAGCAGTCCGAGCGGACACAGCCACCGCAGCGACAGCAGGAGACCGAGCGGTCGGCGACGGAGTCGGAGACGGCTCCCCAAGTCGGCCAGCTGAAGGCCCGACTGGAGGCTGTCGCCGAGGAGAAGTCGGAACTCGAAGCCGCACGCGAACGGCTCGTCGCCGAGGTCGACCGCCTCGAAACCGAGCGTGACCAGGCTGCGAGCGAACGCGACGAGTACCGTGAGCAGGCGTCGGCGTTGGAGTCGCGCGTCAGTTCGCTGGAAGCCGAGGTCGACCGCCTCGAAGCGGAACTGGAGGAGGCGCGTGCAGCCGTCGCCGACACTGGCGGTGCGGCGACGGAGACGATGTCGGCCGAGGCGGCGCTGGACGGGACGAACCTCTTCGTCCGCTACGGCTCGAAGAGCGGTGGGACGCTGGAGAAGGCCCACGCGGGCGAGGTCAACCGCAGCGAGGTCAACGAGAACCTCCGGCTCGAACACCACACCGGCTTCGAGACCGAAGGCGTCGCCGTCGACGGCGAGCCGTACGAGGAGTTCCTGCAGGGGAGCATCGAGTACGGCTTCGTCCGCTGGGTCGTCGAGGACCTGCTCTACGAGATTCGCGAGACGGGGAACAGAAACAGTCTCGACGAACTGTTCGACGCGATTCCGAAGATCGACCGCGCCGAACTCCGGGGCGACGTGACGCTGAAGTACACCGAGAACGGCGAGGAACACCGCGAACAGCAGTCGTTCGACGTCGTGCTGCGCGACCGGATGGGCAATCCGCTGCTCGTCGCCAACCTCAACGGCTCGCGCGACCCGGCCTCGGAGGGGATGATGCGGTCGCTCGTCGAACACACGAGTCGGCTGCGGGAGTCCAACGACTCGCTCGGCGCGGCGTTCCTCGTCACGGCGAGCTACTTCGCACCGGACGCGCTCGAAACCGCCGCGGACGCGACCGGCGGGGGGCTGCTCAGCCGCGGCCGCAGAAAGAGTTTCGTCAAACTATCCAGAAAGCAGGGCTTCCATCTCTGTCTCGTCGAGACCCGGAACGGGGACTTCCACGTAAACGTACCAGAACTCTAAGCCCTTCCCACCTGCGAGGTTTTAGCTCTCGATCTCTGCTGCGTCTTCGATCCGCATCGTGCCGAGTTTGTCTGTGATCTCGTCGAGCTTGTCGTCGAGCTCGTCGACGAACTCCGCCGTGCGCTCGGTCGTGATCGCACCCTGACTCGACGGCTCGATGAGGTTCTCCTCTTCGAGCACGCGCAGGCTGTAGCGCACCTTGTGGTGCGGGTAGCCGGTCTCGTTCGACATCTTGACGATACCGATCGGTTCACTCTCGATGACCATCTTCAGAACCTGCAGATGGCGTTCGAGCATATCGACTTCCTTCTCAAGTCGGTCTATCATGCCATTTGTTAACTTGTCTTTTAGGCTTTTAAAAGTTGCTGTCGCAGACCGCTACCCGGGAGCTGTTTCTGACTGTCTCACGTGAGAGGGGTTAACACTTCGGGTTTCTCACGCGTGTTAACGCGTCCGACGGAATGGGAGAGTGATACACGATACTGCGTAGTCGACGGCAGTTCGGCGTCTTTGGAACCACGTTCGTGCATAGCTCCGAGCCGAGGACCGTAATCTGTTTAGTGGGTGAGCCAGAAGCAAGCCTCGGATATGACCGTAACTATCGTCGGCTCTCAGCTCGGCGACGAGGGCAAGGGTGCACTCGTCGACCTCTGGGGCGGAGACGCCGACATCGTCGTCCGGTATCAGGGCGGCGACAACGCTGGCCACACCGTCGTCGAGGGCGGCGAGGAGTACAAGCTCTCGCTCGTCCCGAGCGGTGCCGTTCGCGACAAGGTCGGAGTTCTCGGCAACGGCTGCGTCGTCAACCCCCGCACGCTCTTCGACGAACTCGACACGCTGCAGGAGAAGGGACTCGACCCCGACGTGCGCGTCGCGAAACGCGCACACGTCATCCTCCCGTACCACCGACGCCTCGACGGCATCGAAGAAGAAGTGAAAGCCGACTCGGGCGTCAAGGTCGGCACGACCGGTCGCGGTATCGGCCCGACCTACGAGGACAAGGCTGGCCGCCGCGGCATCCGCGTCGGCGACCTGCTGGACCCCGACGTGCTCCGTGAGCGACTGGAGTACGCCGTCGACCAGAAACGCTCGCTCATCGAGGACGTCTACGGGCTCGAAGCGGGCGAGGAGTGCGACGTCGACGCCCTCCACGAGGAGTTCGCCGCCTTTGGCGAGCGGCTCGTCGAGAACGACATGGTCGTCGACTGCGGCGACTTCCTCTACGAGCGACGCGAGGCGGGCGACGACGTCATGTTCGAGGGCGCGCAGGGCACGCTCATCGACATCGACCACGGCAACTACCCCTACGTCACCTCCTCGAACCCGACCGCCGGAGCCGCCGCGACCGGCTCCGGTCTCGGTCCGACGGTCGTCGGCCAGGGCGAGGTCGTCGGCATCGTCAAGGCGTATCTCTCGCGCGTCGGCGAAGGGCCGCTGCCGACCGAACTCGACGGCGACGACCACGAGGAAGAGCTGGCGGACTTCATCCGCGAGAAGGGCGGGGAGTTCGGGACCGTCACCGGCCGTCCGCGCCGTATCGGCTGGCTCGACATCCCGATGCTCCGCCACGCCGCCCGCCGGAGCGGCTTCACCGGCATCGCCGTCAACCATCTCGACGTGCTGGCCGGTCTCGACGAGGTCAAAGTCGGCCACGCCTACGAACTCGACGGCGAGGAACTGAAGACGATGCCCGCGACGACCGAACGGTGGGCGGAGTGCGAACCCGTCCTGAAGGAGTTCGAGACCTGGCCCGAGGTCGACTGGGCCGCGGTGGCCGAGGAGGGCTACGACGCCATCCCGGACGCCGCACAGGACTATCTCGACTACATCTCCGAGGAGGTCGGTGCCCCGGTCTACGCCGTCGGCGTCGGCCCGGACCGCACCGAGACGGTCGAACTCGCGAACCCTTTCGACAACTGAGCGCGGCTGTCGGCTGACGGCCGAACGGTTCTCTCTTTCCCCGCCGCAATCCTCTTGCGCTCCTGACGAGTAGCTCCGGATATGTCCCTCCACGACCGACTCCGCCCGTGGCACGCGCTGATGGTCGCCGTCTTCGTCCTCGGATCCGGCCTGTCGCTGTTCCGCGCCGGCGACTACGCCGTCGCCGCCCTCTTCGAGGCCGTCGTCTCGGGACTCTTCGCGGTCGTCGTCTTCCAGTTCACCGTCGGCAACCTCTGGGGATACGCCGTCGAATACCGGAACGCGGGCGGCCGGTGGACCGACCCGGTGTTCGTCGCACCGTTCGCCGTCGCGCTCGCGCTCGCCGCCCTCGTCGCCGTGTGGACGGGCGAGCCTGTGTCCGGTGCGTGGGCGGGGTTCTGGGTCTTCGCAGTCGCCGCGGCACTCCTCGCAGTCGGCGTCTCGTTCGTCGCCGGATACCGAAATCCCGAGGCGTAGTCGAGGCGTAGATGAGGCGGACGACAGTGTCGCCCGCGCGGTCGGCCGCGCGCTCCGAACCCCTACGCTTTTGACCGTTCCGTCCGTCGCTTCGGACAATGAAAGAGTCGCTGATGGACATCATCTGCTGTCCGATGGACAAACACGACCTCGACCTCGAAATCGACGCGCAGGACGACGACGAAGTGCTCGAAGGGACGCTCGTCTGCACGGAGTGCGGCGAGCGCTACCCCATCGAGGACGGCATCCCGAACCTGCTGCCGCCGGATATGCGCGACTAGATACGCCCTGAACCTTTTTCGTCCCGCACCGTGACTGCAGAGACGTGTCACCAGCGTTGACCGTCTCTCTCAACCGCGACCGACTGCACGACGTCAGCGTCGCGCGGAGTTACACCACGGACGACGCGTTCTACGTCGAACTGGACAACGAGGGCGAAGCCGTCCACATCCATCTGCATCTCGACGACACGCTCTCCAGAGTCGCCCGCCTCGAGGCGGGTAACCACTACGTCGAGGCGGGCGGCACGGCGGCCGTCCGCGTCGACGTCGACACCGCCCGCGTCGCCGAACCCGTCTCCGGGATACTCCGGATCGTCACGGGCTACGGCGCGGAGGAGGCGACCGTCGAGGTGACGGTCGAACCCTACACGGAGGAGAACCACTCGGTACAGGTCGACGAGTCCCTCGGGACGCCGCGCGCGACGCGCCACAAATCCGAACCCGAGTCGGTCTCGCTCGCCGACCGCCTCGGCGACGCGCCCGGGACAGGGAGCGTGCCGCTCGTGGTCTTCGCGCTGTTCGCGATCACGCTCGCGATCGCCGTGGCCGTCGTCCTCAACAGCACGGCCGTCTTCATCGGTGTCGGCGTCGTCATCGGCGGCGTGCTCGCGGCACTCGCCATGCAGCTGTTGTGAGTTGTGAGTCGCCGAAAACCAAAACCGCGGTCGCCGCGAGACGGCCGCTTCAGTCCTCGTCCGCGTCGTCGGCCGCGTCGCGCTCGGCGTCGCCGTTCGTCTCCTCGTGTCCGTCGTCGACGACCGTCGGCGTCCCCGAGAGGTTGCCCTCCTCATCGAACCGCTTGGCGCGGAGGAACCGCGTCCGGTAGCGGTTCGCGCCCTTGTAGATGTCCGCCTCACGGATCTCGTCGGCGCGGCCGTCGGCGACCGCGTCGATGACGTCTTCGACCTGCTCTTTCTCGCTCTCGGTCAACTCGAACTCGTAGGTCTTCGTCTCCTCGCCTTCGAGACGCGTCCACTTGCGCGAGGCGGAGATGACGAGCGAGCAGGGTTCCCGGCAGGGGAAGACGCCGTCGCCGCCGTCGACAGCGAGTTCGGTGTCCTCGTCGTACTGCCACTCGCGGCGTTTGATACACTGTGAGTCGTCACAGCAGGCCTCGGCGACCCAGTCGACGTGTTCGTGGCCCTCGCCGCGGTTCCACGTCTTGACGACGCCGTAGATGCCCGACTGGCGGCCGATGGTCTCCTCCCAGTGGGTGACGTCGAGGTCGCCGTGGCGTTCGAGGTTCCAGTTGACCACAGTGGCCGGATAGATGACGTCGTCGACGGCCTCGAAGACCTGCCGTTGGTCGAGGTCGGTGAGGACCCAGCCGGTCTGGAGCGTCGGGGCGGTCCTCAGCGGGCGGTAGCGACCCCGGTCGTCGTGTTTGACCAACTCGCGGAGGTCGAGCGGGTCGGTGTAGCTGTCGAGTTCTTCGGCGGCTACCTCCGCGTCGTCGACGTGACGAATCTCGTACACTCGCGCGCCCTCATCGCCAAGCGTCGCCGTGATGCGAATCTCACCCCATTCGTGGGTGATGCCCTCCCGGAGCGACTCGTAGCGCCCCGGCACGTCCGTTTCGGTCTGGTCGGCCAGCTCCAGCCAGCGGAGGAACCCCCGCCGGTGGTGGTGGTCCTCGCCGACGTCGACGCCGCCTTTCAGTTTCGAGCCGCCGACGACGTGGGTCCAGAAGTACCAGTTGGTGACGTACGCCTCGTACTGTTCGGCCGCGTCCTCGAACTCGCCCTGCGAGAGCCCCGACTGTTCGCCCTCGGGCGTCCCGAAGCTGTAGCCGCCGTCGCGGTCGTAGTCCTCGTCGCCCGCGTGGACGTAGAGCCCGTCGAACTGGACGCCTGGGCCGTCCTCGGCCGCGTCGCGGAGTGCCGCGAGCTGTGTCGCCTGCATGGTTAGTCCCCCATTGCGGGCTGGCTCCGGGTCCGTTCACGGACGGTCTCGATTGCCGCGGCCACGTCGGCTCCGGCGTCGGCGGCGCGTTCGAGGACCACGTCGGCCATCAGCGGCTCCGTGCCGACCGCGCCGGCGTACCAGATGCGGTGGCCCTCGACGAGCGCGGGCACGTCGTAGCCCTCGCGGTAGTCGTCGGTCAGCCCCATGTCCTCGGGGATGTCCTCCTGGGTGTGGAAGCCGTCGGCGATGAAGAGGGGGACGACGACGACGTCTTCGGACTCGAAGAAGTCGGTCACGTCGTCGACTTCCGGCTCCTCGTCCATGTAGAGCGCGCGGACCTCGTCGAAGCGGTCCATCCCGGCGATACGGTCGGCGTGGTACTCGATTGCCTTCGCGGAGTTCTCGTTGCGCTCGGTCCCGTGGCCGACGACCGCGAGGCCGAAGCCCGGCCCGACGTCGGGGTCGCCCGTCACCGTCTCGGCGCGGCGGACGATGACGTCCGTCATCGACCCGTGGGTGCCGACCGGGCCGCAGTAGACGACCTGTTGGCCGGTGTCGCTCGCGGTGAGCGTCGTGTAGTCGGCCGAGAGGCCGTCGGAGTCCCACTCGGAGACGTCCCAGCCCTCGAGGCGGAGTTCGCGCGGGATGACCTGCTCGGTGAAGTAGCCCTCGCTGACGAACAGCGGGACGACGTACACCGTGTCGCTCTCCACCGTCCGGAGGACCTCCCGCAGATGCGGTTCTTCCTTCCAGAAGCCGACTTTGACCTCGTCGAACGCGCCCGTGGCGCGGATGGTGTCCGCGTGGGCGTGTGTCGGCGTCGACGAGTCCGGGTTGAGATGCGACCCGTGGGCGACGATGACCAGCGCTTGACTCATGGTCGAACCAAGGGACGGCCGCGTCTTAGTGACTTCGCAAAGCGAGGGAGAGAAGCGGCAGAGACCGCCGGAGCGGCGTCCGGGCGACGAGCGTTCCCCCCGGGTCGGTGTCGAGAGTGCGACACCGGGCGCACGGGTCAGGCGTCGACACAGACGCTCGTCTTGGGGACGCAGACGCGACGGGTCCGCCCGAGTCGGCGGCGGTGGTCGAGCGCGACCGTCGTCGCCACCGCGGCCACGAGCATCCCCACCGCGACGGCGGCGACGACGAGCGGATAGTCGACGGCGACGAGGACCGTCAAGACCCCACCGAACAACACCGCAGTTGCGGCCACCAGCTGGCCGAAGCCGTACACCGAGTTCGGGACCGTCGTGGTCGGGTTCGTCGGTGTCATCACAGATAGAGCGTCGACGGCCACCCGCATAACTGTCATCTGAATGTTGCTTCTGTATGCGAACTTACTGAAACACAGTTGAGTCGGCGGGACGTCAGAGAGACGGGATTGTCGGCGAGACGTCGGAGAGGCGGGACGTCGGCGGTGGTCGGAGAAACCGTCAGTCGGCGGGCTGTGGACTGCCGGAGACGAGGTTCGCGATCTCCTCGCGCTTGAGCAGGACGAAGCCCACGAAGACGACGAGGAAGCCGACGACGGTGAGCGGCGTGATGGACTCGCCGAGGAGGAAGACGCCGGCGACGGTGGCGACGATGGGGACGAGGTAGGCCACGAGCGACGTCTCCAGCGCGCCGCGCATCTCCAAGAGCGTGAAGTAGATGAAGAAGGCGACGGCGGTGGCGAAGACGCCGAGATAGAGCACGGCGACCTGTGCTTGCAGCGCGCTCGGGAGGACGAGCGACTCGCCGAGAACGAGACTCGTCGCGTGGAGGACGACGCCGCCGACGAGCATCGACCAGCCCGAGAGGGCGGCCTGCCCGAGCGTCGGCTTCGCGCGCTGGACGAGCACGCCGCCGAGCGCGACGCTGACGACCTGCCCGAGGATGAGCAGCCGGCCGGTACCGTCGCCAGCGAGCAGGTTCGCCGGGTCGGGCCGCACGATGAGCCCGACGCCGACGAAACCGACGAGGATGCCTACCGCGCCGACCGGCGAGAGCCGTTCTTGGGGCAGGATGGCGAGTGCCCACAGGCTCGTCACGATAGGACCGAGACTCTGCATGATGGCCGCAACACCACTGGGGACGGTCTGTTGGCCGACGAACAGCAGGCCGTTGCCGGCAACGAGAAAGAGGCCGCCAGCGAGAACAGCAAGAAGGTTCGAGCGGTCGGTCGGCCGCCAGTCGGTGCCGCGGGCGAGGGCGGCCGCGAGCAGCAGGACGGCGGCGATGTCGTACCGGAACGCCGCGAAGAGCACTGGGTCGAGCGACCGCAGCCCGATGTCGATGGCGGGAAACGAGAAGCCCCAGAGGGTCGCGAGGAGCGCGAAAAGACCGACAGTGGCGAAGCGGGAGTTCACGGCGGCCCTACCGGATGTGGAGGGTTAGGGCTCACGGTTGCGGCCGACTCAACCAGCCCGCCGGATTTTTCTCGGCCGCGGCGAATCGCTCGCCTATGTCACTCGCTGCCGACGCTCGCGACGCCGTCCGCGCCAATCCCTTCCTGCTCGACGCACTCCGCGCGGGCGTCGTCAACCACACCGCAGCCGCCGACTTTCTGGCCCTCGACGGCGACCGCGAGGCCGTCGCCGCCGCGCTCCGGCGGTTCGCAGCCGACCTCGACGACTACGAGACGAGCGAGCGGGACGTCCGTGTGACCATGCAGAGCCGTGTCGGCGTCGTCAGCGTCGTCGACGGTGGCGAGCACGGCGAGAGCGACGCTGCCGACGACACTGACACCGACCCCCTGCTCACGCTCGGCGGGGTTGCCGTCGCCGACGGCGATAGGGAGACGGCCGTGTTGGCGACGGGCGAGGTCGACACGGCCGGGCTGCGGGCGGTGCTCGGTCGGCTGGCCGCCGCCGACGTCTCGGTCTCGGCGGCCGCCGTCGCCGGTGATACGCTCCTCGTCGTCGTCGGCCGCCGCGACGGCGCGAACGCGCTCCGGCTGGTCGAGGACGCGCTGTCGGCCGTGGCGGGCTGAGCCGCGTCGACGCCGTCGCACACCTTCAACACATTCAAGCGACGGGCGGAGGAACCTTCTCGCGATGACACTGTCCGTGACCAACACGCTCACCAGAGAGCGCGAGGAGTTCAGGCCCGGAGACGACGACGACGTCCTGCTCTACGTCTGTGGCCTGACGGTCTCGGACGACGCCCACCTCGGCCACGCCCGCGTCTGGACCCACGCCGACGTGATGCACCGCTGGCTGGAACACGAGGGCTACACCGTCCACCACGTCGAGAACTTCACCGACGTCAACGAGAAGATCGCCGCCCGTGCTGGCGAGGACGAGCTGGGAGGGGACGAGGCGGCCGTCGCCGAACACTTCATGACGTCGGTGATGGGCGATATGCGCGGACTCAACCTCAAGCGCGCGGAGGTCTACCCCCGCGTCTCCGAGCACGTCCCCGAGATCATCGACCTCATCGAGACGCTCATCGAGAAGGGCTACGCCTACGAGTCCAACGGCTCGGTCTACTTCGACGTCACGGAGTTCGCGGACTACGGCAAGCTCTCGAACCAGCAGGTCGACGAGATGGAGGCGCAGGGCGAGGCCAGCGAACGGAGCGAGAAACGTCACGCCTCGGACTTCGCGCTCTGGAAAGCGGGTGCGGTCTCGCCCCACGACGTCGAAGAACACCGCAAAGACGGCCGCCCGGTCGACGAGAGCCAGGAGTACGGCGAGACGTGGGAGTCGCCGTGGAGCGAGGGGCGGCCCGGTTGGCACATCGAGTGCTCGGCGATGTCGATGGCGCATCTCGGCGACACCATCGACATCCACGTCGGCGGCCACGACCTCGTCTTCCCGCACCACGAGAACGAGATCGCCCAGAGCGAGGCCGCGACGGGCGAGCAGTTCGCGCGCTACTGGCTCCACACCGGTCTCTTGGAGACGAAAGGCGAGAAGATGTCGTCGAGCCTCGGCAACTTCTTCACCGTCTCGGGCGCGCTGGAGGAGTTCGGCGTGAACGTCGTTCGGACGTTCTACCTCTCCACCGAGTACGGTTCGAAACAGACCTTCTCCGAGGCGGCGATGCAGGAGGCCGAGGAGCGGTGGTCGCGGCTGGACCGCGCCTACGACGCCGCCGTCGCCGCCTGCGACAGCCTCGACGCCCGCTCGAAAGTCGAAGACGCGGACCTCCGAGCCGCGGTCGACGCGACCCACGAGCAGTTCCGCGAGGCGATGAACGACGACTTCAACGTCCGCGAGGCCATCTCGGCACTCCTGGAACTCGCCTCAGCGAGCAACCGCCACCTCGAAGACGCCGAGGAGTACGACTATCAGGCCCTCCGCCGGACGGTCGAGACGTTCGAGGAACTCGGCGGCGAGGTCTTCGGCCTGACGTTCGGCGATTCGTCCGCAGAGGGCGACGTCTCGCTCGCGGGCGACCTCGTCGAACTCGTGCTCGACGTCCGCGAGGAGGAGCGCGAGGCGGGCAACTACGAGCGTGCCGACGCGCTCCGCGACGCACTGGTCGACCTCGGCGTCGAGGTCGAAGACAGCGACGATGGGCCGACTTACCGGCTCTGAGGACGTCGGACGTCACTGCGCCCGTCAGGACTCGTTTTCTTCGGACTCGAACACCAACTGTCCGCTGTCGGCGATGCGGATCGTCCGGCCGAACGCACCCGACTTCGACGCCTGGAGCGTGAACTGACACCGGAGCGCCGGCGGGAACGGGTCGGTGACGGGGTTGACGACGACCGGGGTCAGAATGGTGCCCTCGGTGTCGACTCCCCGGTGCTCGACGACGAGTTCTCGGCGCGTGGCGTGCCGTTGGAAGTAGACGCAGAAGTCCTCCCACTGACCGGGTGGAGTCACCCGATACGTCACGTCGCCGTACCGCTGGTGGTAGTCGGTCGGCGTCGAGATTCGAGCGCGGTACCAGTCGAACTCGAAGTCGTTGTCGAGGTCGAGCGAGGCGTTGAACTGGAACAGCGTCGGGTCCGGCGTGTCTGCGTCACCGTCGTCGAGGCGTCGCTGGAGACGGAGCGCGGCGTACCCCGTCCGGTACTCGGCGGACGCTGTCTGGAAGTCCCACGCGATTCGCTCGGAACTGTCTTCGAACTGTGTCGTCGTGAGCCGGTCGTGTTGCTCCGGAACCGACCCGGCACAGCCAGCGGTCGCGGCCGTGAGTCCCGTTGCCAGCGTCGAGAGGAGTCGTCGGCGTGAGGTTCGTTCGGTTCGGCCGTCGTCTGTGGAGGGCACAGGTAGTTGTCACGTCACGCGTCCGGAAGAAAAGGCTGGGTTCGTTCGGTTCGGCCGTCGTCTGTGGAGGGCACAGGTAGTTGTCACGTCACGCGTCCGGAAGAAAAGGCTGGGTTCGTCGTTTCGGACGCTCAGTCCCAGGTGACCCACAGCAGGAACGCGAGACCGACGGCTTCGAGGACGGGGAGGACCATCATTCCCTGCCACGCGATGTCGGGCACGGCGGCGCTGGAGAACCACACCGAGAGGTCGGGGTCGACCATGTAGATGTAGAGTGCGAAGCCGTTCTCCAGGAGGAGGAACACCGAGAACAGCAGAAGCCCCAGGGTGTGCTTCGAGCGGAACTCCAGGTAGTTGCGGACCCAGACGTATCCGAGTCCCACCAGGAGCAGGAGGTTCAGGCCGTGGCTGACCCGCGCGATATCGAACCAGAGGCTCATCTCGTCTTGTCTTGCTCTTTCGCAGGTATATACACTTTCCCAACTCTCTCCAAAATCCGAGGTTCGTCAGCGAACTGTCGCGAGAACCGTCGGTACGGTTGTCGCGGTCGCGCCGGGTCCGGTCGGTCGGCAGGTCGCACGGGTCGCACGTGGTGTGGGGCGGCCCCTCGGCGACGCGGGAACGCGACGCTCACATCGTGAAGAGATGGCTGTCGTCGGGAATCGAGAAGAGTCCCATCCGGACGCCAGCGTCGAGCCAGCCGTAGCCGTAGGAGAAGGACGCGAGCGCGTTGACGAGGTCTTCAGCCTCGCGGAAATGTCGGCCGTCGCGGAGGTAGGATTCGGCCATCTCCAGCACGTCGGCGGCGGCGGCACCGAGCGGTGTCTCCGGCGGGACGACGACCTCGGCTTCGTCGAGGGCGTCGGCGAACATTTGTTCGTAGCGGTCGGTCTTCTCTGCGAGGTCCGCAGGCATACTCTGGCGGACCCGTCCGACCCTGGTAAGGACTTCGACCGGGACGCGGACAGGTGGCGACAGGGGGGAGAGACGTCGTCACGCGGCGTCGTGGCGCACGGTTCCGATGACGGAGACGCTGCCCGACAGCGCAAGGTAAATACCGTCCGCTCGCAAAATATCGTCCATGTCTGACGACGCTTCTCGCGAGACGGCCGCCACCGACGGCGGCGTCGTCGAGCACCGGAAACTCATCATCGCCGGGACAGGGATCTCGGGGCTGACGGCGGCCATCTACGCCGCCCGCTCGAACAACGAGCCGCTCGTCTTCGAGGGCACGGAACCGGGCGGACAGCTCACCCTGACGACCGAAGTCGACAACTATCCGGGCTTCCCGGAGGGCATCTCGGGTCCCGAACTCGTCAACAACATGAAGACGCAGGCCAAGCGCTTCGGTGCGGAGGTCAAAAACGGCGTCCTCAAGTCCGTCGACGACTCCAGTCGACCGTTCCGCGTCGAACTCACGAACGGCGACGTCTACACGGCCGACGCGGTCATCGCCGCCTCGGGTGCCAGCGCCCGGACGCTCGGCATCCCCGGCGAGGACGAGCTGATGGGCTACGGTCTCTCGACGTGTGCGACCTGTGACGGCGCGTTCTTCCGCGACCAGAAGATCATGGTCATCGGCGGCGGCGACGCCGCGATGGAGGAGGCCAACTTCCTCACCAAGTTCGCGTCGACGGTCTACCTCGTCCACCGCCGCGAGGAGTTCCGCGCCGAGGACTACTGGATCGACCGCGTGCAGGAGAAGGTCGACGAGGGCGAGATCGAACTCATGCTCAACACCGAGGTCACGGAACTCCACGGGACGCCGGAAGACGGCGTCGACCACGTAACGATGGTCCGCAATCCCGAGGGCCACCCGTCGGACAAACTCGACGACCCCGAGACGGAGGAGTTCGAATTCGACGTCGGGGCCGTGTTCTACGCCATCGGCCACACGCCGAACACCGAGTATCTCGAAGGAACGGGCGTTCAAATGGACGACGAGGGCTACGTCAAGACCAAGGGCGGCGACGGCGGCGGCCAGACCGCCACCGACGTCGAGGGTATCTTCGGCGCGGGCGACGTGGTCGACTACCACTACCAGCAAGCTATCACGGCCGGTGGGATGGGTTCGAAGGCCGCCATCGACGCCGACGACTACCTCGAAAACCTCGAACGCGCGGCGAAGGCCGCGGCGAACGAGCCCGCGGCAGCCGAGTCGGACGACTGAGCGTCACAGGCGTCACAGGCGACACGGTCTTCTCTCTTTGTCGATGCCTCGCCGTGAGCTTTGAGCGGCAGCCACTCGTTTCTCAGTTCGGTGTCGTGCTCCGGCGACCGCGCACGCTGTCCGCTCGATTCCCACAGACCCTTTAGGTTCCATCTCCCAGTGCAAGCTATGGTAGACACCGAGACCTACACCATCGAAGGACCGAACGGCGACACCGACAGCATCGAGCTTCCCGAGGGACTCGTCGACGTGCTCTCCGAGCAGGGCGAGGAACCGGCCTCCGTCGTCGCCGAGATCACGCTGCTCTCGTTCGTCCAGCGCGCCCACACCATCGTCCACCACGCCGAGGGTGAGGTCCCCGAGGACCTGCTGGAGATCAACGAGAAGGCCGAAGAACTGTTCGAGGAGCGCTTCGGCGTCTCCTTCGCCGAGGCGACGGGCCACGACCACTAGTCGGATAATTCGGCTGGACGAGTCCAGCCACAGCGCGCTCAGATGAACGCGAGCGGTACCATCACCGCGACGCCGACCGCGAGACCGGCTCCGAGTTCTGTTCTGCCGCCGCCGGGGACGTTCTCGCCGAGTTCCAGTGCTTCCGGGATGAACTCGGAGATGACGAGATAGACCATCGCCCCCGCAGCGAAGCCGAAGCCGAACGGGAGGAACTCCCGAGCGATGCGGACGAAGTAGAAGGCGATGACCGCGCCGATAGGTTGGGGCAAACTCGAGAAGACGGCCCACCAGACGAGTTTGGGATTCGAGACGCCCATCGAGCGGAGCGGAATCGACACCGCGACGCCCTCGGGCACGTTGTGGATGGAGATGGCGACGGTCATGAAGATCGCGAGGATGGGAACCGAGAGACCGAGTAGCGAGACGCCACCCTCCAGTCCGAGGTCCGCGAAGGCGACGCCGACGGCGACGCCCTCGGGGAAGCTGTGGACCGTCAGGATGCCGAGGATGAGGAGCAGTTTCCGGAAGTCGGCCTGCTCGTACTGTCGCGGCGAGGCCTCTGCACCCTCGATGACGCGGTGGGCGACGACGACGAGCACGACGCCAGCGAGAATGCCGAGTCCCAACTGGGCCGGCGTCCCGTTCGCGAGACCTTCCGAGACGAGTCCGAACAGCGACGCCGAGACCATGATGCCCGAAGCAAGCCCCCAGAGGACGACGTTCCACCGGTCGCTGATGTCGCTGACGAGGAAGAAAGGAATCGCCCCGAGACCAGTCGCCAGCGCGGTGATGAGACCGGCAGCGAAGACGAATACGAGATTTCCGAACTCGACTGCCATGGTCTCTCTTGACCGTCGCCGGGGATAAGTGTTATCAGTAATGTGATAGTTTTGGCGCGCCTAATATCCTGTCAGTGGGTGTGGATGCACATCGCAAAGATAGTTCGGTGGCGCGGCGCGGACACCACGCACGAAGCGTGGCCCGCACCGACAGTCGGCTCAGTCCTCGTCGACGATACCGCCGTCGGCCTGTGCCGCGCCGCCGGGACCGCCGGAGCCGCCGGAAGCGTACTGCGCGCCTTCGACCCAGCCCTCGATGTGGCCCGCGACGTAGTCCTTTCCACCCCAGCCGAGCGCGATACCGACGCCGATGGCGATGGCGGCCGCGAGCCCCCACGCCAGCGCGGTCCCGAAGGTCTCCAGCAGGGAGACGTCGATACCCATCGTGCTCAGGCCGATGACGACGGCGACGAAGTAGAGGAACATCCGGGTCCCCGCCGCGAACGCGTTGGTGTACCGCGTCTGGGTCGCCGCGCGGGTCCGCGTGATGGTGTCACCGATGAAGTCGGCGACGACGAAGCCGACGACAATCACTAGGAGACCGGCGATGAACGCAGGCAAGTAGGACGCTGCGGTCGAGATCCACTGTGAGAACAGCGGGACCGCGAGCACGTCGGCGGCCGCGAGGAACGAGATGGCGAAGACGAACCATTTCGCCAGCGACCCGAACGACTGTGAGACGGCGCGTTGGCTGCCACCCATGATACCGCCGAGCGGTGTCGCCATGACCGCCTTGTCGAGTTCGATACGGTCGGCCAGACGCGCGACGAGTCGCGCCGCGCCGCGGCCGACGAGCCAGCCGACGAGGAGGATGAGGAGCGCGCCGACGAGCCGCGGGAGGAACGCGAGCAACCCGCTGATGGTCTCTTCCAAAACGCCCGGAATCGTCACTTGCAGTGTGGTGTAGTACGGCATAACCGTCCACTAGAACGTTGGAAACGCGAATATATTCACACCATTCTCCATACAAATAAATGTACTGTGATTCGGACCTGTCGGAGCGGTGTTCGGTGTCGTCAGCGAGACCGACCTGTGAGGCGGACAGTCCGGCGCGTCGTCGACTGCTGAGTCACCTCTTGCCGAGCAGTGTGGCGATTCGGTGACTGTGGTCGTTCTATCACACCGGAACGTACTTTCCTGCGACGTGTCACCAGTCCCAACGGACGATGAAAGAACAACGACAGGTCGCGGCGTTCCTGGACGAACACGACCTACACACGCCTCCCGCGTACAGACTGCTCGACCTCGCGGCAGAGGTTGGCGAACTGGCGGCGGACGCGACGGCGTCGAGTGACTACGGTGCCTCGCCGGACGCCCTGGACGTCGAGCGCGACGAACTCGGCGACGCCCTGTTCGCCCTGCTCGCGCTCGCGGACGAACTCGACCTCGACGCTGGCGAAGCCCTCGACGAGTCGCTCGCAAAGTACGAAGACCGACTCGTGGAGACGGGGTCGGCCGGGTCCACGTAGTGTCTGTTTCTCGGTGACACTTTTCTGTGTCGTCGACGAACTCCGTAGTGATGGACTCCGACGCCCCCGCCGAGACTGTCCGAGTCTGGCTGGTCGAACGGACCTACTCGGACGACGAGCAGAACATCGTCATCCTCGTCTACGCGACGCCGGACGGAGAGCACTACCTCCGCAAGGAGCGGGCACTGACGAGCTTCGACGACGCCCGCGACACCACTGCCGCTATCGACGCCAAGCCGCGCGCACTGGGGACTGTCGACGACCCGGAGACGCGCGCCGAGTACGCAGCGAGCGCGAAACGGACTCGGGAGCAGTACGCAGCCGACGACGTGGTGTGAGGCGGCCACGGCACCCGGCACCGACGAGTCAGTCGGCTGACTACAACCTCGGCCCGTTCTTCACAAACCGGTCGGGGAACCGACCGTTCGGTGGACAAACATCCCGATTGTTCGGGCTACTGTGGTGTGATGACAAGCTCCGTGAGAGGGCGGACACACAGGAATTTATGCGCGTACGGGAGGAAGGTGCGAACGATGGGAGACCTATCCGAGTTGTTCGCACCGCGGCGGGTTGCCGTCGTCGGTGCGACAGAGCGTGAGGGGTCGGTCGGCCGCGCCATCGTCGAGAACCTCATGGAGGATTTCGACGGCGAGGTCGTACCGGTCAACCCCAAGTACGACGAGGTGTTCGGCCTCCCGGCCGTCGCCGACGTCAGTGAGAGCGATGCCGACCTCGCGGTGGTCGTCGTCCCGCCCCACATCGCCGTGGACGCGGTCCGGCAGGCTGGCGAGGCGGGCATCCAGAACGTCGTCGTCATCACCGCCGGGTTCGGAGAGACCGGGAGCGACGGAGCCGCCCGTGAGCAGGAGCTCACCGAGGTCGCCGCGGAGTACGACCTCAACCTCGTCGGGCCGAACAGTCTGGGAATTATGAGCACGCCGAACGGCATGAACGCCACTTTCGGTCCCGAGAACGCCAGCCCCGGCAACATGTCCTTCATGAGCCAGTCGGGTGCGTTCATCACGGCCGTCCTCGACTGGGCGAACGACGAGGGCATCGGGTTCAAGGACGTCGTCTCGCTGGGCAACAAGGCCGTCCTCGACGAGTCGGACTTCGTCGACGCCTGGGGCGCAGACGGTGAGACCGACGTCGTCATCGGCTACCTCGAAGGCATCGAGGAGGGCCGGAAGTTCATCGACACGGCTCGGGAGGTCACGCAGGACACGCCGATCGTCCTCGTGAAGTCCGGCCGCACCGACGCCGGGGCGCAGGCCGCCTCCAGCCACACCGGCACCATCGCCGGCAGCGACCAGGCCTACGAGGCCGGTCTCGAACAGGCGGGCGTCATCCGCGCGGAGTCCGTCCAGGAGCTGTTCGACTCCGCGCAGATGCTCGCCAACCAGCCGCTGCCCGAGGGCGAGGAGATCGCCATCATCACCAACGCCGGTGGTCCCGGCGTGATGTCGACGGACGCCGTCGGCGACTCCAGCCTCTCGATGGCGAGTTTCTCCGACGAAACACTGGAGGAGTTCTCCGAGAAACTGCCGGCGGAAGGGAACATCTACAACCCGGTCGACATCGTCGGCGACGCCGACAACGACCGGTTCCGCGACGCGCTTGACATCGCACTGGCCGACGAGAACGTCGGCATGGCACTCGTCTTGACCTGTCCGACGGCTGTCCTCGACTACGAGCAGTTGGCCGAGGACACGGTCGAACTCCGCGAGGAGCACGACAAGCCCGTCGCGGCCTGTTTCATGGGTGGCGAGCGCGTCAAGCCCGCCGCGACCATCCTGCAGGACTCGGGCATCCCGAACTACTTCGACCCGTCGCGTGCGGTGTTCGCGCTCGACGCGCTGGCCGACTTCAAGGACATCAGCCAGCGGACGTACGACGAGCCGACCGAGTTCGACGTCGACAGAGAGCGCGCCCGCGAGATTCTCGAATCCGTCAAGGGCCGCGACGACACCCGCCTCGGCGTCGAGGCGATGGGCCTGCTCGACGCCTACGGCATCGAGACGCCGCAGGGCGAAATCGTGGACTCGCCCGCGGACGCGCTCGACGTCGCCGAGAACATCGACGGCGGCGTCGTGATGAAGATCGTCAGTCCGGACATTCTTCACAAATCCGACATCGGCGGCGTCAAGGTCGGTGTCGAGGACGGAGAGGTCTACGACGCTTACGAGGACCTCATCACCCGCGCACGGAACTACCAGCCCGACGCGAACATCATCGGCGTGCAGGTCCAGGAGATGGTCGACCTCGACAGCGGCGTCGAGACCATCGTCGGCATGAACCGCGACCCGCAGTTCGGGCCGCTCTTGATGTTCGGTCTCGGCGGCATCTTCGTCGAAGTGATGGAGGACACGACGTTCCGTGTCGCGCCGGTCTCGGAGAACGAAGCCTTCGAGATGACCGAGGAGATCGACTCCGCGCCGTTGCTTCGCGGTGCCCGTGGCCGCGACCCCGTCGACATCGACGAGATCACCGAGACCATCCAGCGGCTCTCGCAGCTGGTCACAGACTTCCCGGCCATCCTCGAACTCGACATCAACCCGCTCGTCGCGCTGCCCGACGGTGCACAGGCGGTCGACGTCCGACTGACCGTCGACCCCGACGAACTATGACCACTCCCACCCACGATTCAGCCATGAACACGCTACTCGTTACCTCGACTCAGGACAGCACCGGAAAGACAGCCGTGACCCTCGCGCTCGGCCTCCTCGCACAGGAACGCGGTCTCGACGTCGGCTACATGAAGCCGAAAGGGACCCGTCTGCAGTCGAACGTCGGCAAGACGCTCGACCAGGACCCGATGCTCGCCCGCGAACTGCTCGGTCTCGACGCCGAGATGCACCAGATGGAACCCATCGTCTACTCGCCGACGTTCGTCGAAGGTGCCATCCGCGGCCAGGAGAGCGGCGACGAACTCGCCGAAATCGTCCGCGAGAACTACGACCAGCTCGCCGCCGACAAGGACCTGATGCTCGTCGAGGGTGCCGGCCGTTACACGACCGGCGGCATCATCGACCTCACCGACCCCGAGATCGCCGACCTGCTCGATGCGGGCGTCGTTCTCGTCGCCGACTACACCCAGCCGGGTGACATCGACGAGGTGCTGGCCGCTGCCGACGACATCGGCGACCGGCTCGTGGGCGTCCTGTTCAACCGCGTCTCCGACTCGGTCTACGACGAGCTGGAGACGGAAGTCGTCCCGTTCCTCGAGAACCGCGGTGTCGACGTCCTCGGCGTCCTTCCCCGCAAGCGCGAACTCGCTGGCATCACTGTCAACGACCTCGCGAAGGACCTCGGCGCGGACGTCGCGACCAACGTCCCGACCGACGCCTTCGTCGAACGGTTCCTTGTCGGCGCGATGGGCGGCGACGCTGCCCTGCGCTACTTCCGGCGGACGAAGGACGCGGCGGTCATCACGGGTGGCGACCGCTCGGAGATCCACACCGCGGCACTCGAAGCTCCCGGTGTGAAGGCACTCATCCTCACGGGCGGCCACCGGCCACCGGCCGCCGTGCTCGGCAAGGCAGAGGAGAAGGGCGTCCCCGTGCTTCTCGTCAACGCCGACACGATGTCCGTCGTCGACCGCGCGGAAGAGCTGATTCACAGCGGACGCACCCGCGACGAGGAGACGGTCGGTCTCCTCCGCGATCTGCTCTTCGAGCACGCGGACGTCGACGCGCTCGTTCCGGCGGCGGCTGCGGACGACGACGAATAGATTTCACTCCTCTTCGGTTTTTCAGGGTCGGGAGCGACGGCACTGGGCGGCAAGAAAGCGAACAGACGACGCTTTGTCGGCACGCGAGGCAGTGTGTCGTGCGACCGCAGACCGCCACGCGGTGAGACTCAGACCATGAAGTGGCTGGTCCCGTTCTCACGTTTCAACCTTCGGGGGAGCCAGCTCACGCGACGGTGAAGGTTCATATGCGAACGAGCGGCCACCGACGGTGTGCGCTGAGACGGACGGTGGAGCGTTTCGCGGTTGTGTGGGACACCGCTTCACTGGTCGACGGTCCCACCTGTTCGCTCTGCTAGTCGTCGCCGAGGCGAATCATTCCCTTTACTGTCTCTGGATTCTGTGCTCGCTGGAACGCCGCGTCGACCGCCTCGAGCGTGGCGTCGAAGTCGATGATTCCCTCGACGTCGACAGCGCCGTCCGCGAGGAGATCGATGGCGGCGGGGTACGTGTTCCGGTAGCGGAACGAGCCGAAGACGTCGAGTTCGTTGTCGATGATCTCGTTCGTGTCGAGCGGGACCTCGCCGTCCGGGGCGAGACCGACGAGGACGACCGAGCCACCGCGCCGCACGGCGTCGAACGCGCCCTGGACTGCGGGTGGCGCGCCGGAGGCTTCCACCACCACGTCGACGCCCCGACCATCGGTCGCAGCGTCGACCGCTTCGGCCAGGTTCTCTTCGCTCACGTCGATGACCGTGTCCGCACCACGTTCCTCGGCGAGTGCGAGTTTCTCCGGGACGACGTCGGAGACGATGATGTCGGTCGCGCCCGCCGCGCGAAGCACTTCCATCGCGAGCAGGCCGATAGGACCACAGCCGGTGATCAAGACCGAGTCGCCGACGCCGACGTTCGCTCGTCGGGCAACGTGGACGCCGACTGAGAGTGGTTCGACGAGCGCGCCCTCGTCCAGGGAAACGCTCTCGGGGAGTGCGTACGCGAAGTCCGCGGGCCACGCGACGTACTCGGCGAACGCGCCGTCGTCCGGCGGCGTCGCCATGAACGTCACGTCCGCACAGAGGTTGTACTCGCCGCGAGCGCAGTGCTCGCAGCGTCGGCAGGGAACCCCCGGTTCGAGTGTCACGCGCTCGCCGACACGGCTCTCGTCGACGTGTTCGCCGACGGCGACGATCTCGCCCGCGCTCTCGTGGCCGAGAACCAGCGGGCTGTCGACGACGTAGTCGCCGATGCGGCCGTGTTCGTAGTAGTGGACGTCGGAGCCGCAGATACCGACCGAAAGGATCCGGACGAGCACCTCATCGTCGTCCGGGGTTGGGCGGTCGCGCTCTTCCAGGGTCAGTTCGAGGTCGGGTGAGAGGACGGCGACACGCATAGCTATGTGCGCGACGGCACACGCCATAAACGTACGTGACGGATATGACGAGTCGCCCGTAGTTCCAAGTCCGTCGGCAGCGAAAGAGCGGTATGGCTGCCGTGAAGCGGACGCTGTTCAAGTTCCGACTGGGAGACGATGCCGAACCCGAGACCGACACACCGACGACAGACGATTCGGCTCCGCTCTCGTTCGAGGAGGAGACGGAAGCCCGTCAGGGGCCGCCCTACGCGTGGCTCGGTCTCGGTGCCGTCTCGCTCGCTGGACTGGCTGCGTCGGGATACAAACTCGTTCAGTATTGGAAGTCGGCGAAGGAGACCGCGAGGACCGAAGAACCGTGGCGCGTCGACGCGGCAGAGTCACGGGTTCCGGACGACGCTGGAACCGCCTCGCTCGTCGGCCTGCTCTTCGTCGGTGGTCTCGCCGCGGTCGGAAAGCGGCTCGAACGCGACAGTTGGGAGTGACTACCGCCAGCCGCGGTCGGTGTCGTTCAGTCGCTCACAGCCGTCGTCGGTGACGACGACGAGATCTTCGATCCGCACCCCAAACTCGCCCGGGAGGTAGACGCCCGGCTCGACGCTGAACACCATCCCCGGTTCGAGTTCGACTTCGCTGCCGGCGACGATGTACGGCTCTTCGTGAACGTCGAGACCGACGCCGTGACCCGTCCGGTGGATGAACCGCTCGCCGTAGCCAGCCGCGTCGACGACGTCGCGAGCGGCGGCGTCGATTTCGCCCGCAGTCACGCCGGGTTCGACGGCGGCGACGGCGGCGTCGTGGGCCTCCCGGACGACGTCGTGGACCTCGACGAACTCGTCGTCAGGGTCGCCCGCGAAGACGAGCGTCCGCGTCTGGTCGGAGGGATAGCCGTCGACACGTGTCCCGAAGTCGAGGACGACAGGGTCGCCCGCCTCGACGACGCGCTCGCCGTGGCTGTGGTGAGGCTTCGCCCCGTTGGGACCGGAGCCGACGATGATCTCGAAAGAGGCTCCGGAGCCTCCGGCGTCGGTGAGCCGCCGTTCGATGTCGGCTGCGAGTTCGGCCTCGGTCATCCCGACGGCGTCCTCGCCGAGGCTACGGAGTTCGTCGACGACATCGTCGGCGACGGCTCCCGCGCGCCGGAGCGCGTCGAGTTCGGCGTCGTCCTTGCGGAGCCGCAACGGCGCGACGACCTCGCTCGCGAGGCCGAACGTCGCATCCGGGAGGACCGTCCGGAGGTCCTGTGTGAACTGCGCCCACATCGTATCGTCGACGAGCAGGTGGCCCCCGGCGAGGTCGAGCTCGGCGGCGACCGCTCGGAGATGCTCGCGCGGATCGTCCTCGTCCGCCCAGGTCCGAAGCTCGGGAATCCACGACGCCTCACGGATCTGCTCGGCGTAGAGGTCGGGAACGAGAAAGACTGGCTCGCCCTCGGCGGGGACGAAGAGCAGCAGATGTCGCTCGGCGGGGTCCTCGCTGAAGCCCGAGAGATAGAACAGGTTCTGGCTGGGGAACAAGACGAGTGCGTCCCCTGCCCCCTCGCGGAGGCGCGCCTGACAGTCGCGGGTTCGGCGTTCGAACGGTGTCATAGCCGGTGGTTGCACACCGGGGTCAAAAGAGCTAGCGACGGCGACGGCGGAGTCGTCTCCCCGGTGTCGACAGCGTGTTTTTGTCTCTCCGCCGCGTCTAGTCAGGGGCTATGTCCTGGTACGCCCTCTCCGCACTCGGCGACGCCCGTGACGCGACGAAGTCACTGCTCGTGCCCGTCGACCGCGGCCGGTGGCTCCGGCTCGCTCTCATCGCCTTCTTCGTCGGCGGTGTCGGCGGCGGTGGGGGCGGCGGTGGCGGCCAGTCAGTCAACGTCTCGAACGGGGACTTCTCCGGGCAGTTCCCGGGTGGAATCCCGACGGGTGAACTGCCACCGGTCCAGTCCATCGCCGCCGTGGTCGCCGCACTCGTTCTCGTCGTTCTCCTCGTCGCGCTGATTCTCGTCGCCATCGGCTCCGTGATGGAGTTCGTCTTCGTCGAAGGCGTCCGCACGCGCGACGTCCGTATCCGCGGCCCGTTCCGTACCTACCTCCGGCCCGGTCTCCGGGTGTTCGGATTCAGAGTGCTCGCCGGGCTGGGCATCTTCCTCCTCGTCGCGCTGCCGATCGCCGGAATCGTGCTGGCGGGAGTCACACTCTCGCCCGCGTTGCTTCTTCTGGCGATCCCGATCGCCATCCTCGTCGGTATCGTCGGACTCGTCGTCGGCGTCGTCCTCCAGTTGACCGTCGACTTCGTCGTTCCGGCGATGCTCGCCGAGGACCGTGGTGTCCTCGACGGCTGGCGGCGGCTGTGGCCGATACTGCGTCGCGAGTGGGAACAGGCGGCACTCTACGTGCTCGTCCGGTACGCACTCGGCATCGCCGCGGCCATCGCCGTCGGTCTCGTCGTGGTGCTTCTCGCACTCGTCGTCGCGCTCCCGTTCCTCCTCGTCGGGGGGCTGCTCTACGCCCTCCTCGTCGCGCTCGGCGGGCCGGGACTGGCGGGCTGGCTCGCGCTCGGCTTCGTCGGTCTCCTCTACGGGCTGGCCGTCGTCATCGTGAGCCTGTTCGTGCAGGTGCCCGTCGTGACCTACTTCCGGTACTACGCGCTGTTCGTGCTCGGAGAGTTCGACGAAGGGCTCGACCTCGTTGCGACGTTCCGCGCCACCGACGAGAGCGAGAACGGCGACGGTGCGTCGCCAGCGGCGGCAGGGTGAGAAGAGAACGGGAACGCGCGCCCAGGTGCGTTCAGGAGCGTTTACTGTTCGACTTCCATGACGCGGGCGTCACACGCCGTACAGTCGTAGGTGACGACCTGTCGCGTCCGGCAGCAGGACTCGACGGTCTCTTCGCTGAACGCGAGGGGGGCCTCACAGTCCGGACAGTTCTCGACGAAGATGCGCAGTCCCGCGAGCAGATGCCCCTGCTCGATTCGGTCCAGCGCGTCCCAGTTGTCGGCGCGCCGGCGGAGAAGCGGGACGGCCGCCACGTCGGCGATGAGCGCGGCCGTCGACGGCCAGCGCGCGGCCACCTGTTCGCCGTCGAGGACGCGACAGACCGAGGTGCCGCCGTCGACGCTCGGGTCCTCGAGACCGAGCAGGTCGCCGACGCGCCGGTCGAGGTCGACGCGGACGCGGTCGATCTCGGTCCGCCACGCCGTCTCGAACTCATCGGTGATGCGCAGATCCTCACCAGCCGGTTCGACGGCACCGACCGCGAGGAGCTGTGCCTCCACGTCGAGGTCGGTGTCGAGCGTCGCCGTCGGCGTCTTGTCGAACTTCCGGAGGAGCCAGTCGGGGAAGTACTGTTTCGTCAGCGTCGGCGTCCCGGGGACGAGATAGCCACGGAGGTAGATCGCGAGCAACGAGACCGACGCGACGACGAAACCGACGAGCGGTGTAGCGACGACGCTGGCGGCGACAGCGAGGACCGCTGCGATGACGACGTTGACAGCGGTACAGGGAGTACAGCGGTTCTCACCGGTGTACTCCGGCTGTCTGAACCGGGCGAGACCGGTTCGTTCAGTCAGTGACATGGTTGAAGAGAAATGAGTCGAGACACAAATACGTATCGCCGGTTCGGACGGCGGCCGACGCTACTCGGCGTTGCCGTCGGCATCGCGCTCCGGCGGCGTCAGTGCCGCACGGTCGCCCGAGAGCAGCAGGGCGACGATGGGGAGCATCAGGAGCCCACCGGCGACGAACGGCGACCAGAAGCCGACGGCCGTGTAGAGTCCTCCGGCGAGCGCCGGGCCGAACGTCCGCGCGAGACTACCGGCACTCTGTGTGAGACCGAACGCGCCGCCCTGGTCGTCGGCACTGGCCGCCCGCGAGACGAGCGTGTTCAACGAGACGTTCGTGACCGCGTTGCCGACGGAGAGCGGCGTGAGGACGATGAGTAACGCGACGACGCCCGGCGGCAACGTCGGTAATAGGTCCGTGACGGGACCGACTGCGGGCAGGAACGCGCCGAGCCGCGGGGCGAACGGGACGGCCGCGAGCGTGAGTACCTGAATCGCCGCACCGCCGATGGCGAGGTGGTACTCGCCGAAGCGTTCGGTCAGCGGACCGATGAACCCGCCCTGGACGACCGCGAGGACGACGCCGATGTAGGTCAGGAGGATCGCGTTCTGCGTCGCACCGTAGCCGTACTGGTCGTTCGTCAGGAAGATGAACTGGCTTTCCAGTGCCGAGAAGGCGAAGGAGACGAGGAAGAAGGCGACGACGAGCGTCCCGAGACCCTTCGTCGTCAGCGCGTCCTTGAGCATCGCCAGCCGTGACTCCCGCTCTTGCTCCGTCGCGGGCGTCCGCTCGCTCGGCGGCCGCGACTCGGGGAGGACGAAGAAGGCGAGAACCAGATTGCTGGCGGTGATGACGGCTGCGGCGAAACTCGGCAGCGTGAACTCGGAGACTGGGACGGCGGCCGGGAGCAGGCTCCGAGCCGCCTCGACGACGGGCGCGCTGGCGAAGAAGCCGCCCAGGGCGGGCCCGAAGACGAACCCCAGCCCGAACGCTGCCCCGAGGAGCCCGAGCCCTTTCGCGCGGTCTTCGGGTGGCGTGATGTCGGCGATGTAGGCCTGTGCGGTGGCGATGTTGCCACCCATCGCCCCGGCGAGCATCCGCGCGGCGAAGAGCACCGCGAGCGACCCTGCGAGACCGAACATGGTCCACGCGATGACGCTGCCCAGAAGCGAGAGGAGGAGGACGGGACGGCGGCCGCGGGCGTCCGAGAGCCGCCCCAGGAAGGGAGCCGCGAGGAACTGCATGGCCGAGTAGGAGGCGATGAGCAGACTGCCGACGAACTCCGTCGCGCCGAAGTTCAGCGCGTAGAGCGGGATGACGGGGATGAGGATTCCGAAGCCGAGCAGGTCGATGAAGACGATACCGAAGACGACGGCGAGCGCCCGGCGTGAGTTCTCGACTGGCACGTTCGTGCCTTCGGTGGCGCGCGAATAACGCCATCGGTCCCGGCCGTCTCGGAGGTCCTGTCGCCGCCGTCGGTGTGGCTGTCAGCCCCCTCAATCGGCCGTTGAGGCCTCGTAAGCACAGCTTAGTTAATAGCGTATGTTCCGTGGTAGCATACATGGACTTCGTGGACTTCGAATGGGAGCACGACGACGACGGCTTCGAATGCCACAGCTGTGGCACCGTGGCGACGACGGTCAGCGTCGACTACGACCGACTCGGCTACGCGGTCTGTCCGGCGTGCGGCGGCACCGAGAGCCCGCTCGCCGAGCAGGCCTGAGCCCGGGCGTCGCTGTCAACGCGGCAGAAACGCAGGAAACACCAGAAGCCTTTATCCGCCGGTTCCAACCCCGCGTATGACGTGGACAGAGTCGACACTCGACGAGACGACGACGGAGTGGGAACGCTCCGACGGGAACGCGACCATCCGACTGCGACGCCGTCACGACGGGAGCTGTACGGTCCGGCTCGACCGCCTGTTTCAGGCCCCGGACGGCCAGCTCTACCGCCACGAACGCGCCGACAACGAGGAACTCGCCCGCGCGCTCGTCGACTCGTGGCAGTCCGAGTTCGACGTCGAGAACTGAACTGAACTGAGCTAATACTGGCCGAGTGCTCCGTCGCGCCGCGCGCGGTCGCTGGCGCGCAGGAAGACCAGATAGCCCACGACGCTGTAGCCGACCGCCGTCGCCACGAGCGTCGCCAGCTCACTCGGCGCGAACGCCCAGAGACGAACGCCTCCCTGCATCGCCTCCTGCAGCAGATGACTTCCCTGTGCGAGCGGCAGAGCCGCCAACAGCGGATACTGGTCGATGGGGGCCGCGATGAGGATGATGAAGCCGAACTGCGTCAGCTGGAAGACGTTCTCGATGCGTTTGTAGACGAGTGCCAGCCCGCCGAAGACGAAGCCCACGCCGACGGCGGAGGCGAGCGTCAGGAGGACGACCGGGACGACGGTGACGACGTCGACCGTCAGCGACTGCCCGGTCGTCAGGAGCATCAGTACGAGGATCGTCGCGCCGTAGAACAGGCTGACGAGGAGGTTGACGCCGACGCGGACGGCCATCACCTGCCCGAAGCCGTACGGCGACATATAGAGCTGTTCGAGCGTCCCCCACTGGGCCTCGCGGGTGATGGCCCACGAGAGGCCCGCGAAAGCGGTGAAGGCCATCGTATAGAGGAAGAAGCCGACGACCAGCCCCGCGAGGCTGTCGTCGATGGCCGCCCCCGCGACGGCCTGGCCGCCGAAGAAGATGAGCGCGAAGAAGATGTAGAGACCGACGATCTGGGAGGCCGTGTTCAACGGATAGCGCGTCAAGAGGATGAACTGCTTGCGGGCGACCGCACGGACGAGCGTCGTCGTCCGCATCAGGGCTCACGCTCCCTGCGACTCTCCGTCGCCCCGTGCTCGCCGTTCGCGGCAGCCCCGGCGGCAGCACCCGACTCGCCCCGCCGCTCGGTCAGTCCCAGGAAGGCGTCTTCGAGGTCCGGTTCGAGGGAGGTCACGTCGTGGACGACACAGCCCGCGTCGAGCACGTCGCCGAGGAGCGCGTGCAGTTCGCTCCCGTCGGCGAGCGTCACCTCGAACGTCACGGTCTCGCCGGGACCGTTCGCGGGCTGCCAGCCGGTGACGTCGTACGCGCTGTCGAGCCGCTCGCGCAGCGACGCCGACGGCTCGCCCGCGAGTGCGATCCGGTAGCTCTGGGTCCGGAAGAGACCGACGAGGTCGTCGACGGTGTCGTCGGCGACGACGCGCCCCTCGTTGACGATGACGACCCGGTCGCAGACGGCCTCGATGACGTCCATGTCGTGACTGGAGAGGACGACCGTCATCGCCTCGTCGTCGGCGAGTCGCCGGAGTTCCCGGCGGAGGTCGACCGAACTCTCCACGTCGAGACCGAGCGTCGGCTCGTCGAGGAAGGCCACGTCGACGTCCCGCGAGAGGGTACAGGCCAGGGCGACCTTCTGTTTCATGCCGCGTGAGAGGTCGTTGACCGCGACGTCGGCCTTGTCGGTCAGGCCGAACTGTTCGAGCAAACGGTCGTGACGGTCGCGGACGTCCTTCGGTGACTGTCCCGAGAGACCCGCGAAGAAGTTGAGGTTCTCGCGGACGGTGAGTCGCCAGTAGACGTTGCGCGCGCCTTCGAGCATCGCGCCGACGTGTCGGTAGGCCGTCGCCGGGTCCGCGTGGACGTCGACGTCGCCGATGTGGACGGTGCCAGTGGAGGGAACGACCAGCCCGAGCATCGACTTGATGAGCGTCGTCTTGCCCGCGCCGTTCGGGCCGAGCAGGCCGACGACGGTGCCGGGTTCGACGTCGAGCGAGACGTCGTCGACGGCGACGAGGTCGCCGTAGCGTTTGGTGAGGTTCCGCACCGAGACGGCGGGCGTCGCGTCGGCCGTCGGCGGCGACTCACCTCCCTCGCCGCGGTCGGTCGTCGTGGAGGGCTGTGACATTGTCGTCTCTGCGGGTGGACCGCGGTTAACGCTTCTGTCGGTCGCCTCTCACGCGGCCGGGTCGCTGGTCCCACTGACGACTCGCGTCCGAACGACATAGCCCGCGGTGGCGACGACAGCGGCGACAGTGTAGCCGACGCTGAACAGCGACAGGCCGCCGAGACAGAGGACGACGAGTGCCCACAGGGACGCTTCGAGGTTCCCGAGACGCTCCAGGCCGTCGTAGTAGACCCAGAAGGCGGTCGCCAGAAACAGGACGACGACGAGTTGCAGTCCGGTGTCCCGAAGCTCCCGCGGCGACGTGACGAGCAGGAACCCCACGAGGACGATGACGAGACCACACCAGCCGACGAGTGTCCGTCGAGACAGCGCGGAGAGACCGTCGCGGGCGACGGTTCCGACGAGGCCGACGACGAGACCGAGGAGGAGGAACCGAGCGAAGTCGATAGCGAGGGCCATTGGCTGAGGCAGTCGCTCGGCTGTCACCTAAACGGTTCGACTAGTCAGCTACTGGAACGAAACGGGCCGACTGCCCGCTCACTGGAACCGCTTCGTCTTCTCGACGAGCGGATGACGGGCGTAGTCGACGACGGAGATGTCTTCGATGGAGTGCAGTCCCTCCTTCTCGGCGGTTCGCTCCATCCCGAGTTCGACATCGGCGTCGACGACGATGACGGACGCCTCCATCTCCTCGATACCGAGGCGGTGCGCCGCCATCACGCGGTGGTGGCCGTCGGCGAGCAGGAGTGTCCGTTCGTTGTCGATGACGACGAGCGGTTCGGCGAGACCGCGTTCGAGTTCGTACTGTCGCCCCTCCAGTTCGTCGGCGTAGACCCGCGCCTGCGTCGGGATGAGGTCCGCGAGTTTCACTTTCCGCTTCTCCTGGGTGACGTTGATACCGTGAATCTGCTCGAGCGTCCGCATCAGTTTGCCGACCTTCTCGGGCGTGGCTCGTTCGATCTGTGAACGAACTACATCCGTGTTCGAGATGATGCCGACGAGATTCGACGCGTCGTCGACGACGGGCAGTTTCTGGATGCCCGACCGGAGGATGACGCGGGCGGCGTCGGTGACCTTCATCTCGGGGTGAGCGACGACGAGGTCGTTCGTCATCACGGTGAAGATCGGTGCCTCGTCGTCCGCCAAGAGGAGGTCGCGGGCGGTCACGAACCCCTCGACGCGCCGTCCCTGACAGACGGGAAAGCCGTTGTGTCCGTCGCTTTCGACGATACGGCGGGCGACGTCCGAGACCGTATCGTCCGGGGAGACGGTCTGGACGTCTCTCGTCATATACTCTTTCACTGTGGCTTTCCCGCTCATTGTCGCCGCTACGTCGCTCGGTAGCAAAAGGTTGGTGTCCGTCCCACGAGTCACGCGTCCGGCTCTCCCTGGTCGACCGCGCTCGTCTCGTCGGTGCTGCCATCCTCCTCGTCCGTCTCGAAGTCGTCTGCTTCCGCCGGCTCCGCCTCTGTCTCCGGGTCGCTCGCCGGTTCGCTCTCCACTGCCGACAGGTCGAGTCCCGGCACCTCCCGTGCGAGGTCGTCACCGAGTGCCGGGGCCGCGGGTGCGTCGGGAAGCGTCTCGAAGAACCGCCCGGAGATACTCTCGCGGACGACGTCCGCGAGCGAGTCCGACGAGTCGCCACCGACCTCGCCGAGGATGCCGAGCGGAATCTGTGCCCCCGCCATGTCGGCGTGGCCGCCCGCGCTGCCGATCTGGTCGAAGGCGTCTCTGAGCGTCTCGCCGAGGTCGAGGTCCGCGCCGCGCGCTCGGCCGGAGGCGTAGACGGTGCCGTCCATGAAACCGTAGACGAGCGTCGTCGTCACCCCCTCCATGTTCAGGAGGCGGTCGGCGGCTTGGGCGAGCGCGTCGCGGTCGCGGATCTCGCCGACGGACGAGGCCAGTGCCTCGCCGCGGACCTCCCGGTTCCGGATGGCTCGGGCGATGGTCTCGAAGGTGTCGGGGCTGACGCTCGGTGCCTCGACACGGTCGAGCACCCCCTCGTCGGCGTACTCACGGAGGAACGCGGCGGCCTCGAAGTCGCTCGCGGAGACCTCGCGCGTGAACTCCTTGGTGTCGACGCGGATGCCGTAGAGCAGTGCCGTCGCCACCGTCCGGTCGGGCGTGATGCCGAAGAAGCTCAGATATTTGGCCAAGAGCGTGCTCGTCGCCCCCACGTCGCTCCGGAGGTCGACGAAGCGCGCCTCGACCGGTGCTCGCGGCGGATGGTGGTCGACGACGATGTCGATGACGGTGTCGGTCGGAAGCCCGTCGTTGACGCCGGGCCGCGAGTGGTCGACGAGCGCGACACCAGCGTAGTTCTGGACGGCCGTCTCGCGGTTGAGCCGCGTCATCCCGATGTCGAGTAGGTTGACGAGCGCGCGGTTCTCCTGGTGGCTGATGTCGCCGAAGTAGCAGGCGTTGGCGTCGACGCCGACCGACTCGGCGACCTTCGTCAACGCGAGGGCACTCGCGATGGCGTCGGGGTCGGGGTTGTCGTGTGTGACGACCGCCAGCGGGCCGTCGAGGTTTCGGAGGACGCCGAGCAGTTTCCGCATCCGCTGGGCGTCGTCGCCGGTGGTGACGTCGAGCAGACGGTCGACGAGCGTCCGTTCGAGGTCGACGACGCGGTCGGCGACGGCGGCGATGGCCGCCTTCGTCTCCTCGTCCGCGCCGGTGCCCGTCGTCGCCATGATGAACGCGTCGGGATACCGCTCGCGGGCCGCGAGTGCCGCTCGTCGGTTGCGGTCGGGGTCGGCGTCGGCGACGATGACGACGTCCGTGTGATCCGGGTAGGCACTCGGGTCCGTCGGGTCCGCGTTGGTCGCGCGGACCCGCTCGTCTCTGAGGGCGGTGACGCGACTCTGCTCGTCGGTGATGACGTGGACCCGGCCGCCACGGTCCGTGATCTCGTCGACGATGTCGTGCCCGACGGAGCCACAGCCAAGCACCAACCGGCTGACCATATCTCTCGGTCGTTCTCGTGAGTGAAAGGCCTACCGTCCCACGCTTCACGGGTGACGGGGCGACAGCGACGGTGAGGGTACCACACGCGGGGGTTCGGCGTCGCTGTGCGGTGCTCGGGGGGTGAAAGAACGGAGAAACGGTGAGAAATCCGGAAGTCGGTCTACGCGAACAGTGCGGCGGCGACGGACTGCGCCGTCTCGATGACCGGCGCGATGCCGGGCAGGAGCACGAGCGTTCCGAGTGCCGCGACCATCACCGCAGCGTAGAGACCGACCGGGCGGCCCTGCAGTTCGAACTCCCCGTCGGGGTCTTCGATCCACATCGCCTTGACGACGCGGGAGTAGTAGAACAGCGACAGCGCGCTGTTGACCGCGCCGACGGCGGCGAGCCACCAGAAGCCGGCACCGATGGCACCGGCGAACAGGAAGTACTTCGAGAAGAACCCGCCGAACGGCGGCAGGCCGGCGAGGCTGAACATGAACACCGTCATCGCCGCGCAGGCGACGGGTGCCTGTTTCGCCAGGCCGTTGAAGTCCTCGAAGGTCCGGCCGACGTCCCAGTACTCGGTCAGGGCGATGAACAGGAACGCACCCGTGTTCATGAAGCCGTAGACGAGCAGGTGAGCCATGCTGGCTCCGAGGACGTTGCCGTTCTGCGCGCTCCCCGCGGAGAGTGCCGCGAGACCGATGAGCGCGTAACCCGCGTGGCCGATCGAGGAGTAACCAAGCATCCGCTTGACGTTGTCCTGGGTCGCGGCCGCGAAGTTACCGAGCGTCATCGTGACGACGGCGAGGATGCCGAAGAGCAGCACCCAGTCGATACCCGCCGGGATGACCGAGAGCGCGAACGCCTCGGTGAAGACGCGGAAGGCGACGGCGAAGCCGGCCGCCTTCGACGCCGACGAGAGGAACGCGCTGATGGGTGCGGGTGCACCCTCGTAGGCCTCCGGTGCCCAGAAGTGGAACGGGACGGAGGCGGTCTTGTACGCGAAGCCACCAGCGATCATCAGCACGCCGAGACCGGCGACGCCGACGTACTCGGTGTTTTCGAGCCCGGCGGCGACGCCGCTGAACGTCAGCGCGCCGGTCGCCGCGTAGACGAGGCTGATACCGAACGCGAAGACGGCCGAGGAGACCGCGCCGATGAGGAAGTACTTCAGGCCTGCCTCGACGGAACCGCGGTTCTTCTTCAGGAACGCGACGAGCGCGTACGAGGGCAGCGAGGCGAGTTCGAGTGCCACGAACGCCACCGCAAGCGAGTTCGCGGCGGCCATGAGGCCCATCCCCGTCGCGGCGAACAGGACGAGCGTGTAGAACTCGGCCTGGTGCTGGTCTTCACGCAGATAGTCGTAGCTCGCGATGGAGACCATCGCGACGACGCTGGCGAAGATGGCCATGAAGAACAGGGCCATCCCGTCGACGACGAGCGCGTCACCGTAGAGGGTGATCTCACCGCCCGTCGACACCTGGCCGGTACCTTCGACGAGGAACGCGGCCGCGAAGGCCAGCGACGAGAGCGACCCGACGACGGAGGTCCCAGCCAGCAGCGTGCTGTTGGTCGAGTCCGAGTCGATACTGTCGAAGACGAGCAGGACGAGCGCCGTCAGGCCCAGGATGAGGACCGGGGCGAGCGCCGTCCACGTGGGCAGTTGCGACTGCAGCAACATCACAGCCCACCTCCCGTCTGGAGAATCGGATTAACTGCGTCCGTGATCATCTGGAAGAACAGCTCCGGTGCGACACCGAGCGCGATGACGAGCAGTAGCAGGACTGCCAGCGGGAGCGTGTCGTGCAGGGCGGCCGGACCGACCTCGTAGTCGGTCTCCAGCCGGAACTGCCCGAACAGCGTCCGCTGCATCGCGAGCAGCAGGTAGCCGGCGACGATGACGATACCGAACATCGCCGCGGCCGTGAACAGCGGCGCGTAGGGGAGCACCGTCGACCCGAAGGAGCCGACGAAGATGAAGAACTCACCCGCGAAGCCGGCCATGAGCGGCAGCCCCATGTAACCGAACGCGCCGGCGATGAAGATGCCCGTCGTGACGGGCATCCGGTCGGCCATGCCGGACATGTCGCCGACCATCCGCGTGTGCGTCGTGTTGTAGATGACGCCGACCGCCATGAACATCAGCCCCGAGATGAGACCGTGGGCGATCATCTGGAAGGTCGCACCGCCGACACCGAATTCGGTGTAGGCGATGAGACCGAGGATGACGTAGCCCATCGACGAGACGGAGGAGTACGCGACGATGCGCTTCAGGTCCTGCTGGGCCAACGCGAGCATCGCGCCGTAGATGACGCTGAGGACTGCGATGGCGGCGATGGGAATCGCGAGTGCCGAGGCGGTCTCGGGCAGCATCGTGAAGTTGAACCGAAGCAGCGCGTACGTCCCCATCTTCAGGAGCACCCCGGCCAGCATGACCGACGCTGGCGTGGGTGCTTCGACGTGAGCGTCCGGCAGCCACGTGTGTAGCGGGACGATGGGCACCTTGACCCCGAAGCCGAGGAACATCGCCACGAAGGCGACGAGCTTCAGCGTCGCGGCGTCGATGCCGTAGAACGTCCCGAGTTCGTCGGCCCGGAGCGCCTGTGCGATCTCCGGCAGTCCCAGCGACGTGATCGAGTCACCGAGACCGAAGACCAGTGCCATGAAGCCGATGAACATCACGAGCGATGCGATGTTCGTGTAGACGAAGAACTTGATCGCGGCGTACTTGCGGCGCGGGCCGCCCCAGACGCCGACAAGGAAGTACATCGGGATGAGGACCGCTTCCCAGAAGATGAACCACATGAAGAAGTCCAGCGCCGTGAAGACGCCGAGGAGGTTCGCCTCCATGAACAGGAAGAGGCCGTAGAACTGCGACTGTCGGTCGTCGATGGGCGTCCACGCGCTGACGATTGCCAGCGACGTGAGCACCGTCGTCAGGACGACCAGCGGCATACTAATGCCGTCGACACCGGTGTGCCACGACAGTTCGTAGCCCGCGAGCGTGAGCCACTCGAAGGTCTCTTCGAACGCGAGCGACCCGCCGAGCAGGGCGTTGCCGGTCGCGTCGAACTGGCTCCACATCAGGAGGCTCCCGGCGATGGGAACCAGACTGAGTCCGAACGCCAGCTTGCCAGCGACCTTGTTCGGTGCGACGAAGGTCACCAGCGCGGCGACGAACGTGAACGCGATTAGTGCTTCAATAATCATCAGAACCACCCTCCGAGCAGACCGAAGACGACGAGCAGTGCCGTCAGCCCGAGCGTCAGGAGCGTCGCGTAGTTACTCACGACACCCGTCTGGACGCGCTTCAGGCGACTGCCCGTGAACAGGGAGACGCTGGAGACGCCGTTGACGACGCCGTCGACGACGCCCTGGTCGAACGTGTCCGCGGCGCGCGAGATGGGCATCGTGACGCCCTCCGCGAGCCAGACCTGGTACTCGTCCTGGTAGTAGTTGTTGTAGAGCAGCGTCTTGATGCCGCCGAGCTTGTCGGTGTGTTCGACCGGCTCGGGGACGTTGTACAGCGAGTTGGCGAGGAGCACGCCCGCAAGGGCGACTCCCAGCGAGACACCACCCGAGACGAGCGCGGTCCCGAGTTCACCGCCGACGAGGTAGCCGGAACTGTAGCCGGCGAAGTCGTGGATGAGTTCGCCGTAGTGCTCGCTCGTCAGACCGGCGGGACCGTGTTCGAGCCACTTGTGTAGGAACTCGATCTCGGCACCCGTCAGCTTCGCGACCGGCACCATGTTGATGAAGCCAGCCGCGACGGCGAGGACGCCGAGGACGGCCAGCGGACCCTTGACGTTCCAGCCGACGCTGACGGGGTCACGCGCCGTGTCGCTGCGGGCGTCACCGTGGAAGGTCAGGAAGACCATCCGGAAGGTGTAGAACCCGGTGAAGAACACGGCGAGCAGGCCCATCGCCCACGCGGCGAGCAGCAGCGGGCTGCCGCCGAGACCGTGGATGAGTGCCTCGTAGAGCACCTCGTCCTTGGACCAGAAGCCCGAGAACGGGAAGATGCCGGCGAGCGCGAGCGAGCCGGCGAGGAACGTCGCGTAGGTCACGGGCATCTTCTCCTTGAGGTTGCCCATGTCCCACATGTTCTCGTTGTGGTGCATCGCGATGATGACCGACCCCGCACCCAGGAACAGCAGTGCCTTGAAGAAGGCGTGCGTCATGAGGTGGAAGGTCGCGGCGATGTAGCCGCCCGAACCCAGCGCGAGCATCATGTAGCCGTACTGGGAGATGGTCGAGTACGCGAGCACCTGTTTGATTTCGCGCTTGACGACGCCCATCGTCGCCGCGAACAGGGCGGTGAAGCCGCCGATGAACGCGATGATGGCGAGCGTCGTCGGGGTCAGCGCGTAGAAACCGTACATCCGCGCGACGAGGTACACACCGGCTGCGACCATCGTCGCGGCGTGGATGAGCGCGGAGACGGGCGTCGGACCCTCCATGGCGTCCGGCAGCCACGTGTGCAGCGGGAACTGCGCGGACTTGCCGACGACGCCACCGAGGACGAGCAGGCCGACGATGGTGAACCACGTCTGGGCGTCGAAGCCGAACGTGTTCACCGTCAGGTTACCGGCGAGTGCCTCTTCGGCCATCGTCGGGAACGCCTCGGCACCGGCGAACTGCGCGGTGCCGAACGTGGCGAACACGGCGACGACGCCGATGAGGAAGAAGTAGTCACCGAAGCGGGTGACGAGGAACGCCTTCTTCGCCGCGCTCGGCGGGCCGGACTGGCGGAACCAGAAGCCGATGAGCAGGTACGAGCAGAGCCCGACCAGCTCGAAGAACATGAACGCCATGAGCAGGTTGTCGGCGACGACGAACCCAAGCATGGACGCCGAGAACAGGCCGAGACCGGCGTAGTACCGGGGAAGGCCCGTCTGGCCGTCGTCGTTCATGTAGCCGAGCGAGAAGACGTGGACGAGCAGCGCGACGAGCGTCACGATGACGAGCATCATCGAGCTGAGCGGGTCGATGAGGACGCCGAAGTTCAGCTCGAAGCTGCCTTCGATGGCCGCCCACGTGTAGAGATGTTGGTTGTAGTACTCGCCGCCTGCGACGGTGATAGCCGCCCAGACGGAGAGGAGAAACGCCCCTGCGGTCGCTGCGATTCCGGGCAACGCACCGCCCTTCGGCAGCAGGTCCCGACCGGAGAGCGCGACGCCCACCGAGATCAGGAACGACAGGAACGGCAGGAGAACGATCGCCGGAACGTAGTCGAATGCTGCCATAACTTACCACCTCATGGTCGTTGCTTTCGTCACGTCGATGTCGTTGAAGTTGCGGTACAGCACGAGGATGATACCGATACCGACGGCGACCTCCGCGGCCGCCAGCGCCATCGTGAACAGGCTGAACGTCTGCCCCGTCACGTTCCCCCACTGGTAGGAGAAGGCGACGAGGTTGATGTTCGCCGCGTTCAGCATCAGCTCGACGGACATCAGGAACAGCAGCGCGTTGCGGCGCGTCAGGATGCCGAAGAGACCGATACAGAACATCAGCCCCGAGAGGAGCAGATACCACTCTGCGGGCACCATCAGTGCTCACCCCCAGTGTCGTCGGCACCGCCGTCGGTCCGGACGACGTTGTCCGCCGCAGCACGAGCCTTGCTCGTCGTCTCGCTCAGGAACGAGCCGTCGTCGCGCTTCGCCAGATAGACGGCGGCGTCGATAGCGACGTCGAGCGCGACGGCCATCACGAGGAACGTGACGAGGAAGCTCTCGCCCGCCACCGCGCCGAAGTCAAGGTCGAACATCGCGTAGCCGATACTGGCGACGATGCTCGCGTCGGCCGGGAACCCTTGCGGGGCGCCGAAGCTCGTCTGCAGGAACACGGCAGCCAGGACGACGAACAGTGCGAGGGCAGCGAGGCCCGGCAGCAGGTTCAAGTCGTCGTTCAGCCGCGGTTTCGTTGTCATGTACTACTCACCTCCGGTTCTGTACGCGTCAGCATCACGGCGAACGTAATGAGGATGAGAACCCCGCCTACGTAGACGAGGATCTGCATGGCGGCGAGGAACTCCGCCTGCAACATCACGTAATGCACCGCGACGCTCAACAGCGCGCCCCCGAGCAGGAGTGCGGAATGCCAGACGTCCCGCACGAGGACGACGCCGAGGCTGCAGCCCACGGTGACGAGGGCGAACAGCGCGAACGCGATGGTTTCATAAACCATTGTTTGTGTCTCCTTGAGGAATCCCTTTGAACATTTCGAGAGCCGTCAGCGGCATTCGAGGCCTCTGGCGGTCGAAATCCTGGGATTCTCGATGTTATTGGTAGTCGACCTCGCCTTCTCCCTCGCCGATCCACGCGCCACGGTCGGGGTTGCGCGAGTTGAGGGGGTCGATGTCCTTGTACCACGGGACGTTCTTCAACTGTTCTTTGTTGTACACGAATTCGTTCTTCGTGTCTGCAGTGAACTCGAAGTTCTGCGTCAGGAGGATGGCGTCGACGGGGCAGACCTCCTCACAGAGTCGGCAGTAGATACACTGGCCGATGTGGAGGTTGTACTGCTCGCCGTTGCGCTTGTCGTCCTGAACGATCTGAATCGTGTCGTTCGGACAGACGTTCTCACACTGTCGACACCAGATACACCGCTCCTGGCTGAACTTGTGAACACCGCGGAACCGCGGGCTCACTTCGGGCGCGACGTCCGGATATTCGACCGTGAACGTCTCGCCGTCCAGTGCGTGCTTCATCGTCGTTGCCATCCCTTTCAGTAGTCCGATCATACAATCACTCCCACGATGATGGCCGTGAGCACCAGGTTAGCGAAGGACAGCACGAGCATGCCCTTCCAACCGATCTCGATGAACTGGTCGATACGGAGCCGCGGTAGCGCCGAGCGGGCCCACTGCGTGAACAGGTAGAAGGCCCAGATCTTTGCGATGAACCAGACGATGCCGAGACTCGCCGGACCCGGACCGTCCGGGCCGCCGAGGAACAGCGTCGCCGCGAGTGCCCCACCCAGGAAGATGTGGATGAACTCCCCGAGGTAGATGAGCACGAAGTAGACCGACGAGTATTCCGTCTGGTATCCGGCGACGATCTCGGTCGGTGCTTCCGGAACGTCGAACGGGTTCCGGCCGACCTCCGCGAGGTTCGCGACGACGAACAGCACGAACGCGAAGGGGTTGACGAACGCGAACCACTGGGGGATCGCGACGCCGCCGACGACCGCCAGCGTGTTGGTGGTCTGTTCGGCGACGATTGTACTCATCTGCAACGACCCGGTGAAGATGACCACGGACGCGGCCGTGACGATCAGCGGGATCTCGTACGCGATGTTGGATGCGACCGCACGGAGTCCGCCGAGCAGCGAGTACTTGTTGTTCGAGGCGTAGCCCATCATGACGAGTCCGAGCGACGCGATGGAGCTCGCCGCGAAGGCGAACACCAGGCCGGTCTCGGGGTCGGCGAGATGGATTCCCGAACCCATCGGAATCACTGCAAAGCCGAGCAGTGCCGAGAACGGGATGATGAGCGGGCCGAGGTCCCACGCGGGACGGTCGACGCCGTCGGGAACGATGAGTTCCTTCGACAGGAGTCGGACGGCGTCGGCGACGATGACGAGCAGGCCGAACGGGCCGACCCGGTTGACCGCGATACGGTCGGTGAACGCGGCAGTGATTTTCCGCTTCGCCCACGGACCGGCGACTGCCGTCTGCACCAACAGCAGGTTGGCGATGAGGAACGCGCCGATCAGGCTCGCGACGATGGCTCCGAGCGTCCCGTCGATGCCGAGCAGATTGGCGATGGTGTCGACGAGCGGGGTCTGTGACTGGAGCAACGCGCCCGTCACCGGTCCACCTCACCGAGCACGATGTCGAGGCTGCCGAGCGCGGCGATGAGGTCGGGGACGTACTCGCCCTGTGCCATCTCGGGAAGCGTTTGCAGGTTCGAGAAACACGGGCTGCGGATCTTGAACCGGCCAGGCTTGTCGGTCCCGTCCGACCGGATGTAGATGCCGAGTTCGCCCTTCGCGCCTTCGACGGCGCGGTAGACTTCGGTGTCGTCCTCGGGCTTGAGCGTCCGGGGGACGTTGGCCTGGATGGTCCGGTCCTCCTCGGGCCAGTCCTCGAGCAGGTCGACACACTGGTCGATGATCTTTGCGGACTCCTCGACCTCACGCAGGCGGACGAGCAGCCGGCTGTAGTTGTCACAGCCGTCCTCGACGACGACGTCCCAGTCGAGCTCGTCGTAGTAGCCGTAGGGGTCGTCGCGGCGGAGGTCGTAGTCGACGCCGGAGCCGCGGGCGACCGGTCCGGTCGCGCCGTAGCTCTTGGCGACATCCTCGGGGAGGATGCCGGTGCCGACCGTCCGCATCTGGAGGATCTCGTTCGCCGAGATGAGGTCGTGGTACTCCTCGAGTGCCTCCGGCAGGTCGTCGAGGAAGTCCCGAATCTTCTCGAAGAACTCCTCGCGGGGTTCCGGAAGGTCCCAGACGACGCCGCCGAGGCGGAAGTAGTTGAACATCAGCCGCTGACCGGTGAGGTCCTCGAGGATGTTCTGGGCCTTCTCCCGGTCGCGGATACCGTACATGAAGATGGCCGTGAAGTCGCCGTAGACGTCGAGTGCGAACGTCGAGACCGCGAGCATATGCGCCGCGATGCGACACAGCTCCGCGCCCATCGTCCGGATGATCTGTGCGTACTCCGGTACCTCGATGTCCGCGAGGTCCTCGGCCGCACGCGCGTACGCCCACTCGTTGAGCAGGCCCGCCGAGATGTAGTCCCAGCGGTCCGGATACGGCATGATCTGGTGGCGGTAGGTTCCCTGCTGGCAGATCTGCTCCTCACAGCGATGGAGGTAGCCGATGTCGGACTCGACGTCGGCGACCTGCTCGCCGTCGAGCGTCGTCTTCAGGTGAAGCACACCGTGGGTCGCCGGATGGTGCGGCCCGATGTTGAGGAACATCGTGTCGCCGCCCTCGCCCGTGTGGTCCTCGTGCAGGGGGTTGGCGTTCTCACGGAGCGGGACGACCTGGGGTCGGTCCTGCTCGTAGTCCATCGAGAGGGGATGCCCTTGCCACGTCTCCGGAAGGAGGATGCGACGCAGATCGGGGTGGCCCTCGTACTCGATGCCGACGAGGTCGTATGCCTCCCGCTCGTGCCAGTCGGCCGTCCGGTAGACCGGTTCGGCCGTCTGACTGACGGGGTTCTCCTTGTCCGTCGGGACGACGACGCTCACTTCCTGCGTGGGGTCGTCGTACTTCTTCAGATGGTAGATGGACTCGTAGCGGTCCTCGCGCTCTTCGGCCGTGACGCAGGAGAGGTGGTCGAACCCCGCCTCGTCGCGGAGGGTGAAGAGGACGTCCTGCACCTCGTCCGGCCGGATGACGAAGCCCGGCGCGTTGAGATGCTCTTCGCGGGCGAGGACGTGTTCGCCGAGCAGGTCTGCGATCTCGTCGCCGAGTGACTGCCCTTCGAGGGCGGCCTGCTCGGGGTCCTGTGGTTCTTCGAGGCTCATGGTGAATCAGCCCAGTTGTAACGCATGACGAGGTCGTCCTCGTCGATCTCTTTCGCGAGTTCGTCGACGATCTCGTCACGAGAGAGGTCGCCGAACTGTTCGAGCTCGTACGGCTTGACCGTGACCGGGCTCGACTCGCCGTTGGCGATGCGTTCCTGCAGCTTTGCGACGCCGTAGACCAGCGCCTCCGGGCGCGGCGGGCAGCCGGGGACGTGGATGTCCACCGGGATGACCTCCTCTGCGCCCTTGACGACGTTGTAGCCCTCCTGGAACGGGCCGCCCGAGATGGTACACGAACCCATCCCGATGACGAACTTGGGTTCGGGCATCTGGTCGTAGACGCGCTTCATACGCGGCGCGAACTTCGACACGATGGTCCCGGGCACGATGATGACGTCCGCCTGTCGCGGCGACGCACGGGGGACACCTGCCGCGAAGCGGTCGAGGTCGTGCTTCACGGCGTAGGTGTGCATCATTTCGATACTGCAGCAGGCGATCCCGAACTGCAGCATGAACATCGAGGACCCGCGGACCCAGTTCATGAACTTGTCGAACTTCGTGAGTATGAACGGCGAAGAGCCGAATGCCTCACGCAGTTTCGAGTTGAACCGGTTGTCCTGACCGGCCATCCGGGCGTCCCGGGTGTCGGTCAGTACTTTCGAGTCGTCCGTAACGAATGGCTTGTCTTGACTACTCATGTTTGTCTCTCTGTCTTTCGACGCTCGGCCAGGGGACTTGCGACCCACTTGACCGCGCCGTTACGCCATGCCCACACGAGACCGACGACGAGGATTCCGACGAAGACGAGCATCGGAAGCAGAACCTGCGAGAGGCTCGCTCCTTGCTCCAGCGCGGAGCGATAGATGACCGTCCACGGGAAGATGAGGACGGTCTCGATGTCGAAGACGACGAACAGCAGCGCAACCATGTAGTACTGGATGTTAAACTGGATGCGCGCCGTTCCCGTCGGAATCTCACCGGACTCGTAGATGGCGCTTTTACCTTGTTCTGGCACACTCGGACGGAGCAGCGCCGAAACCGCCATCATACCGAGCGGAATTCCGACACTGACTACCCCTAATGCGCCGACAGCTATCCATGGATTCATACCGGGTTCTCCGTAACGTGCGGGGGTTAGAAGCGCTTCCCTATAAGCGTTGATTCTTCCCCGTTTGGGCGATTACGGCGGCTTCGGCCGCTATCTCGACGGTCTTCACACGTCGCTGCGAGAAACAGTCAGTCCAGTCGAGAGATGAGGGGGCTGAAGGGGACCGACGGGGGTGGGATAGACACTACTTCAGAGCCGTCTTACCGACGTTCACGGAACGTCTCGTGGCCGAGGTCGTGGAGGTCGCGCGAGACCTCGGCGACGCCACCGACGAGATCCTCGTGGTACTCGACGAGTGCCGCCCGCACCTCGTCGTGCTGTCGGGCCAACACCTGCGCCGCCGACAACGCCGCGTTGAACGACTTGCCCGCGTCGACGGCGACGATGGGCGCGCCGGTCGGCATCCCGATGACCGAGTCGACGGACTTCTCCTGCACCGGCACGCCGATCACGGGAAGGGGATAGGCGATGGAGGCGGTCATGTTCGGCAGGTCCGCCGACTTGCCGCCCGCACCGGCGATGACGACGTCGAGTCCGCGGGCCTCGGCGGTCTCTCCGTAGGCGTACATCAGCTCGGGCGTCCGGTGCGCCGAGACGACGTAGCTCTCGTACGTGAACCGTTCCTCTGGCGGGTCGTCGAAGTCGGTCTGTTCGGCGAAGCCCAACTCCTCGAGGGCGTCGTAAGCCCCCGACATCACGTCGAGGTCCGAGTCGGACCCCATGATGATTCCCACGTCGGGCGTCGTCTCGGGGTCTCTGTCTGCCGCTGCCTCTGCTTCCAGTCGGTCGATGAGGTCTTGAACGCTTGTCATGGGTCGAACGTCAGTGAGTCGATGTGGTCGCGGGCCGCTGCAAGGAGGTCGTCGACGGCGACGTCGGGGACGTCGTTTCCGCCCGTGTCGCCGCCGCCGTCGGCGACGTCGTGGCCGTCGGTGCTGGCGAGGCTCTCCGCGTCGCCGACGGCGGTGATGTGGCCCATCTTTCGCAGGGGCCGCACCTCGTGTTTGCCATACCAGTGGAGGCTCACGCCGTCGGCAGCGAGGACGCCGTCGACACCGTGGAGTTCGGCGGGCTGGTTCTCCTCAATATCGCCGAGGATGTTCGCGCTCACCGTCGGCGCGCGGAGGGCGGTTGACCCGAGCGGCCAGCCGAGGACGGCGCGGGCGTGCTGTTCGAACTGGGAGGTCATCGCGCCCTCGATGGTCCAGTGGCCGGAGTTATGAGGACGAGGAGCGATCTCGTTGACGAGAATCTCGCCGCCGCTGTCTCGCGGGCCCTGCCCGCTCGACGGGTCCGAGTCGCGTGGCGACCCGCTCGTTTCGAAGAGTTCGATACCGTACACCCCGCGCCCCTCCAACTGGTCGAGCACGTCGTAGGCAACCTCCTTCGCGCGTTCGGTCACGGCGTCGCTGGTGCGGGCCGGGACGACTGTCTCGCGGAGAATCTCCGCCTCGTGGACGTTCTCGCCGAGGGGGAAGACGCGGGTCTCGTCGTCGCCGACGACGCCGATGACCGACACCTCGCGGACGAAGTCGACGAACGCCTCGGCCATCGCGGGGGCGTGGCCGATGTCGGCGAGCGCGTCTTCGGCCTCGTCGACCGAGGTGACGGGCACGTTGCCGCGGCCGTCGTAGCCGCCGGTGCGGGCTTTGAGCATCACGGCACCGAACTCCTCGACGGCGTCGCGGAGGTCGTCGGCGTCGTCGACCTGCCGGAACTCGGGGATGGGGATGCCCGCCTCGCCGAGCGTGTCCTTCTGGACGAGTTTGTCCTGAATCATCCGCAGGGTGTCGGGCGAGGGGTGGACGGGGATGTCGTACTCCTCGCTGACTTCCTCCAACACGTCGGGGTCCGCAAGTTCGATCTCGAAGGTGAGGGCGTCGACGCGGGCAGCGAGGTCGTGGACGGCGTCGGCCTCGTCGAAGCTCCCGAGGACTTGGTCGCGGGCGACGAGGCTGGCCGGGCAGTCGGGTGTCGGGTCGAGGACGACGACTTCGACGCCGAGCGGAGCGGCCGCCTCGGCCAACATCCGTCCGAGCTGTCCGCCGCCGACCACGCCGAGCGTCGGGCCGGGTACGGTGGCTGTCACGGTCGGCCGTTTCGGACGAACCTGCATAAGAGTTACCACCCACTGTGCCGAGCTATGCGAGAACGTGCGTATCTTGGCCGTCGGAAGACGTCTCCGGACGAGAGAACGAATGTGCCGGTGTCAGACCACGGCGCGTGCGTCGAGGCGGCGCGAGTCGAACTGCTGGCCGGCAGGCTCCCGGACGCTCGCCTGCTCAGCGGGGAGCTGTGACTCGTCGACGAAGACGACGATCTCCTCGTTCCAGAGCTTGAAGTCGTGTTGGTAGACCGTGTAGCCGGGGAGTGCCGATTCGAGTTCCGAGCGGTTCCAGTCGTAGGCGACGACCACCGGCGGTGCGTCCTGTGCCATCTCAGTCGCCGTAACTTCCGGGGGCGTACTGGTCACGTTCGCGCCGTAGCGTTCGGTGTACCACGGCAGCGGCAGTCGGCTGTGCCAGTTCGGCCCGGCCAGCGGGTTCGACTCGTCTTCGACGTAGAACAACACGCTGCCGGTCCGGGGATGTTTGGTCCCGTAGAACAGCACGTCCTCGCCCTCGTTGGCCTGTGAGACGCGCCGGACCTTCTCCAGCGTGTCCTTCAGGTCGTTCTCGGGCTGTGCCCACTGGAGGACCTCCGTGTTCTCCCGGTCGGCACTGTCGACGTAGGCGACGTTGGCTCCGGCGACGCCGACGACCGCCGAGAGGACGACCAATGCGGCGATTCCCGTGCCGACGGCGTCCTCGAGTGCGACCGACTGGCGGGCCGTCCGGTAGACGTAGCCCGCACCGACGGCGGCCGGGATGGCCAGCGGGACGATGATGTGAATGGCCGCCCACGGTGCCTGGATGTCCGTCGCCACGGGGTAGCCGATGAGACTCGCGATTCCCCAGTAGGTCGCGAAGGCGACGAGGTCGCGCGACCGCCCGGAAGTGTAGCCGTCGACGACGACGCCGACGAGCGCGAAGACCGAGAGGACGCCCGCGCCGTAGACCATCGTCTCGAGGATGTCGAAGAGATAGGGCAGATAGTCGTGTGTCTGGTGGGTACCGGAGGCCCACTGGCCGTAGAACTCCTGCCACGCGCCGACGGTCGCTCGGTCGACGACGTCGAGGAACAGTGCGGGGTCGCCGAACGCCTGCCAGAGGTCGGGCCGCGGGGCGTAGAAGAAGACGATGACGAGGAGGAAGGCGACGACGCCGCCGACGGTGTGCGTCCCGGCCCAGAACAGCCCGGTCTTGACGTCGCCGGCCCACGAACTCAGCCCCGTCTTCGCGGAGACGGAGTAGTCGCGGAGTGTCTGTTTGACCGACGTCCCGGCCTGCGCGCGCCGGAGCAGTCGGTGGTCGAAGAGGACGAACGCCGCACCCGCATAACAGACGATGTAGAGCAGTCCGTTCTCTTTTGACGTCAAGCCGAGTGCGAGCGCGGCTCCGGCGGGCCACAGATACCGGAGGTCGCCGCGGTCGTAGCCGTAGACGAAGAAGCCCAGCGCGGCCAGCGAGAACGCCGCGACGATCATGTCGTTCCGCATGAACCGCGAGTAGTAGACGAAAAGCGGGTTACACGCGAGAAACAGCGAGAGCGCGACGGTCTCGGAGTTCCGGAGGCGACTGCGGAAGAGCAGCGCGGTCAGCGGGAGGAGACCGCCGACGAGCGCGACGACGAGCCGCGCGCTGAAGTCGGTCGGTGGGAGGTAGGTGAAGACGTAGTCGTTGACGATTGGGAGGAAGGGACCGTGGATGATCGGCCGGTAGTAGAACTCGCCCGTCTCGTGGTAGCGGAGGATCCAGTAGCCGACTCGTCCCTCGTCCCAGTGCATGATGCGGGTGCCGAGGCCGACGAGTCGGGCGACGAGGGCGAGGAGGGTGACGCCGACGACCGCGAGGGCCGTGCGGTCGGCGAAGCGCGAGCCGACCCTGTCGTCCGTGCTCATGTGACTCTGTGCTCTACCGGACGTTACAACTCTTGTGTTCCGGCGTCGCCGACGGCTGTTCGCCGGGCAGCCACACACCGGTTTTCGAATGTTCGGGGCGAGTCGTCGACGGTCGCGGACTTCCGCCGACAGCAACGTTTTGTCTCCGGCGGCCAAGTGACGGCTGATGGAAGTCCCTGCGGACGCAGCCGAGGTCTGTCCGGTGTGTGACGTCGCCTACGATTCGGTCTCCGAACACGACGCCGGGGTCATGGTAAACCTCCTCGACAACAGGATGTACCGCCGGGTCTGCTTCGAGCCGGTCGCGGGAGCCGAGGCACCGCGACTCCGCTTCTACCACCACACCCACGAGGAGGTCGGGGCCGACGACGTCGCCGTCGAGACCGCGAGCGAGGGTGGTCCGGAAGTCCGTCGCTGACTGGCGTTCAGGCCCAGGGCCGCTCGGAGAACTCGCCGTTCTCGATCTCGCGTTCGATCTCCGCCAGCGTCGCGTCGTCGACGCCGACCAGGTGACACAGCGGATGGCCGGGCGCGGCGACCGGGTTCTGGAGCACGCCGACGACGAGACCGGTGAAGGGCGCCTCGATCCGTTTCTCCTCTGTTTTGAAGTGGTCCGAGATTGTGCAGATGGTGTCGCCCTTGTAGACGAGTGGGACCTGGCCGTACTGCATCTCGACGAGGCCGCCGCGGTCCGCGCGGAGCCAGGTCTTCTCGGCTTCGGCGTCGATGACCCGCGTCCAGCCCGGCCAGATGACCGGTTCGTTGGGGAGGACACCGAACTCCGCCAGCACGCTCTCGACACCCTCCAGTGCTCGCTCGATGAGCGCGGGCTGGAAGCGGTGGGCGCGGCCCATCTCGATGGTGATGGTCGGCGTCCCGTTGGTGGTGGCGACGGTCCGCAGCGACCCGGCGTCGGCCTCCCCCGACAGGATGACGTTCGCGCCGAACGCCCGGGCGACGCGGGCAACCTCCGGGTTCGCCATGTCGGCGCGCACGTGGTACATCGTCGTCCGGTTGCGGGTCGACGTATGGAAGTCGAGCGCGACGTCGCACTGCTTGACGAAGCGGTTGTAGATGACGTTCGCCATCCGCTCGGCCGTGTTCGCCTGCTCCTTGCCGGGGAACGAGCGGTTGAGGTCGAGGTCGTAGATGGGGATGTACCGCTGCTGGGCGAGGTAGCCGGGGACGTTGCAGACGTGGATACAGACGAGTGTGCCGTGAATCTCAGCGGGGTCGTACGCGTCGGCGACCTCCTGGAGCACCTTCACGCCGTTGAGTTCGTCGCCGTGGAGGGCCGCGGTCATGCAGACGGTCGGCCCGGCGTGTTCGCCGTTGACGACGGTGACCGGAATCTCGACGGGGTCGCCCATGTACGTCTCGCTTATCTCGTAGCGGATGTGACGTACCTCGCCGGGCTTGACCTCGGCGTCGTAGCGGAAGGGTTCAGCCTGTGACATTGCCAGCCGTTCGGCGAGTCACGGCTTGAAACTTGGTGTGAATCGAGCTACCGCGGGGCGTGGGCTTTTGCTCTCTGCGGCCGACGACCGACCATGCCGCGGCTGGAAGACCCGCTCGTCGTTGGTGGCGTCCACGTCCCGAACCGCCTCTACCGCGCCCCGTTGCTCGAATGTGCTGGCAACGGTCCCGACGCAGTGGACACGCTCGTCGCCGACCTCGAACCCGCCGCGAAGGCGGGCGCGGGGCTCGTCTGTCAGGGCGCGACCATCGTCCGCGCGGAGGGGGGCTGTGCCGCACCGAACATGACCGCCCTCGCCGACGCAGACTTCGCCGCCGACCTCCGGAGACTCACCGACGCGATTCACCGCCATGGGAGCACAATCGCCATCCAACTCGAACACGGCGGCCTGCGAAGCATGGAGACGTGGCACGCCGCCTACCGGCGCGAGCATCCCGACCTCCAGCAGCTCGCCGTCTCCCGGCCGCCGCGACTGCTCCGCCTGCTCGACCGGGCCGGGTTCCTCGCGTACGACGCTCACGTCATGAGCACGGAGGAGGTCTACGAACTCGCCGCCGACTTCGGCCGGTCGGCCGCGCTCGCCGTCGACGCAGGCTACGACATCGTCCATCTCGCGGGCGCGAATATGGGCATCGTCCACCAGTTCCTCTCGCCCTTCTACAACCGCCGCGACGACGAGTTCGGCGACGGCGTCCGCTTCCTCGAAGTCGTCCACGACGAGATCCGGGAACGCGCTGGCGACGTCCCCTTGATGACGAAGGTGCCCGCCGAGACGTCGGCACCGCCGTTCGTCCGGCAGCGGCTGGGCCGAGCGGAGGCGGTGACAATCTGCGAGCGACTGGCCGACGTCGGCTACGACGCGCTCGTTCCGGTCACCGGCTCCGTATTCTGGGACATGAGCATCGTCAAGGGTGAGTTTCCGGCGCGGGCGTGGAGCGACGAGCGGTTCCGCGACGGCTACGCCGAGAGCTTCGGCGGGACGGGCCGTGCCGCGCTCGTCGCACTCGGCAACTGGGTCGAGTCGCTGTGGTACGATTTCGAGCCTGCGTGGAACGCCGGGCTGTGTCGCGAGGTCCGCGAGCGGGTCGACGTGCCGGTGCTCGCCGAGGGAGGCATCCGCGAGCGCGGCGAGATGGACGAGCTGTTGGGACGTGACTGCGACATGGTCGGGATGGCCCGGCCCTTCTACGCCGAACCCGAGTTGCCAGCGCGGCTCTTGGACGAGGAGGGGTCGGTGGCGGCCGACACTCGTGCGGTCTGTGAGAACTGTAACAACTGCACCGTACCGCAGGCGGCGGGTGAGTCAGGTGTCTGTCGGACGCCGTCGGTGTTGGCTCGGGCTGGCGAGTTGCGGAACGCACACGCCTACGACCGGGCGAACGCCGAGGAGAGCGGCCGAAAGTGACAAACGGGGACGCCTCCGGCTGACCGCAACAGTTAGCAGGCCTGCGTTTCAACGTGCCGACAATGTTGCGTGAGCAGTCCCCCAAGGACGAAGCGGACCTCCAGTCCGTGCTCGACGCACTCGACGACCCGCCCTCACGGGCGATGATTCGAGCACTCTCCGAACCGATGACTGCAAGTGAACTCTCCGACGCCTGTGACGTGCCGCTCTCGACGACGTACCGGAAACTGGACAGTCTGACCGACGCCGGACTGCTGGTCGAGTCGACCGAACTGCGGACCGACGGCCACCACACCACCCGCTACGGGGTCGCGTTCGACTCGGTCACCATCGCGCTCGCCGAGGACCGGAGCTTCGACGTCACGCTCGAACTGAAGGCCGGGGCACCGGAGGACCGCCTCGCCTCGATGTGGGCCGAAGTCAGGAGGCAGACCTGATGGTCGCCAGTACGACCATCGCGACGGCCATCGTCGTCGCCAAGACGGGCATCCTCGTCCTCGGCGGGCTCATCACGTTCTTCAGTTACAAGGCCTACCGCCGGACCGGCGCGCAGGCACTGAAGCTGCTCGCCATCGGCTTCGGTATCGTCACCCTCGGCTCGCTGCTCGGTGGCGTGCTCGACCAGGTGTTCAACATCGAGCTCACGACGAGCATCCTGATGGACTCGCTTCTCACCCTGTTCGGGTTCGTCGTCATCTTCTACTCGCTGTACGCCGAGTGACAGTGTCCTCGGCAGCGACGATTTGACCTCGGGGGAGACGGTGCGAGGCGAAAACAGTGACTCAGCGGTCGGAAGCATCGGAGTGACTTCGGAATCAAAAACGTCGGCACTTGGCCGGAGAAAACGTCACAGCGGCTGCGTCGAACAGATCGGCGCGGCGTCGAACGGATCGGCGCGGACCCGTGTCGACCCCTCGGGTGGTTTACCCGAGGACGTAGTCGAGCATCGGGTATTTCTCGATGAGCGGTTCACCGTCGATCTCGTACTGCTCGATGTAGCTGTCGAGACCGAGGATGCGGCCTGCACCGAAGGCGGCGACGGCGAGGAACACCAGCATGTAGGTGAAGTCGCCGTTGATGACGCCGTGGGCGACGTCCCAGTTCCCGAGGTAGAACATGAGCATCATCACGGCACCCCAGAACGCCGCAAAGCGGGTCAGGACGCCGAAGACGAGTGCCAGTCCGATGGCGAGTTCACCCCACGGAACGGCGACGTTGACGAAGGCCAGGAGTAGGTCGTTCGTCGCGAACAGTTGCAGGAAGCCGACGGCCGGGCCGCCGTTCTCGGGGACGGCGAACATGAGGTAGCCGCGTGCGTTGAACGCTTCCGGGCCGAGGACCTTCTCGACGCCAGCGTACGTGAACGCGAACCCCATCATGAGCCGGAGTGCGAGGACGAACCACGCACTGAGGCTGTGGGCTTTCCCGGTGACAGTCAGACCGCCGATCTTGCTTTGGAATGTGTTAGTGCTCATCTTGTTCACCTTGTACAGATGAGACGACGCCCGGTGACAGCATATAAAGAGAGCGTGGTTCTCGTTGGGCGAGAAACGGACGACACTAGCCTGGTGCATGGGCTTTTCGCGAATTCGACGGTTCGCGGGGAAGTATTTATACATCGACAGACTATGTCTCGCATGAAGCTGGCCGCCCAGTATATCGACATCGGCTCGCGCGCGCCGACCGTCCTCCTCAACACCGTCGACGCCGCCGAACTCGGCGTCCACCCGCTCGACCGGATTCAGATCGAATACGACAGCCGCACGGCCATCGGCATCGTCGAGTTCACCGACGAGCTGGTCGAGCCGGGGACGCTCGGCGTCACGCGACGGCTCGGCTACGTCACCGGCGACGTCGACGTGATTCCCGCGCCACAGCCCAACGCCGTCCACTACATCAAGAAGAAACTCGACGACATCGAGTTGGACAAACACGAGTTACACAGAATCGTCCTCGACATCAAACAGGACCGCCTCTCGGACGTCGAACTCGGCGCGTACGTGACGGGGACGTACACCAACGGGCTCTCCTTGGAGGAGACGATGTATCTCGCGGAGTGCATGGCCGAGGTCGGCGACGCCATCCAGTGGGACGACGCCGTCGTCGCCGACAAACACTCCATCGGCGGCGTCGCGGGCAACCGCGTCACGCCGATCATCGTCCCCATCGTCGCCGCCGCGGGTATCAAGATTCCCAAGACCTCCTCGCGGGCGGTCACCTCCCCCGCGGGGACGGCCGACACGATGGAAGTGCTCTGCGACGTGGAGTTCTCGCTCGACGAGATCAAGGAGATCGTCACGGAGACGAACGGCTGTCTCGTCTGGGGCGGCTCGGTCAACCTCTCGCCCGTCGACGACAAGATCATCCGCGCGGAGACGCCGCTCTCTATCGACCCCCCGGGACAGATCATCGCCTCGGTCCTCTCGAAGAAGAAGAGCGCGGGGTCGACGCACATCGTCATCGACGTCCCCTACGGCGAGGGGGCGAAAGTCGAGAGCCTCGCGGCGGCCCGCGAACTCGCGGAGGACTTCAAACGCGTCGGCGACCATCTCGGGATGCACATCGAGTGTACCATCACGCGCGGCTCCCAGCCCATCGGCCGCGGTATCGGTCCGGTTCTCGAAGCGCGGGACGTGCTGGACACGCTCGCCGGAAACGGTCCCGAGGAACTGCGACTGAAGAGCCTCCGGCTGGCCGACATCCTCCTCGAGAGCTGTGGCTGTGGCGGCGAGGCGGCCGAGATTCTCGACTCGGGACGGGCACTCGCGACGTTCCGTGACATCCTAGCTGCGCAGGGCGGCGACCCCGACGTGACCGTCGACGACCTCGTCCCCGGCCGTCACGAACTCCCCGTCGCCGCCGACCGCGCGGGCGTCGTCACCCACGTCGACAACCGCCTCGTGAGCGACATTGCCCGGCGGGCGGGCGCGCCGCGAGACAAGGCGGCCGGGATGGTCCTCCACTGTCGCGTCGGCGACGAGATCGTCCCCGGCGACCCCCTCTTCACCGTCCACGCCGAGAGCGCGGAGAAGCTGACGGATGCCGAGCGGTTGGTCGACAAGAGCGAGGCGGTCCGGGTGCGGAGCCGGGACGAGGCACTGGTCGAGCGGGTGTGAACATCGGGCTCCGGTTTTTATGCCTCGGCGTCGTAGAATGTGTCATGGACCCGCACATTCGGGTTCGTCCCGAGGTCCGGCGCGTCGCCGACGACATCGGGACGATGGAGATTCGGGGCGCGGCGAAGATCGCCGACGCCGCGGCCTCAGCCCTCCGAACGCAGGCGGTCGAGAGCGAGGCCGAGACGCCCGAGACGTTCCGCGCCGAACTCCGCGCTGCCGCACGCGCCCTCCACGACACCCGGCCGACGGCGGTCAGCCTCCCGAACGCCCTCCGATACGTCCTCCACGGGATGGAGGGCGCGACGGTCGAGGACCTTCGTTCGAACACTGTCGCTGCCGCCGACCGGTTCTGTGACCGGCTCGAACGGTCGCAGACGGACCTCGGCGCGGTCGGTGCCAACCGCCTGAAGGACGGCGACCGCATCATGACCCACTGCCACTCGACGGCCGTGCTCGCGTGCGTCGAAGCAGCCGTCGAGCAGGGCAAGGAGCTGACGGCCATCGTCAAGGAGACCCGCCCGCGGAACCAGGGCCACATCACCGCCGAACGGCTGCACGAACTCGGCGTCCCCGTGACGCTCATCGTCGACAGCGCGGCCCGGCGGTATCTTAACGACGTCGACCACGTGATGGTTGGAGCCGACTCCATCGCCGCCGACGGCAGCGTCATCAACAAGATCGGGACGAGCGGGCTGGCCGTCAACGCGAGAGATAGAGGAACGCCCGTCGTCGTCGCCGCCCAGACGTTCAAACTGCATCCGGGGACGCTGACCGGCCAGAGCGTCGACATCGAGATGCGCGACGAGTCGGAGATCATCTCGCCCGAGGAGAAAGCGGCCATCGGTGACCCCACGGTCGTCAACCCCGCCTTCGACGTGACGCCGCCGCGCTACATCGACGCCATCGTCACCGAACGCGGCCAGTTCCCGCCGGAGAGCATCGTCATGCTCATGCGCGAACTGTTCGGCGAGCAGACGACCGAGCCGTGGCTGGAATCGGGCCAGTAGTCGACGCAGACGGCGAGTCCCGTCGGGGGAACCGTGAAATACCGACCGCCCCAGTGAGAGATATGGTCGACATCGGAGACACCGCACCAGACTTCACCGTCCCGAAAGCGGGCGGTGACGCGTACAACGACCTCGAACCGTTTACCCTCAGCGACGCCGTCGCCGACGGGCCGACCGTCCTCTCGTTCTATCCCGCGGCGTTCACCAGCGGCTGTACGGACCAGATGTGCGCGCTCCGGGACACGATGCATCTGTTCGACGACCTCGACGCGCAGGTCTACGGTCTTAGCGTCGACCTCCCGTTCGCACAGAACATCTGGATTCAGCAGGAGAACCTCAACTTCCCGATGCTCTCGGACTGGGACCACGAGGTCATCCACGAGTACGACGCCGTCCTCGAGGATATGTACGGGATGGTCGAGGTCGCCGAACGAGCGACGTTCGTCGTCGACACCGACGGCGTCGTCACGTACGCGTGGGTCCGCGAGGGTGACGAGAACCCCGACTTCGACGAACTCACGGAAGAGGTTCGAGCGGCGGTCGAAGACGCGCGTTAGCGGCGACCGGTGACCACGGTCCACAGTCCGAGACCGACGAGGACGCCGACGGCCGAGATGGCCGTCTCGATGGCCGTTCCGGTTCCCCGTCGCCGCTCGAAGGAGTCCTCGCCGTAGAACCGCCCCTCCTCGGCGTAGACGACGTAGTAGTTCCCGTCGTCGACGAGCAGCTGGTACGCGTCGGGGATGGCCGTCCGGCGGGTGACCGGGCCGTCGCGGACGACTTCTTGCGCGCCGTCTGAAGCAAAGGCCAGTGGCTCCGAGACGACACCGAGTGCGGTCTCGCGCGTCGTCTCGTTCAGGTGCATTCGAGCCCCGTCGTCGGTCCCCGTGTACTCGACCGAGTAGAACGCTCCGTCGACGTAGACGTAGTCGTAGGTCGCGTAGGGGCGGTCCTCGTCCGTCGGAATCGACCCGCCGTGGTCGAGAACGTGCTGTTCGAGCGCGCAGCCCCGGTCCTCCGTGAGGAAACAGGCCATCTCGTCGTCGAGGCTGCGGCCGTAGAGATCCAGTGGGAGGTCCGGCGTGCCGTCGTCTCTGAACTCCACCGCTGCGGCGTGGTACTCGTAGCGGTTCGGGTCGTCGAAGTGGAGCACCCCGTCGAGGTAGAACGGGTTGAACACGAGGAGGAGGGCGAGGCCGACGACGGCGTACCGCTGCTGTTTCGCGGAGACCGAGACCATACGCTCACAAACGGGTATCCCCTCAAAAATCGTCGGATTGTGGGTATACGCGACAGTCTACCGTGGCGTCTCCGTCCCCCACTTCTCCAGTGCCGTCGCGAGTTCGGCGTGGTCCGCGGCGTACTCGTCCATCGGCACGCCCGCGACCGTCGCGTCGACGGCCTGTCGGAACGCGGCCGCACCCGCACGGGTCCCCTCGGGGTGGCCGTGGATGCCGCCGCCGACCTGGATGCACATATTGGTGCCCGTCGCGTCCATCAACGCCGGGACGAGGCCAGGGTGGAGGCCGCCCGAGGCGGTCGGCAGCACGTCGGTCATGCCGTAGAGGTCCGAGCGCAGCCACTCGTTGATACCCACGGTGTCCTCGTTCGCGAGTTTGCCGAGTCCCGCCGTCCCGGTGTGGAGCTGGTCGACGCCACAGAGCCGCGACACCTGTGCGAGGACGCGCATCGAGACGCCGTGGTCGGGCAGGCGGTCGAAGGCCGCGTGCATCGCGCGGTGGGCGTGGATGGCGAGGCCGAGTTCCTCACACCGCTCTCTGAGCGTTTGGACGGCCGCCCAGCCGCAGGTGACGACGTCGACCATGACGTACTCGTTGCCCTGCGAGGCGACCTCGTCGGCGCGTTCGAGCATCTCGTTCGTCTCGGCGGTGACGTTGACGAGGTAGCTCTTGACCTCGCCCGTCTCGTCTTGGGCCTTGTCGCGCATGGCGAGGCTCTCGGTCAGCCGGTCCGAGAAGGGGTTGAACGGCTGGTCGGTGAGGTTCTCGTCGTCCTTCAGCAGGTCGACGCCGCCGACCCACGCCTCGTAGCCGACCTCGGCGTGTTTGGCCGTCGAGAGACCGACCTTCGGCTTCGGGACGGTCGCGAGGATGGGCCGGTCCTCGACGCCGAAGATCTCGCTCCGGACGCCCGAGCCGAACTGGGGACCGCGGTAGCCCGAGACGATGGCTTCGGGCCACTCACAGTCCTCCAGCCGGATGGTGTCGACTGCTTTCATCCCCATGATGTTCCCTGCGATACAGGAGAGCACCTGCGGCATATTGCCGGCCTCGAACAGGCCCGCGGGGTAGGCGACTTTGATGGTATCGCCGTCGATTGCGAATGTGGTCGCGCCCATGTCGGTGAAGGTGTCGTCGATGTGGAGGGCTGCCCACGTGCCGTTGGAACTCTCGGAGGCGACGCGGCTCGCCGCAGCCTCCATGCTCATCCCGTCGGCGGGGGCGATGCGGAACGTACAGACGAGGTCGGTCTCGGTCGGCGTGTAGGACAGGTCCAAGAAGTCCTCGTACGTGATTCCGGACATAGCGTGGGATACGTTACCGAGGCAGATAAATCGGCGGGCAGAACTGTCGTCCGATGTCGACTGTCCTCAGAGGACGACACTCGGGACGTAGAGCGCGAGACAGACGAGTGCCATCCGTCTTGAAATTCCCTGTCGCCAGTAGAGAAGCCCGATGACGACGAGCGAGACCGCGAGCATGTAGGTCGTCGTTCCCGAGAGGGCCGCGAGGTCGGTGACGACGACGTCGGCGACGAGCGCGCCCACGCCGAGCGAGAAGACGGGGTCCGTGATGTTCGAGCCGAGAAGTGAGCCGACCGAGATACCGCCTTCGCCGCGGTGGGCCGCGATACCGGCGACGACGATCTCGGGTGCGGTCGTCCCGAGTCCCGTCAGCAGACCGATGGTATACTCCGAGACGCCGGCGACGCGAGCCAGCGCGACGCCGTTCGTCACGAGCAGCTGACCGCCCACGACGACGAGTGCCAAGCCAGCGACGACCCACGGTAGCGACCGTCCCGGCCGTTCGAGTTCCTCGTCGACGACCTCTTCGGTGATCTCCTCGCCGCCCTCGTTGGTGTAGAGGATGTAGACGAAGTTGACGTACGCGAGCATCATCAGGAAGCCCTCCGAACGCTGGATGCGGCCGTCGTCGAGCGTGAGCAGCATGACGACCATCGCGAGCGTCATCGCCCCGCCGTAGACGAGGACGTTCCGCCGTTCGGCGACGATGGGCGAGATGAGCGCGACGATGCCGACGGCCAGCGTAATCTGGGCCGTCTCGGAGCCGACGATGTTGCCGACGACGATGTCGCCCGCGCCGTAGAAGGCGGCGTAGACGGAGGTCGTCATCTCCGGCACCGAGGTACCCACGGAGATGACGGTGACGCCGACGAAGAACGCCGAGACGCCGTAGAACCGCGCGATGTCGGCGGCGGCCGCGACGGCACGCTCCGCGCCGACGACGAGCGCGACGAGACCGACGAGCAACAGACCGAGTTCGGCGTAGACCACGGGTTAGAGTCGGCTTCGTATCCGCGCCAACTCGGGGACGTCGAGGTCCAAGAGCGTCGCCAGTGCCTCGGCCGCACCGAGGAGCCACTCGGCGCGTTCGACTCTCGATTCGAGGTCGCCGGGACCGATACGGTAGGTCTCGACGATGGTCTCCATCGACTCGCCCTCGGTCCACTCGTAGAGGATACGGGCCGTCTTGACCGTCTCCAGCCACCGCTCGAACGTCTCGGCCTCGTGCATCCCGACGGTGAACTCGGCGTTGTGGTCCCGAGCGTACTGGTACATCGCCGCCCGCTCGCGGTTGCCGAGATAGGTGTCCTGCATATCGGGCGTATCGGCGAGGAACTGCAGGACCGTCAGCCCCGTCACGTTCGCCGGGTCCATGTCGACGGCCGTCCGAAGTCCGTCGACGATGCGCGCGCCGCTCTCGGGGGCGACGTACTGCTTCGACACCTGCGCGCCGAGTACCGTGGCCGCGAGTTCGGGGTCGCCGTCTCCGCCACCAGTCCCACTCTCCGACCCGCCGTGGTCGGTCAACATCCCCATCTCCGCCAGTTCGGCGATGACCGCCTCGACGATGTCGGCCAGCTCCGCGACGGGCGTCCCGTGGGCGTAGAACGTCGCTTCGAGGGTATCGAGCACCGTCTCCCGAGAGTCGGCGAAGCCCGTCGCGACGATAGAGAGGACGTGCGTCCGCAGGGCCGTGCGGTCCCGCAACTTCGATTCGACGGCTTCGGGGTCGGCGTCGACGTACCGCTCTTCAAGTTCGTCTTTCGACCGCTCGTCGCCGACGAGCACCGCCTCGCCGTAAGGGTCGAGATGTGGCCGTCCGGCCCGGCCGCACATCTGCTGGACTTCGAGGACGGGCAGCGGCTCCATCGCCGACCCGGTGTAGCGTTCCTGGTCGCGGACGACCACCCGACGGGCGGGGACGTTGACGCCCGCCGCGAGCGTCGGCGTCGCGCAGATGACCTTCAGGTCGCGGTTGCGGAACGCGGTCTCGACGACCGCGCGGTGGGTGCTCCGCAGCCCCGCGTGGTGGAACGCGACGCCGGACTCAACGCAGTCGGCGAGGCGGCGACCGGTTCCAGTGTCGTCGACGGCGCGGAGGTCGGCGGCGACGGTGTCGGCGTCGCCGAGTTCCTCGCGGGCGAGTCGCTCCGCGAGGTTCTCGGCCTCGCGTCGCGAGCGGACGAACGCGAGACACTGCCCGCCCGCGTTGTGGACCGCATCGGCGACGAGCGCGACCGTGGCCTCCGTCTCGTCGTCCTCGCTGGCGGGGACGTCGCCGCCTGTGCCATCGCCTGCGCCCGCGACAGCCCCCACGTCGACCCTCAGTTCGGTTCCGTCGTTGAACTCGACCAGTCCGTCGGCGTAGACGCCCGTCCGGAGGTCGACGGGTCGCCACGTCGTCTTCACGAGGTCGGCGTCGAGCCAGTCGGCGATGTCCTCGGGGTTGTCGACGGTCGCCGAGAGCGCGACGATCTGGACGCCCGGCGCGCGCCGCTGGAGGTTCGCGAGCGTCACTTCGAGTGTCGGGCCGCGACCCTCCGCACCGAGCAGGTGGACCTCGTCGACGACGACGCAGGCGAGGTCTGCGACCCAGTCCGCGCCGTTTCTGATGGCCGAGTCGACCTTCTCAGACGTGGCGACGACGATGTCGTGTTCGGCGAGTTCCTCGGCCGGCGAGTCGTAGTCGCCCGTCGAGATGCCGACGCTCACGCCGGGGAGCGCGGAGAACGTCTCGTACTTCTCGCGGGCGAGCGCGCGCAGCGGACAGATGTAGAGTCCCGGCCCGTCGGCGGTCAGCATGGCGAGCTCGGCGATGAGCGTCTTGCCGCTGGCCGTGGGGATGGCGGCGACGAGTCGGCCGCCGTCGGTGATGCCGGACTCGACGGCCTCCGCCTGCGGCGGATACAGGCGTTCGATGCCCTGTGACTCGTAGTGGTCGAGGACCGGGTCGGGGAGCGGGAGGTCCCGGACGTGCATTACTCCTCTGTGGTGGCCCGACCGCATAAAAACTCTCGCTGGTTCGATGCGGTCGCGGTTCGAGAAAATCTGCGATGTGGGGTGCGGCTCGGGACCAGTGTCGGCCGTTGGCAGCCGACGCGGCAGTTATTTCCAGCCGACGAGCATATCTGTGGTATCAGATGACCCGTCTCCTCACCCTCCTCGTCGTTCTCTGTCTCGTCGTCCCCGCGACAGTCGTCGACGTCGCCGCCCAGTCCGACGAGAGCCAAACGGCCGTCGCGTCCATCACCGACGTGACGGTCTCGCCGACCCAGCCCATCGTCGGCGAGCGGTTCACCGTCACGACGACCATCCGCAACGCCGCCGCCAGCCAGTCCAGCCTGACCATCAACGAGGTGACGCTCGAACGCATCTCCGGAAACGACGTCGCCGACGTGCGGAACCTCGGCAGCCTCGCACCGGGGGGCGAACTCCGCATCCCGCTGACCAGCGAGTTCGCAGAGGTCGGCGTCAAGCGACTCCGTGTCGTCGTCGACGCCGAGAGCAACGGCGAGGATATCGAACTCCGATACCCGCTGACCGTCACCGTCCGCGAGGGCGGCCCGCAAGTGAGTATCAGCGTCGACGACGCGGTCGTCGGCACCGAGACGACCGCGACGGTCGTCGTCGCCAACGGCGAGGATGCGACCGCGCGGAACGTCCGACTCAGCCTCGCGGGCGAGAACGTCGCCGTCGACGACGGCGACCGCGTCGCGCCGCAGATTCCAAGCGGTGAGACGCGGGAGTTCGCCTTCACCGTCCGTCCGGCCACGACCGAGGGGGCGGTGACGGCGACGTTGCGCTACACCACCGCCGCTGGCGACACCGTGACCGTCGACGAACGGCTGTCGCTCGCGGCCGACCCGCTCCGTGAGGACGTGGGACTCGCTGCGAACGTCGTCGAGGGCGGCGTCGAACCGCCCGTCCTCGTCGACGTGACGAACTTCGGTAACGCGCCGCTCTCGCGGGTGGTGCTCAGTGCCGTCGCCGACGGGACCGTGGTGACACGCCGTGCGGTCGATCCGATTCCGGCCGAGTCGAGTCGGAGCGTCCGGTTCAACGTCTCGAACGTCCCCGAGGGCGACCTGACGGTCCGCGTCGACTACGAGACGGGTGCCAGCGAGGGCCGCGTGGAGACGACGGTCCCCTACCGGACCAACCCCGGCCGCATCGAGTTGACCGGCGTCGACTACGAGCGCGAGGGCGACAGGCTCTACATCACCGGCAGTGCGAGCAACGTCGGGCTGAGCGACGTCGACAGCGTCATCGTGAGCGTCGTCCCCGGCGCGGGCGTCCAGCCTGCGCGGCCGTACCGCGAGTACTTCGTCGGGACCGTCCCCGCGAGCGACTTCGTCTCCTTCGACCTCTACGCGGCGGTCGACGCGAACGCGACGGCCATCCCCATCCGAATCGAGTATCTCTCCGACGGTATCGAACAGACGAGCGTGTACGAGGTCCCGATAGACGACCGCCAGCCGACGAGCGGCCCGTCACCGGCCACGAACGGCCCGTCGCCGCTCGTCTTCTTCGGCGGCGGACTGGTCGTCCTCGCCGTGCTCGCGACCGGCGGGTTCCTCTATCTCCGACGATGACACGAGAACCCATCATCGAACTCCGCGACGTCGTCAAGCGGTACGACACCGGCGGGGAGGTCGTCGAGGCACTGAAGGGCATCGACTTCGCGGCCGAACCCGGCGAGTTCGTCGCCGTCATGGGACCCAGCGGCAGCGGCAAGTCGACCATGCTCAACGTGCTCGGCCTGCTCGACGGGCCGACCGAGGGGCAGGTCTTCCTCGACGGCCGGGACGTGACGGACCTCTCCGAGAAGGAGGAGACCGAAGAGCGGAAGCGGTCTATCGGCTTCGTCTTCCAGAACTTCTACCTGATTCCGACGCTGACGGCCACGGAAAACGTCGAGATGCCGACGCTGTTCGGCGACGACCCCGACGCCCGCGAGCGGGCCGAGGAACTGCTGACGCGCGTCGGGCTGGGCGACCGCCTCGAACACCGGCCGAACGAGCTCTCCGGCGGGCAGAAACAGCGCGTCGCCATCGCCCGCGCGCTCATCAACTCGCCGCGCATCCTGCTCGCCGACGAACCGACGGGCAACCTCGACCAGAAGACGGGGAGGAGCGTCCTCGAACTGTTCTTGGAGCTGACCGAGGAGCGCGACGTCGCCATCATCGCCGTCACGCACGACCCGCAGGTCTCGAAGTACGCCGACCGGACGATCACGCTCGTCGACGGCCGGATGCAGGCGTGGGACGTCCACGGGTCGGGCGAGACGGACGAGTCGGACGAGGCGGTGGATTCGGACGACGCAGAGAGTCCGGACGACGCAAGCGGTGAGAGAGACGGCGAGGCGACGAGCGAGAGCGAAGCGACAGGAGAGAGCAAGAGCGACCCGAGCGAACTCCCGGGAGAGACCGAGCAGTGAGCGTCGTCGACGACCTCGCCCGGCGGTTCCCGGCACTGTTGATGGCGCGGCGGAACCTCTCGCGCAACCAACTCCGGTCGGGGCTGGCCGCACTGGGAATCATCATCGGTGTCTTCGCCATCGCCTCGCTCGGGATGTTCGGGACGACGCTCCGGGCGGGGGCGACGGGCGAACTCGGCGACATCGGCAACGAGGTCGTCGTCTCACCCGCGTTCAGCGAGGGCGTCGTCGAACTGACCGACCGTGACGTGACACGTATCGAACGGGCGGCGACCGGGACGACGGTTGTCCCGGTCAAACAGCGGCAGAGTCTCGTGACGCGGGGCGACGAGCGGACAGTGACGACGCTCTACGGGATGGAACAGCCCGGCGCGCTCTACACGGCGACGGACGGGCGTGCCCCCGACAGGCTGCGTCAAGGGGCCGTCGTCGGCGCGGGACTCGCCGAGCGGTTCGGTCTCCAGGCCGGCAATTCGATCAGCGTCGACGACAAGTCCTACCGCGTCGTCGCCGTCCTCGCGCAGGTCGACGGCATCACGCTCGTCAACCCGAACAACGCAGTCATCGTTGCGCCCAGCGAGTTCGAGACGGACGGCTACTCGCAGGTCGTCGTCGCCGCGCCGACCGGCGAGGCGGCGTCGGCCGCGGCCGAGAACATCCGCGACAGCCTCAACGGCCGCGAGGAACGCGTCACGGTGTTCGAACTCAGCTCGATCACCGAGGGAATCAACGTCTTCTTCGGCATTCTCAACGCCTTCCTCCTCGGCATCGGCTCCATCTCGCTGATTGTCGCCGGCGTGAGTATCCTGAACGTCATGCTGATGAGTACCGTCGAGCGACGCGAGGAGATCGGCGTGCTACGCGCCGTCGGCGTCCAGAAGCGCGACGTGATTCGGATGATCCTGCTCGAAGCCGCGCTGTTGGGACTCGTCGGCGGCCTCGTGGGGGCGGCACTCGCACTCGCGGCCGGACTCGCCTTGAACCAGTTCGTCCTGAACGACGTGTTGGTGACGTTCCAGCCCATCAACGTGCTCTATCTCGTTCTTGCCGTCGCCTTCGGGCTGACGACGAGCGTCCTCAGCGGGCTCTATCCAGCGTGGAAGGCGGCGAGCGAACGGCCGGTGGACGCGTTGCGGAAGTAAGGGAATGAGTCAGCGGACGGCTGATTTGAGACGAGACCACACGTCACGGAACGCGACGAGATATGCGACCGGCACGGAGACGGCAAGGAAGCCGACGGTGTAGAGTGCCTGTGACCCCACGTCCGGTGGGGCGACCGAGGCCGCAGGCAGCCACGCCCCCAGACTCGCGAGTGCCGCGAAGAGCGAGCGACGTTCGTCGGCGGTCGGTGGCGAGTCTCGTCCGTGTCGACGGCGCGCGGCGACGTAGTAGACGAGCGGGACGAGCGTCAGCGCGCAGACGACCGCCAGCAGTCGCGGATAGGGAATCCCGCGGGTCGTCGCGTCGCTTGAGATGTATCGGACGAGACCGACCAGCGCGACGAGTTGGAGGCCGACGCCGAGGAGGAAGCCGGCGAGGGAGAGTACGTCGGAGACCATAGCTGTCGAGACTGCCAGTCGGCCACTAAGTCTTGTGACCGGCGAGTGTGAGGAAGTAGGAGACGATTCGAGACGAGCCGCGCCGAGGGCGTCAGGTGAGACGACGCCGTGTCGACAGCTTAGAAGTAACCGTTCTCGGCGAGGCGTTCGACGGCCTCACGCAGCCGCTCTTCGCTGGCGGCGTAGGAGATGCGGACGTAGCCCGGCGCGCCGAAGGCACTGCCGGGGACGGTCGCGACGTGGGCGTCTTCGAGTGCGGCCTCGGCCCATGCCTGGTCGTCGTCGTCGACGGGGAGCATCATGTAGAACGCGCCGTCGGGGACGGCGACGTCGACGTCGTGTTCGGCCAGCAGGTCGACGAGCATATCGCGGCGTTCCTCGAAGGCGGCGCGCATCTCTTCGACCTCGTCGTCGGTGTTCTGCAGGGCTTCGATACCCGCGTGCTGGACGAAGTTGACGGCCGAGGAGACCGAGTGGGAGTGGAGCTTGCCCGCCTGCGAGATGAGAGCCTCGGGAGCGCAGATGTAGCCGAGCCGCCAGCCGGTCATCGAGTAGGCCTTCGAGAAGCCGTTGATGGTGACCGTGCGGTCGCCCATGCCGTCGAGGGAAGCGAGACTGGTCTGCTCGACGCCGAAGGTAATCTCGTCGTAGATCTCGTCGGAGATGACGGTGATGTCGTGTTCGACGGCGAGGTCGCGGACGCCTTCGAGTGCCGCGTCGGTGTAGACCGCGCCGGTCGGGTTCGACGGGGAGTTGACGACGAGGAGTTCCGTGTCGTCCGAGACCGCGTCGGCGAGGTCGTCGAGCGCGGGTTCGAGCTGGAAGTCGTGGCTCGCGAGGTCGACGCGGTTCAGGCTGCCGCCGGCGAGTTTGACCATCGCCTCGTAGGAGACCCACGCGGGGTCCAGCAGGACGACTTCGTCGCCGTCGTCGATGAGCGACTGGACGGTCTCGTAGAGTGCCTGCTTCGCGCCGGGCGTGACGATGAGGTTCTCCGGGCCGCAGTCGATGCCGTCGGCGGTGAGCTTCTCGACGATGGCGTCCTTCAGCGCGGGCACGCCGTTCGACGGCGCGTAGCCGGTGTGGCCCGCGTCCATCGCGTCCTTGGCGGCCTCGATGACGGTCTCGGGCGTCGGGAAGTCGGGCTCGCCGACGGAGAGGTCGACGACGTCCTTGCCTTCGGCCTCAAGCTTGCTCGCGAGGTCGCTGATAGCCAGCGTCGCGCTCGGTTCGACACGTCCGACACGGTCTGCGAACTCCATGCTCATGCTAACACCTCGACCATCTCGATGGCGGCACTAACCGCTTCCGCTCCTTTGTCGACGCGCTCGCGAGCCTCCGCGCCGCTCATGCCCGGCCCGGAGACGCCGAAGGCGACGGGTTTGTCCCGGTCTAAGCTGATGTCGGTGAGGGCTTGGGCCGTCGCGTCGGCGATGACCTCGTCGTGTTTCGTGTCGCCGGTGACGATGGCACCGAGGACGGCGACGGCGTCAATATCGTCGCGCCGCGCCAGCCGGTCCGCTGCCAGAGGGGCGTCGTAGACGCCGGGAATCTCGTACGTTTCGACGATCTCCGCGCCCGCGTCGGCGGCGGCCTCGCGGCCTGCCTCCGCCATCGGGCCGGTGACGCTCTCGTTGAACTGCGCCACCACGAGTCCGAGTGTGACCATACTCGGCGGGTTCGGCGGAGCAGTAAAAGAGGTATTCGTTGGCGGCGAGGGTTTCACACTCGACCCCCGGAGACCGGCGGAACGCGACGACGCTGACCGAACGGCTCTTAGGAACCCACCGACTGGTGACGGTATGAACGAATCCGAGCGCGTGAGTCAGCGAGCGCTCGCAGACGTCGCGACCCGTGCGGCCCGTGCCGGGGGCGACTATCTCGCCGACGAGTTCCGGACGGGTCACGTCGAGGCCGAGTACAGCACGGACGACGTGAAGGCCGTCGCCGACCGGGAAGCCGAGGCTCGCGTCCTCGACGCGATTCGCGCGGAGTTCCCCGGCCACGCCCTCCACGGCGAGGAGTCGGGCCGACAGGGCGACAGCGAGTACGAGTGGGTCGTCGACCCGCTCGACGGGACCAACAACTTCGCCAGCGGTCTGCCCGCCTTCGCGACGGCCGTGGCCGTCCTCCACGACGGCGACCCGGTCGTCTCGGCCATCTACGAACCGCTGCCCGACACACTCTATGTCGCCCGCGACGGCGTGGGGGCGACGGTCAATGGCGACCCACTCTCAACGGGAAGCGACGTCGCCCTCGACAACGGCACCGTCTCGTTCGTCGTCGGCCTGCCAGCCGTCCGCGACGAGACGCTCTCGGCCCGCGCCGACGAGATCGAGCGCGCGCTCGGTGACCGGGTCAAGCGCGTCGTCACCACGTGGTCGCCCTGCGTCGACTGGGGACTCGTCGCTCGCGGCGCGCTGGAGGGCATCGTCTGCTTCCATCCGGACGTCTACGAACAGTACGCCGGTGAGTTACTTGCCCGAGGAGCGGGTGTCGCCTCCCGCTCAGAGAATGGAATATACGTCGGCGCGGCCGACGGGGCGACGCGGGACGCGCTGTTCGACGCCGTTCGGAACTAGGCTCAGAGCAGTCGCCGACGGCGGATGATGACCGCCGCGCCCGCGAGCGGGAGACCGAACACGAGGACGTACGGTGCGGCGTAGGCCGCGCCGACGAACGCGGCGCGTGCGACCGTCACCACGCCGTCGACGGATTCGAGAAACGCCGTCACGGCACTCGTGTCGTACCACGCCGCGCGCTCCGGCGGCTCGTACTCGGGTTCCGGCTCCGTGAGATGGACCGTCACCGTCGAGTACGCGACTCGTCCTTCCAGCGTCCGGAGTTGGGCTTCGAGCCGCTCAATTTCCTCTTGGGTGTCCGAGAGTTCGCGGCCGACCGCGAGCACGTCTTCGGTCTCGTTGGCCCGGTCGTAGAGCGTCCGGAGCCGGTCGCGCTCGGCGCGGAGGTTCGTCAGCCGCGCTTCGAGGTCGACGACGCGATCCGTCACGTCCTCGGTCCCGGTCTCGGAGTGTTGGACCTCGCCCTCGGCCTTCACGCGCTCGAAGAAGGCACTGAAGTTCTCGTTCGGCACGCGGAGCACGAGCGTCCCGGCCGTCCACGTCTGGTTGTCGTAGCCGCGGACCTCCTGGCTGGTGTCGCTGACGTAGCCACCGCGCGCCTCGACGGCCGCCGTGAGGTTCGACTCGGCGGCGTCGAAGTCGTCGACGCGGAGCCTGACCTCGCCGGTTCTGATGAGTTCGCGGCGGGCGACCGAGCCGGACTGGCTGGCCGTCGACGCGTCCTCGGCCTGGGCAGCCTCGTCGCCACCTGTGCCGCTTCCGCCGTCACCGCCCGACGCAGCCGTCGCCTGGTCGTAGCTCGCATCGCCACCGTCGGCACCGCCGCTCGCTCCGGTGTTGGACCCTGCAGAACAGCCCGCCGTGACGACGAGGAGCGTGAGGAGCAGCGTCAGAAGCAGTTTGGTTCGTCTCGGCATAGCTGCACAGACGTCACTTCACCCGTTAAGAGTTGTCAAGGGTCAAAGAGGTGTTTGAGTCATCGTCGCACGGTCACAGTCGGTCGCTTCCGGAGCTGATTCGACCGCCGCCGCTGCCGTCACACGGAAGTGTTCCGACTCCTAAGCGCGCGTATGCAGCGAGACCTGCTGACGATGACGTGGCGCGACGCGCTGTTCGCCCACTGGCCGGTCGAGCCGGAACTCGTCGCCGAGCGGCTGCCCGACGGGCTCGACGTGGCGACCGACGACGGGCAGGCGTGGCTCGGCATCGTCGGCTTCGAGATGACCGACATCCGGCCGCGGGGGTCGCCCATCGGGCTGTCGTTTCCCGAGCTGAACCTCCGGACCTACGTCGAACCCGAGGACGGCGGCCAGCGCGGCGTCTACTTCTTCAACCTCGACGCCGCCGACCGCATCGGCGTCCCCGTCGCTCGCGCGCTCTTCGCCCTCCCGTACTACCGCGCCGAGATGCGGGTCGCCCGTGAACGAGGCGACGCCGACACGGCGGGCGAGGAGTTCGGCGACGCGGTGACGCTGACCCACCGGCGTACCCACCGGAACGTCTCGCCCGCCCGGTTCGATGCGACCTACCGCCCGACGGGCGAGGTGTTCCGCCCCGAACCCGGCTCGCTGGAGGCGTTTCTCGTCGAGAACTACCGGTTCTACACGCAGGGACGGCGGCTCTACCGCGGCGACATCCGCCACGAGCCGTGGCCGTTGCAGGAGGCGACGGTCGAAATCCGGGCCAACACGCTGTTCGAGGCCAACGGCTTCGAGCGACCCGAGAGTGAGCCGCTGGTCCACTACGCGGAGCGGTCGGACGTGACAGCCGACCGGATTCGGCGGGTCGAGTGAGGGAGTGGGTCGGACCTGTCGCCGGACGGTCGGTGGTGCTCGAGGGACTCGGGAGCACTCAATAGACGTCAGAGCACTCCCGTGCAGAATATATAATATATCCGATATAATTAACAGGCAGTCGCCCGTTCGCTGACGCGATGGCAACTGACGACCCCGAACCAACGAGCCGCCGCGGACCGACAGCCTCGGTCGTGATCGAACTCGACAGCGAGACGGGTGCCATCCGCATCGAGCGGCGGACCGCGCTCGGAACCGTCACCGAACACGTCGAGCGGTGACACTCCCGGTCGCGCAGGACGACGCCGTGGCGTAGACGCGACCGGTGTGGGCCGGCTACGCCCCGCCGACACTCAATCACACTCCGCTGGGACTCGGCAACGCCCCGCCGACACCCAGTCATACCCCGCCGACAGTCGGCCCTCCACCCCCAGCCGTCCCCACGACTCCGGCGGGCGCGCCGCCACTGCGGGATACTTATACTGCCGCCGACAAAACCAGGAGACATGAACCGACTGCATCCCCGAATACGGGTGGTGTGGATACTCCGGGCGGTCATCTTCGCCGCCGTCCTCGGCGTCGGGAGTTTTCTGCTCAACCGCGTGACGCTCGGACTGCCAGTCTACGTCCCCGTCGGGCTGTTCGTCGTCGTCCTCGTCGTCGGGGTGGCCCTCGCACTGCTGCGCTACCGGCTCTGGGGCTACGAGGTGCGTGACGACTCGCTCTATCTCGAACGCGGCGTCTTCACTCGCGTGCGGACGGTCGTCCCGTTCGTCCGCATCCAGCACGTCGACTCCGCCCGCGGCCCCATCGAACGGATGCTCGGGCTGGCGAGCACGGTGGTCTACACCGCCGGGTCGCGCGGCGCGGACGTCCAGATTCCCGGTCTCACGCCCGACGGCTCCGACGACCTCCAAGAGCGGCTGAAGGGGCTGGCCATCCGGGCCGAGGGTGACGACGCGGTATGAAGCTCTCGCCGCTCTCGATTCCCTACAAGGCCGTCCAGAAGGGCGCGAGTATCGTCTTCACGCTCGCGTTCATCCTCTTCTCGGGCGCGTCGTCGTTTCTCGGCGGTATCGGTGGCCCGCTCGTCGCCGTCGGTCTCCTCGGTCTCATCGTCGTGGCACTCGTCGGTTACGAGGTGCTGTACTACCAGCGGTACGACTACGAACTGACGGCCGACAGCTTCGACATCCAGTCGGGCGTCGTCTCGCGTCGCAACCGCGAGATTCCGCTCCGGCGCGTCCAGAACGTCGACATCAGCCGGAACGTGGTCCAGCGCGTGCTGGGTATCGCGGCACTCGACTTCGAGACCGCCGGTGGCAGCCAGACCGAGGCCGCCATCCGCTACGTCACCTTCGAGGAGGCAAAGCGGCTCCAAGGCGAGATCTCTCGGCTGAAGCGCGGTGCGGCCGAGGACGCGCCGGAGGCAGAGACGACGGAACTGTTCGCGCTCTCGGACCGCGAACTCGCCGTCGTCGGCGCGCTCTCGTTCGACCTCCGCGGGCCGGGGATTCTCGCGTTCCTCCTCTCGGGGTCGATTCCGGTCGCCTCGTCGTTCTTCTCGTTCGGCGACGAGGCACTCGTCCTCGCGGTCGGGGCGATACTCGTCCTCGCGGCCATCCTCGTCGTCTCGTGGGTCGCGGGCATCGCCATCGCCGTCGTCAACTACTACGGCTTCCGGCTGTCGCGGACGGAGGACGAACTCCAGTACGAACGCGGCCTGCTCCAGCGGTACGACGGCTCCATCCCGTTCGACAAGATTCAGACGCTCACCATCGAGGACAACCCGCTCAAGCGGTACTTCGGCTACGCGACACTGGCCATCGAGACTGCGGGCTACGCGCCCGGTCAGGGTGCCCAACGCGGCTCGGAGGCCGCCGTGCCGCTTGCCGAGCGCGACCGGGTGCTCACGCTCGCGAACGATATCGAACAGTTCGGCACTCCGTCGTTCAGCCGCCCGCCGAAGCGTATCCGCCGACGCTACGCCGCACGCTACCTCATCGTCCTCGGCGTCGTGACGGGGGTGCTGTTCGCCGTCGACAGCCTCGCCGCACTCACGGTGCCGTGGTACGCGACGCTCGCCGTCCTCCCCGTCATCCCGGTCGCGGCCCACTACAAGTGGAAACACCGCGGCTACTGGCTCGGCGACGAGCACGTGGTGACGAGAAACGGCTTCTGGAAACGCCAGACGAAGGTCGTCCCCTACTACCGCATCCAGACGGTCATCGACTCGCAGACCCTGTTCCAGCGTCGGTGGCGCGTCGCCACCGTCACGGTCGACACCGCAGGGTCGCTGTCGCTCGTCGCACAGGACGCCGCCGCCGTCGACATCGAGGCCGACGAAGCCGAGTCGATGCGCGCCGAGTTGGAAGAGCGGCTGGTGACCTCGGTCGCCGACCGCCGGTCGGCGCGGCGGCTGGCGCGACAGCCGGTCGTCGGGCCGGTCGAAGCCGAAGACGAAGCCGTCGGCGACGACGCAGCTGCGGGAGAGACCACGGATGCTGCTGCCGACACGTCGGACACCGCGGACGACACTCCTGACGACACCGCGAGCGACGACGACACTCCTGGCGACACTGCGAGCGATGACGACACTCTTGACGACACCGCGAGTGACGACGACACTCCTGACGACACCACGAACGACGGCCGCCGCGACCCGACGGACGTCGCCGACGACTCCGGCGCGAGCGGCGCGTAACTCAGACCTCGTCGACCGCGTGCTCGAAACTCTGAAACTCGACCGTCCGGCCGTCGGGGTCGCTGGCGAAGAACTGGTAGATGTCGTATTTCTCGTTCAGATGAGGCTCCTCGCGAGCGGCGTCGCCGACGCGTTCGTGCATCGCGTTGACGCCCGCACGGGAGTCGGCGACGAACGTCACCGTCCCGCAGTCGTCGGTCTCGTCGCGGGCGCAGAAGCCGACGAGGAGATTGTCGTACTTCAAAATCGTGCAGTCGGGCTGTTCGAGCCAGACGCTCGCGCCGACGACCTCGGTGTAGAACTCGACGACTGCGTCGTGGTGCTCCGTCGCGAAGAAGACGATTCCGGACATATCCCGGCAGTCGCGTGCCGGGGGCTTAACTCTCTACTCGCCCCCGCGCTGTTACTCGTCGCGGGCCTCGTCGATGACTTCGGAGAACTTCCGGGCCTGCTCGGTGATTGCCTCGAAGTCGCCCGCTGCGACGGCGTCGTCGTCGACGAGCGCGCTGCCCGCGCCGACGACGAGCGCGCCGGCGTCGATGAACTCTGCCGCGTTGTCGAGACTCACGCCGCCGGTCGGCATGATGGGAATCTGGCCGAGCGGGCCTTTGATGCTGCTCAGATGGCCCGGTCCGAGCGAGGAGGCGGGGAAGACCTTCACGAAGTCCGCACCGGCCTCGTAGCCGCGGAGCGCTTCGGTCGGCGTCATGACGCCCGGTGCGACGAGCTTTCCGTAGCGGTTGGCGACGTCGATGACGTCCTCTTCGAGCGTCGGCGAGACGACGAACTCCGCGCCCGAGAGCAGTGCCGAGCGGGCCGTCTCGGCGTCGAGGACGGTTCCCGCGCCGACGATGGTCTCCGATTCGGAGAACGACGCCGAGACCTCCGAGAGCATATCCATCACGCCGGGTGTGTCGGCGGTGAGTTCGAGTGCGGTGACGCCGCCCTGCTGGAGCGCGTCGGCGACTTCGATGACCGTGTCGGCGTCCGCGCCGCGCATGACGGCGACGACGCCGCTGTCTACGAGTCGCTGCATATCCGCGTGTTTGTCGAGGGTAGGCATTCGGATGGCCCTCGTCGCGGAGCGGTAATAAAAACCCGCGACGCCGCCCGAACTCGCCGTCGCAGTGTCGTGACCGCGCCAGGGGCGAACACACGGAAACGGGAGAACTGAGCCGTGTGAGCGTCACCCACGCCACAGCGCGACGTGGTCATATACGCCCGAGACTTACCCGAGGTAAGTGTGCCCGACACGGCGGGTGTCGGCCACCCACCTATGACACGATATATCGATCTCGAACGGCTGTACCGCGACGTGAGTCCCTCCGTCGTCTCGGTCTACGTGGGCCGCGACGGCCCGGCGATGGGTGCCGGTTCCGGCTTCGTCATCGGGGACAACCACGTCCTCACGAACCAGCACGTCGTCGGGGGCGTCGACGACGTGGAACCGCGCTTCAGCGACGGCTCGTGGCGGACGGGCCGCGTCGTCGGCACTGACGCCTACACCGACTTGGCGGTGATCCACGTCGACGACCTCCCGGCGACCGCAACACCCCTGACGGTCGCCGCCGACAACCCCCGACCGGGCCGACAGGTCGCCGCGCTCGGCAACCCGCTCGGACTCGACGGCTCGATCACGACGGGCATCGTCTCCGGGGCGAACCGGTCGATGGCGACCGCCAACGGCTTCGCCATCCCCGACGTCGTCCAGACCGACGCCGCCATCAACCCCGGTAACAGCGGCGGGCCGCTGGTCGGCGTCGTCGCGGGAACTGACACACTGGACGCCGACGGAGCAGTCGAGTACGAAGTCGTCGGCGTCAACCGCGCCCGTCAGGGCGACGGAATTGGCTTCGCCGTCTCCCCGACCATCGTCAACCGGGTCGTTCCCGCGCTTATCGAGGAGGGGGAGTACCGCCACTCCTACCTCCGGACGCGGACGCTGGACGTCACGCCCACGGTCGCCGAGGCGAACGGTCTCGACCGACCGCGCGGCGTCCTCGTCGTCGACGTGGGCGACGACGGAAACGAACTCCGAGGGTCACACACCAGTCGGACCGTCCGCGGCCGCGAGATCCCCGTCGGCGGCGACGTCATCTTGGGAATCGAGGGCCACGAAGTCCACACCCACGAGGAGCTGATGCGGTTTCTCATCACCGAGACGCGCCCCGGCGAACCCGTCGATATCGACGTGATTCGGGAGGGCGAGCCGACGACGCTGAGCGTCGTGCTCGGCGAGCGGCCGCAACCGTCGCAGGAAGACGAGCGACGTCGCGGACGTGGTCGGCGTAATCGGCGCGGTCGGCGTGACCGTGGTCGCGTGCCGCGTGGCGACGAGAGTCCGCGTCGTGACGACGGCCGAGACAGTGACGACGGAGGGGACGACCGCGACGGCGGCAGTCGCATCCCCATCGACTGAGGTGCCTCAGTCCGTCCGCGGAAGTCAGTCCGTCCGTGGAACCGTCACCGCGCCGGCGACGAAGAAGCCGAGCGCGAGGACACAAAGGATGCCGAGGTTCGTGAGGACGAGCGAGGGTGCCGCGTCGCTGTAGGTTAGTCCGCGCACCCCACGCGAGAAGTACGTCAGCGGCGAGAGTTCCATCGCCGGGCGGAACCACGTCGGAAGCAGGTCCGGCGTGACGAAGGTCTCCGAGAGGAACAGTAGGGGCAGCGCGATGGCGTTGCTGGCGGCGATGACGCCGTCCTGGGAGTCCGAGAAGTTGCCGAGCAGCGCGCCGAGTCCACAGAAGAGCGCGACGCCGACGGCGACGAAGGGAATCAAGAGTAGCGTCGACGCCGACAGCGGAATCGACACGCCCGTCACGAGCACCGTCAGCCCGAGGAGCAGCAAGCCCGCAAGCCCGATGACGACGACGTTGACGAGCGTCTGGGCGAGCAGCCACTCCCACCGCTTGAGGGGTGTGGTCGCCAGCTTCTCGAACTGGCTGCCGTCGCGGTGGCGGGCGATCTCGCTGCCGACGCGCGAGAGCGGGGTGAACAGCACGACGACGGCCAGATAGCCGGGGATGTAGTACGCCGGTGGCTCGGCGAAGATGCCGCCGCCGGTGGGTTGGGTCTGGACCAGCCCGGCGAAGATGGAGACGATGATGACCGGGAAGAAGAACGTGAAGAACACCGCCGTCCGGCGACGGAGGAAGGAGTACCAGCCGGCGCGCGTCGTCGACGCGACGCGCTGGAGACGGCTCATTGGGCACCTCCTGTGTCGGGTGCGACGGCTTGCGGGCTCGCCGTCGGCCGCACGCCCTCGAACGCCTCACCCGTGAGTCGGAGATAGACCTCTTCGAGACCGGGCTGTTTCCACGTCAGCGAGTCGTAGGCGACGCCCGCCGCTTCGAGGGCGTCGACGGCGCGGCCGATGTCCCGCGGGTCGACGTCGTGGAAGGTCAGCGTCTCTTGGTCGGCCTCGACGACGAAGCCAGCGTCGGCGACGGCGTCGGTTCCGGCCGACGTGCGGACGACGAGCCGCGTCTCGCCGCCGTGTTCGGCGACGAGTTCGCCCGGCGAGCCGACGGCGACGAGTTCGCCCGCGTTCAGGAGGCCGACCCGGTCGGCCAGCCGTTCGACTTCGTCCATCGAGTGGCTGGTGAGAAAGACGGTCGTGCCCGACTCGGCGAGGTTCTCGATGAGGCCCCAGAGCGCGCGGCGACCGGCCGGGTCGATGCCGGTCGTCGGCTCGTCGAGAAAGAGCACGTCGGGGTCGTTGACGAGTGCCGTCGCGACGCAGACTCGGCGTTGTTGGCCGCCCGAGAGGTTCTCGTACCAGGTGTCGCCCGTCCCGCCGAGCCCGACGTCCGCGAGCACGCTGTCGGGGTCGCGCGCTTCCTCGTACAGGCCAGCATAATAGGCGACGAGTTCTCTCGCCGTGAGTCGCTCCGGTGGCGTGAACGACTGCGGGAGGAAGCCGACGCGCTGGCTGTCGACCGACGTCGGACTCTCGCCGAGGACTCGCACCTCGCCTTCGGTGTCGGTCGTCCCCGTCAGTGCTCGGACGAGCGTCGTCTTGCCCGCGCCGTTCGGGCCGATGAGGCCGAACACCTCGCCCTCGCCGACCGAGAGCGAGACTCCGTCGAGCGCAACTGTATCGCCGTACGTCCGGCGGACGTCGTCGGCGACGAGTACCGCGTCCATATCTCCGTGTCGTGGTGATTCGGAGGTAAGGCTTCCCTTTCGACGGGCACGGCCGGGAGAGACCGCGCGGGCGACAGCTTCGTCCTACGCGTCGCTGCTCGCGACGAGCGCGGCTCTGACTCGCTCTGCCTGCTCGCGGTTCTCGAACGAGAGCAGAAGCTGGCCGTCCCACTCGCCGTCCGTGATGGCTTCAACCAGCGAGGCCGAGATACCGAACCGACCCGTCTCGTCGCCATCGTAGGTCTGGACGATTTCGAAGGCATCGCGGTTCTCGGCGACACCAGCCTCTCGGAACGTCTCGGTGACGTCCGCGAGTGCTGCCTCGGTCAACAGGACCGGCAGGCCGACCATCCCGGAGTCGGTCGTCCGGACGTCCCCAACCCGCTCGAGGTCTGTCCCGTCGAAGAGGAGCCACTCCCGCTCGGGACCGTGGAGTCGGGCTTCGAAGGCCGCACCGTCGGAACCGGTCGACGTGCCGCCGGTCGCCGGTGCGTCGGTTGCGGATACGTCGCTGGTCTGTTCGCTGCCGCTGCTGGTCGGAAGCGCGCCGGTACAGCCGGCACTCAGTGCGAGCACCGACGAGCCGACGGCTCCGAGGACCGCACGTCTGGAGGGCTGCATAGCCCGTGGTTGTCAGACCGACAACAAAAGAATGGTGGTCGACGTCACTCAGGGCTTGACCAGAATCTTCACCTGGTCGCTCTCGGCGTCGAGCAGCGACTCGAAGCCGTCGTCGACGATGTCCTCCAGGCCGATGCGGTCGGTGATGAGCGCTTCGGGATCGAGGTCGCCGTCGGCGAGCATCTTGATGACCATCCCGTACTCCTCGCCCGAGCGGGGCCCGCCGAGGTAGGCGAGCGTGCCGGTGATGGTCCGTTCGCCGAGGACGATGTTGTTCGGGTGCGAAGCGACTTCGCCCTCCCAGATGCTGACGATTGCCGTCGTCCCGCTGGGGCGCGTGCTCTGGAGCGCGGCCTTGTAGGTCGCCTCGATACCGGCGACCTCGAAGGCGACGTCGACGCCGCCGCCCGTCGCATCGGAGATGTACTCGACCGCGTCCGTCTCGGTCGGGTCGATGGTCTCGTCGGCACCGCAGTCGACCGCGCGGTTCCGCCGCGCCTCGCGAGGTTCCGAGACGTAGATGGTACCCGCCCCAGCCGCCCGGAGACACTGGATGACCGAGAGGCCGATGGGACCGCTGCCGAAGACGGCGACGGTGTCGCCCGCCTGGACCCCCGAGCGACGGACCGCGTGGAGGCCGACGCTCAGCGGTTCGACGAGCGCGCCGTGCTCCAGCGGGACGCCGTCGAGGAGCGGGACGGCTTGTTCGGCCTTCACGACGACGTTCTCCGCGAAGCCGCCGTCGCCGCCCGAAAGCCCCAAAAAGCCGATGGAGTCACAGATGTGGTAGTTGCCTTCGTTGCACTGTCGGCAGTCGCCACAGTAGAGGATGGGGTTGATGGCGACGTTGTCGCCGACCGCGAGGTCCCCCACGTCGTCGCCGACCTCGCTCACCGTGCCGCTGAACTCGTGGCCCATCCGAATCGGAGCGACGTCGCCCGATACCGGGTGGGGTTCGCCCTCGGGCACGAAGATGGGGCCGGCGGCGTACTCGTGGAGGTCCGAGCCGCAGATGCCACAGGAGTCGACGTCGACGCGGACGCTGTCGGCTTCGAGCGGGGACTGTTCGAGGTCTTCGACGCGGAGGTCTCGTCGGCCGTGGTACCGGAGTGCTTGCATTGCACCTCTAATTCGCACCGATAATAGTTAACGACTAGCGCGGGATGCTGGCGAAACGACATGCCAGTCGAGAACGGCGGTCACGTCGCTGTGGGCGACGACGAGAGACGCGCTTACGACCGGTCGAGTAAGGCCTGCACGTCGACGGTCTGGCCGGTCTCAGCCGCGTCGTAGGCGGCCTCCGTGAGGGCGGTCACCTTCAGCGCGTCTTCGGCGGGGATGTCGAGGTCGACGTCGCCGCGGATGGCGTCGACGAAGTTCTCCAGCTTCCGGCGCGTCACGGCGTCGAAACCGGGGTCGTTCGGCGTCGCGGTGTAGGTCGTGCCGCCCTCGGTGACTTCGATGGTCTCGCCGTCGAAGCTGATGGTTCCCTCGGTGCCGAGCAGGGTGAGCATCTCGCCGGGCGCGGGCGTACTCTGCCCCGCTCCGGAGACGCCGATGCTGGCCGTGATGCGGTCGCCGTCCTCGCGTTCGAGCGTCGCCGCGAGCGCGCTGTTGACGTCGACGTCGTGGCCGCGGTTGTCGACAGTCGCCGCGACGGAGACGGGCGTGCTCCGGGTCGACCACAGCAGCGCGTCGAGCAGATGCGAGCCGGAGTCGTAGAGCTGGCCGCCGCCGGAGAGCGCGGGGTTGCCGCGCCACTGGTCTTTCGTCCAGCGAATCCACACCTGTTCGAGATGGCAGGCGGCCATGTGGACGTCGCCGATGCGGCCCGCGTCGACGAGCCGCTGAATCTCGCGGAAGCGCGGGTCGAAATGTCGCTGGTAGCCGACCGCGAGCACGAGGTTGCGCGCCTCGGCGCGGTCGATGAGGTCGTGGGCGTGGTCGATGTCCGTCACCATCGGCTTCTCCAGATGGACGTGGACGTCGCGTTCGAGACAGGCTTTGGCCTGCTCGTAGTGGAGCGTGTGGGGGGTGACGATACACGCCGCGTCGACGTCCTCCTCGGCGAGCAGTTCCTCGTAGTCCTCGTACGTGGGGACGCTGAGTTCGTGGGCGAACGCCGCGCGGGCGTCGTGAGAGGGGTCGGCACCGGCGACGACCTCGACGCCGTCGATATCCGAGAGGAGACTGAGTTCGAGCCGACCGAGGTCGCCGACGCCGATTCCTGCGACTCTGAGCATACCGGAGTCGGCGCGGGGCGGAGAGAAAAGTCTGTGGGACGGGGCGACGACAGTCGCTCGCCCCCGACGCATCACCGGTGTTTTTGTACCGAGCGTTGGACAATCGATTATGAACTATCGACAGCTCGGTTCGACCGGGACCAAGGTTTCGGAACTCTGCTTCGGCACGTGGCGCTTCGGGATGCGCTCGGGCGACGTCGTGGAGACGGGGCGCGACGAAGCACACGAACTGCTCGACGCCTTCGAGGCGGGCGGTGGCAACTTCATCGACACGGCGAACGTCTACGGCAACCCCAACGGCACCAGTGAGGAGTACATCGGCGACTGGCTGGCCGAGCGCGACCGTGAGGACTTCGTGCTCGCGTCGAAGGTCTACTTCCCCTTCGACGGCTGGGGCGAACCCGGCCCGAACGACTCCGGTCTCTCGCGGAAGCACATCCGCGCACAGATCGAAGGCACCCTCGACCGTCTCGGCACCGACTATCTCGACGTCTACTACATCCACCGCTGGGACGACGAGACACCCATCGAGGAGACGCTCTCGACCCTGACGGAACTCGTCGACGAGGGCAAGGTCAACTATCTCGGCGCGTCGACGATGGCCGCCTGGCAGCTGACGAAGGCACTCTGGACCTCGGACGTGGAGGGCCTCCAGCGGTTCGACGTCACCCAGCCGATGTACCACGCCGCGTACGAGGAGGTCGACGACTACCTCGACGTCTGTGCGGACCAGGACCTCGCGGTCTGTCCGTACTCGCCGCTCGCTGGCGGCTTCCTCACCGGCAAGTACGAGCGTGGCGAGGACGGCAGCGCCGTCGGTCCCGACGGCTCGCGGGCGACGCTCGTCGACTACTTCCAGGACGCCTACGTCTCCGAGACGAGCTGGCGCGTCCTCGACGCCATCGAGGCCGTCGCCGACGACCTCGGCGCGACGCCTGCACAGGTCGCACTCCGCTTCCTCATCGAGCAGCGTGACTTCACCTGCATCCCCATCGTCGGCGCGCGGACGGTCGACCAGATGGAGGACAACCTCGGGGCGACGGAGATCTCGCTCTCCACGGACCAGTACGACCGCATCGCCGACGCGCGGGCGGCCGACGACGAGTAATCTCGACTCCTTACCGCGACTCACACCTTTTTGCGGCTCGCTGGCGACGTTCATCCATGGACTACCGACGACTCGGGTCGACCGGCACGAAGGTCTCGGAACTCTGCTTCGGCACGTGGCGCTTCGGCCGGGAGGCCAGCGGCGTGCTCGAGACCGACAAGGAACAGGCCCACGACCTGCTGGACACCTTCGCGGACCACGGTGGCAACTTCATCGACACGGCGAACGTCTACGGCAACCCCAACGGCACCAGTGAGGAGTACATCGGCGACTGGCTGGCCGAGCGCGACCGCGAGGACTTCGTGCTCGCGTCGAAGGTCTACTTCCCCTTCGACGGATGGGGTGAGCCGGGTCCGAACGACTCGGGGCTGGGCCGGAAACACATCCGCGCGCAGGTCGAGGGGACGCTCGACCGCCTCGGCACGGACTACCTCGACGTCTACTACATCCACCGGTGGGACGACGAGACGCCCATCGAGGAGACGCTCTCGACCCTGACCGGTCTCGTCGAGGAAGGGAAGGTCCAGTATCTCGGCGCGTCGACGATGGCAGCTTGGCAACTCACCAAGGCACTGTGGAAGTCGGACGCCGAGGGCTACCAGCGGTTCGACGTGACCCAGCCGCTCTTCCACGCGGCCTACCGCGACGACGTGGGCGACTATCTCGACGTCTGTGCGGACCAGGACATCGCGGTCTGCCCGTACTCGCCGCTCGCGGGTGGCTTCCTCACCGGCAAGTACGAACGCGCCGACCCGGACGACCCGACGAAGGTGAAGGCACCCGACGGCTCTCGCGGCAGCTTCGACGAGCGCTTCTCGAACTTCTATCTCTCCGCGCGTGGCTGGGAAGTGCTGGACGCCATCCGAGCCGTCGCCGACGAGGTCGACGCCACGCCCGCACAGGTCGCGCTCCGCTGGCTGATGGACCAGGGTGACTTCACCTGCATCCCCATCGTCGGCGCGCGGACGACCGACCAGCTGGAGGAGAACGTCGGCGCGGCCGAGGTCGACCTCTCCGGGAGCCAGTTCGAGCGTATCGCTGACGCCCGCTACGACGAGGAGGGCAACCGCTGGGGCCACCGGAACTGAGTCGAGTTCACACGCCACCCCAAGACACTTCTTTCGCTCGCCTGAGCATCCGACAATGACCGACCGGAGCGTGATTCGAGCGGGCTACGACGAACTCGCAGAGGACTATCAGCGAGCGCGAGGAGACAGAGACCACGACGAGGAACGCTTGGCTGACCTCGCCGGGCGACTCCCGTCAAGTCCCCACGTCCTCGACGCTGGCTGTGGCGACGGCCGGCCCGTCTCGACGTGGTTCGACGACAGCGAGGTCGCGAGTCTCGACTTCTCGCGAACGCAACTCGAACTGGCTCGCGAGCAACTCTCCTCCGGCTGGCTCACACAGGGCGACATGACCGCACTCCCCTTCGAGACCGACAGCTTCGACGCGGTCTGTGCGTTCAACTCGTTCATCCACATTCCGGACAGCGAACACGGAGCGACGCTCCGAGAGTTCCGACGCGTCCTCCGACCCGGCGGCTGGCTGCTGTTCACGACCGGCTGTAGCGAGTGGGAGGGCCGCAACCCCGACTGGCTGGAGACGGGCGTCGCGATGGAGTGGAGCATCCTCGGTGTCGAGCAGACCCACGAGTTGCTGGAAGAGCGCGGATTCGAGGTCGAAGAGACGTGGGTCTATCCCGACAAACTCGACGACGGAAACGACGATTCGAAGTTCCCGCTCGTGTTGGCGCAGGTGGCTTAGAGTTTCGCCCGCACCCGCCGCGTGATCTCGTCGACATCGTAGTCGTCTTCCGATTTGTCCCAGACGGATTCGCCGTCGACGTCGACGCGGAGCACGCCGTGGTCGCCCGTGACGAGTGCCACGGAATCGAGTTCCTCGCCGAACTGGCTCAAGAGCGCGTGCTGGATGTCTTCGGCGCGGTTCAGAAAGCCACAGGGGACGCAGTATTCGATGTCGACGGTCGTCATGGAGAAACCTTGGCGACGACGACACAAAAGCCCGTTTCTCACCCTCGTCGTAGCTGCCACTCAGCCGTCGCCGACGAGCGGCCGCCACATGAGCAAGCCGACCACGCCGAGGAAGGCGACCGTCGAGATGTCGTAGGGCCAGGTCGTCGCGGCGACGGCGACGGCCGAGCCGCTCCCGAAGACGCTGGCGGCGAGCGACCCGAGAATCGGCCACGTACAGCTGATACACGAGAGCAGGCCGAGCGCGCCCGAGATGCTTGCCGTCACGGCGTCGATGACGGTCGCGTAGACGAGATACGCCAGGGCGAGGTAGCCGACCACCTTGTATGGCATGAGGATGAGCATGACCCACGCGCCCTGGTAGACGAACGCCGGCCCCCAGCCCGGCGGGAGCATCCGGAGTTCGTAGCTCGCGGCGGCCGTCGTCGCGCCGTGGCTGTGGGTGTGGCCGTCGGTCAGGAGCGCGGCGATGGGGCTGGTGTGACTCGGGCCGAGGATGCCGCCCGCGACGGCGAGTACCAGGAAGTAGCCCGCGGCGACGAGGAGTGCAATACGTCGCGTCCGGGGGTCAGAGGGCGTCGGGTTCGTCTTCCAGACGGCGAAGACCCCGACGTTGATCCAGAGGAAGCCGTAGAGGATGAACCGCCACGACTGCACCCGGACGGGCATGAACAGGAGATAGAGGAGGACGGCCAGCAGTTCGGCGTTCAGGATAGCCGCCCAGACCAGGAGCTCCTGCTTCGAGGGTCGCCAGTTCGGCAGGGTCGAGGTTGCGAAGGACATCTGTGCGCCTCAGATTGCGAGCGTGTCGACGACGATGGCGAGCAGCGTGACGCCGAGATAGGCGTTCGAGGCGTGGAACGCGCGGAACGCCGCGGACTCGGTCTGCTCGTAGTGGAGGCGGACGACCGCCCAGAGGAACACCGCGCCGACGAGGACGCCCGAGACGACGTAGACCCAGCCGAGGGCCTCGGAGGCGGCGAGCGCGCCGGCGGCGAGGAGCGTCGCGCCGAGATACCAGAGGATGTGGCGGCGCGTGGTCGTCTCGCCGCGGACGACGGGCATCATCGGGAAGCCGCCGCGCTCGTAGTCGTCCTTGTACGCCAGCGCGAGGTTGTAGAAGTGCGCGGGCGTCCAGAGGAAGATGAGCGTCGCGAGCGCGATGCCGCCAAGCCCGATGGAGCCGGTGACGGCGACCCAGCCGATGATGGCGGGCAGCGCGCCGGCCGCCCCGCCGATGACGGTGTTCTGGACCGTGTTCGGCTTGAGGATGAGCGTGTAGACGACGCTGTAGAACAGGATGGCCGCGAGGCCGAGGGCGGCGGCGAGGAGATTGACCGAGGCGAACAGCGCGAGCGAGAGGGCCGCGAGGACGACGCCGAAGGCGATGGCGTTGCGGACGGGCACGAGGTCCGTCGCGAGCGGCCGGTCGCTGGTGCGGTTCATCCGCCGGTCGATGTCGCGTTCGAGGACGTGGTTGAACGTCCCCGACGCGCCGATAGAGAGCGCGCCGCCCCCGAGGGTGGCGAGGACGGTCACGATGTCGAGGCCCTGACTGCCCGCTGCGAGCGCCATCCCCGCCGAGGCGACGAGACAGAGCAGCCACATCAGCCGTGGCTTCATCAGCCGGAAGTAGGCGTTCGCGGTCGCTTTGGCGCGGGCGACGGGCTCCGAGGGAATCTCGGGCGAGCGGTCGTCCGCGGGCGGGAGGTCGGGTTCGGGCGCGGATTCGGGGACGTCGTCGGGGTCGCCGGTCTGGACTTCGAGCGTCCACGCGAGCGCGGCGACTAGACCGCCGAAGATGACCATCGCGACGGCGAGATGGAGCACCGAGAGCGCGAGGGTCACGCCGGAGGTCGCGACGAGCGCGCCAACTGCCGCCTGAACCGGGTAGAGGAGGACGGAGACGGCGAGTGCGGCGCGGACGCGCCGGGACTCGCGACGACGCCAGCCGACGACGGCGGTGGCGACGACGAGCAGACCGACGGCCAGCGCGACGAGGCGGTGGCCGACGGCGACGTAGCCGTCGACGGTCGTCGGGAGGGTCCAGCCGTCGCCGCAGACGGGCCAGGCGGTACACGCGGCGGTGGCGTCCGTGATGGCCGTCGTCGCGCCGACGGCCAAGAGGAGATAGACGCCCATCGCCGTCGCGGCGAGCAGGCCGACGAACCGGTCGGGTGTCTGTGTGTCTGCCACGCTAAATCACTTGCGTGGGGGTTAGGAATCGCGGTATTTAGGCGACGCGCTTCGCCGTCGGCTGGCCACCGGCCACGCATCGACCGGCCGCTGGCTACCCACCAGTCGGGCGTTGGCCGGCCGCCGGTCGGTCGCACTGGGAACGCACAACAGTAGGTATTTACGCGTGTTCTCCTAAGCCCAGATTAGCATGAAAGGCAAGCGTCTCGCGCTCGTTTCGCTCCTCTCGGCGGCGCTCCTCGCCTTCGCCGTCGAGCCGGTCGCGGCGCAGTCGACGTCGATCGATCTCATCGACAACCTGAACGAGAAGCTGCTGTTGGTCGGGGTCCCGATCGCCATCCTGGTGGAGGCGATCCTCATCTACACGGTCTTCAAGTTCAAGGACAACGACAAGGCCCAGCCGACCCGAGAGAACCGGCGGCTGGAGATCACCTGGACCATCGCGACGGCCATCATCCTGCTGTTCGTCGGTGCCGCCTCCTACGGCGTGCTCGCGAACGAGGACATCACCTACACGGCCGACGACCCCGTCGCCCCGGAGAACGACGACGTCGTCGTGCAGGCCGACGCCTTCCAGTGGGGCTGGAACATGAGCTACCCCCAGCACGGCTTCTCGAACGGTAACGAGATCGTCATCCCGGCCGACCAGGACGTCTACTTTGTGATAACGTCACAAGACGTGTTGCACGGCTTTGCCGTCCCCGAACTCGGGCTGAAGCAGGACGCCATCCCCGGCCAGGAGAACGTCATCCGGACGGTCCCGACCGAACCGGGTACCTACCAGGGCTACTGTACTGAGTACTGCGGTGTCGCGCACTCGCAGATGTACTTCACCGTCGAAGTGCTGCCGCAGGACGAGTACGACCAGTGGGTCCAAGACCAGACCAGTTCCGACAACTCCTCGGCCAGCCTCGACTCCCCCGACGAGCTGACCGCGCTCGCGAACTAACGTCGCCTCTCTTCCGTTTTCTCGACCGCCGAGCGGTAGCCGTCTCCTTCCCGTTCGCTTCTCGCTCCGACAACTCACTCCCGGCGCAGCTGCCGACACTCGCCCTCTGTTACTTCGATTCGCTCTTCACCGGTGTCGACGACGAGCGCGCCCGTCTCGGTCACGTCGCGTGCGACACCCTCGACGACGGCCTGCCCGCGGCGGTGGACGACGACCCGCTGGCCGAGCGTCACGCTTCGCTCGCGCCAGTCGTCGAGGAGGTGACTGAATCCGTCGGCCGTTTCGACCTGCGCGCACCGTTCGCGAAGCCCCTCATTCAGCCGGACCACGACGGTCTCGCGGTCGACGTCGCCGCCGGTCTCGGCTCGGAGTGCGGTGGCCGGGCGGTCGAGATTCAGGTCCGCGGGGTCGACGTTGGCGTTGATGCCGATGCCGAGGGTGACGTAGTCGAGTCCGGGTTCGCCGCCCGGAAAGACCTCGTCGACCGGCTTGCCCGCGACGGGGACGCCGTCGTGGACGGACTCGGTGAGGATGCCCGCGATCTTCTTCCCACCCACCAGCACGTCGTTCGGCCACTTGAGTTCGGCATTGACGCCGAACGAGGAGACGACGTCGGCGACGGCGACGCCCGCGGCGAAGGTGAGTCGGCCGACGTGGTCTGCGTCGAAGTCCGGTCGGAGGAGGGTGCTCGTCCAGACGCCGCCGGAGGGTGCCGACCACGCCGAGCCGGTGCGGCCGCGGGCGGCGGTGAGTTCGTCGGCGACGACCGTCGTACCGTGCGGGGCGTCGTCGCGGGCGAGCCGTCTGATTCGGTCGGTGGTGTTGGGGATGCGGCCGTGGACCTCGACGGGGACGCCGAGTCTGTCCGTGAGCCTGTCGGTGTCCATCGAGTCCGAAGAGACAGCCGCGGCTCTAAGAGATGGTGGTCGGAGCGGATAGCCGGCCCGTTACTCGCCGCGCTCTTCGAGAATCCGGTCGACGATGCGGCCTGTCGACAGCAGTTCGCCCTCGTACTTCGGCTCGCGAGCCGAGGCGCGTTCGACGGCGCAGTCGATGCCCCGCGACGCCAGTGCCTCCCGAATCCCGTCGGCGTCGTGGTGCTGGTCGTAGCCGAGCATGATGACGTCCGGCTGGATCTCCTCGATGGGGACGAAGATGTCCTCGGGATGGCCGAGATGGGCCTCGTCGACGCAGTCGAGCGCGGCCACCATGTCGCGGCGTTGGCGGTCGGGGAGGATCGGTTTGGCCTTGTGCGTCACGTTGCCGCGGCGGGCGATGATGACGTGGAGTTCGTCGCCGCGCTCGGCGGCGTCGGTCAGATAGTGGACGTGGCCCGGATGGAGCAGGTCGAAGGTCCCTTGTGCGATGACGGTGGTCATGTTCGTCATTTGTCGGATAGCTCGCTGTCGATGTCTTCCTGGGTGAAGTCGAAGAACGATTCGGGGTCCGCGAGGTCGACGTTCAACACGTCGAGTTTGCGCTCGTTGCCCTCGCGGTCGAAGGCTCGCCAGTCGCTCGTGCGGTAGGGGAAGCCGACGATGATGTGGACGTCGCCGGAGCCGAAGGTGGCGAGGTCGGCGTCGCTGGGTTTGAGGACGCCGTTGGGGTGCGAGTGGATGGAGCCGACCGCCCGCATATCGTTGGGAATCATACTGGAGTTGACGGTGGCACTGACGGGGTTCGACTCCGTTCCAGGGATGATGAGCACGTCGGTGACGACGGTGCCGTCACGGTCCAGGCCGAGGTCGCGGGCGTCCTCGCCGCGGAGAAGTCCCATATACTCGTCGGGGTGGGTCTCCTCGGAGGCTTCGAGGGCGAAGTCGAGCGTGTCGGCCGCGATGCCGATGATCTCGCCCGACCGGAACAGTCGCATGGCCGAAAGTCCGGTTCGTCGCCATCTAAGGGTTGCGGAAGGGGGCGAGCCAGTATGGAAAGCTTAACCCCGAACCCCCGTCTAAACCGCCCATGAACAGCGAGACAGCCGGGGATTCCGGCACCGGGTCAGATTCGCGACCCACCGTCTACGACCTCGCACCTGATTGTACCGTCGAGGACGTCGAAGTCGGCGCGCGCTACCACGCCGTCGTCAACGGCGTCGTCGACTACGGCGTCTTCGTCGACATCTCGGATACGGTTTCGGGCCTCGTCCACGAGTCGAACCTCGACCGCGACTACGACGTCGGCGACCGCCTCATCGTCGAGTTGGAGAACGTCCGCGAGAACGGCGACATCGCCTTCACGGCCGCCGATCCCGAGGACTACCAGACCGAAGTCGTCGACCACGAGCCCGAACGGACGGCCGTCGAGGCGCTCCAGACCGGAGCCGACGTCCACATCGAGGGCACCATCGTCCAGATCAAACAGACCGGTGGCCCGACCATCTTCCACCTCAGCGACGAGACCGGCATCGTCGCCTGCGCCGCCTTCGAGGAGGCGGGCGTCCGCGCCCACCCCGACGTCGAACTCGACGACCTCGTCCGCATCGGCGGCACCGTCGAGACCCACGATGGCGCGACGCAGATCGAAGTCGCCTCCCTGACCAAACTCACGGGTGAGCAGGCCGAGGATGCGGCCGAACGTCGCGACGCCGCCCTCGACGACCGCGCCGAACCGAACGACGTCGACCCGCTCGTCGAGTGGCCCGCCTTCGACAAGCTCCGCGACGACCTCGCGGACGTCGCCCGACTGCTCCGCCGGACGGTCCTCGAAGGCCGCCCGATTCGCGTCCGTCACCACGCCGACGGTGACGGAATGTGCGCCTCCCTCCCGGTGCAGCTCGCACTGGAGAAGTTCATCGCGGAGGTCCACGCCGACCCCGACGCGCCGCGACATCTCTTCAAGCGGCTCCCCTCGAAGGCCCCGTTCTACGAGATGGAGGACGTCACGCGCGACCTGAACTTCGCGCTGGAGGGACAGGCCCGCCACGGCCAGAAGCTCCCGTTCCTGCTCATGCTGGACAACGGGTCCACTGAAGAGGACGTCCCGGCGTACCAGAACCTCGCGCACTACGATATGCCCATCGCCGTGGTCGACCACCACCACCCCGACCCGGAGGCGGTCAACCATCTCCTCGATGCGCACGTCAACCCCTACCTCCACGACGAGGACTATCGCATCACTACCGGGATGATGTGTGTCGAACTCGCGCGGATGATCGACCCCGACGTGACCGACGAACTCCGTCACGTTCCCGCCGTCGCCGGTCTCTCGGACCGCTCGAAGGCCGAGGTCATGGGCGAGTTCGTCGACCTCGCGGAGGCCGAGGGTTACGACCGTGACCGCCTGCTCGACATCGGCGAGGCACTCGACTACGCCGCCCACTGGCTGCGCTACTCGGACGGCCAGTCGTTCGTCAACGACGTGCTCAACGTCGACTGCGACGACGAGGAGCGCCACCGCGAACTCGTCGAGTTCCTCTCGGAGCGCGCCGAGCGCGACGTCGAGCGACAGCTGGAAGCCGTCGACTCCCACGTCGACCACGAGACCCTCGACAGCGGGGCACATCTCTACACGGTCGACCTCGACAACTTCGCCCACCGCTTCACCTACCCGGCACCCGGCAAGACGACCGGTGAACTCCACGACACCAAGGTCAAAGAGACGGGCGAACCCGTCATCACCATCGGCTACGGGCCGGACTTCGCCGTCCTCCGTTCCGATGGCGTCCGCCTCGACATCCCGCAGATGGTCGCCGAACTCAACGAGGAAGTCGTCGGCGGCGGCGTCAACGGCGGCGGCCACCTCGTCGTCGGCTCCATCAAGTTCGTGAAGGGGATGCGCGAGGAGGTCATCGACAGCCTCGTCGACAAGATGGCCGACGCCGACCTCGACGAAGAGCTGTCGAGCACGCCCGCACTCGACGACTAAGGCTCACGCTCGAACTCCAGTTTCCGTTTTGCGACGACCGCGACGAAGACCACCGAGAGCACCGCGGCCGCGACGAGACCGAGCGGGACGGCGTCGTCGCCGGTGAGGCTGCCTTGGTCGCCCACGCCACCGCCGTCTCCTGCCGACGCACGCCAGTCGGCCGCGAAGACGTCGCCGTAGTAGCTGGCCGGTTCCGTCCCGTCGAGGACGACAGCCACCTCGCGGTTCTCGCGGACCGAGTTGTTGTTCCAGTTGACGCTGCCGACGACGGCCGCGTCGTCGACGACCATCCCCTTGGCGTGGATCTTCTCGAACCGCCCGTCGGGAGTCACCAGACGCGCCTCCAGCGGATGGTCGCCCTCGTCGGCCCACGCGTTCAGCCAGTCGGCGAGTCGACGGTTGTCTTCTTCGACGTACCACGTCCCGGCGAGCAGGATGCGGACCTCGACGTCGCGCTCGGCCGCCCGCATCGCGGCGCGGAGGAACGGATGGGAGCGACTGCCGACGGTCGGCTGGACGACCCAGACGCGCTCCGTCGCGTTGTCGACGAGTCCGACCGTCGCCGACTCCGCGTTGCCCGGGGCGGTGACGAGCCGGACGCCGTCGGCGTCGACGGTCGCCGGGTCGAACTCGGTGGGATAGCTCGCGTCTGAAGCGTTCGTCTGGGTGAACGAGCGGCCGCGTCGGTAGTCGGACCACGTGGTAGCGTCGCGGCCGTCGGCGTCGGTACGAAAGACCTCTGCCAGCTCCACAGCCGTCGCCTGCGAGTCGACGCGGACGCCCCAGCCGCGGCTACTCCGACCGCCGACGCCGCTCGGTTTCCAGTTCTCCGTGAGCACGAGTGCGCGGCCGTCGACGACGGCGTACTTCGGGTGATGGTAGTCGTATCTGGCGTACTCGCCGCCGAGGACCGAGACCGGAACGCCGGCGCGGGTCAGCCGGTCGAGTGCCCTCGCCTGCCTCGTGGTCGTACCCCCGACCGGCGCGTCGTCGACGAGGACACGGACGCGGACGCCTCGCTCGGCCGCGGCGACGAGCGCGTCGGCGACGCGGGGCGAGGCGAAGGTGTATCCGGCGAGCAGGATGCGGTCGTCGGCCGCACGGAGCGTGTCGAGCGCGACATCGGGGGAGTCGGGGAGGACGAACGCCTCGGCGGTCGCGGAGCCGGTGGCGACCACTGTTCGCGGCTCCAGTCCGACCGGTCGCCAGCGCGGCGTGCGGTTCCACCGCCAGTCCTCGCCCTCGGGAGCCGTCTCGTAGCTCGCGCGGTCGACGACGGTCCCGTTCCGGCGGAGCGTGAGTTCCTCGCCGCCGTTGGCGAGGGCGAAGGATGACGGCGCGCTGACGGTGGTTCCGGCCGCGTCCACCGTGTCGTTCGCGAGCGCGTCCGGCGTGGCCGTGACGACGACGTGGCCGGTGGTGTTCGTCGGGAGCGAGACGGTCGCCTCACCGTCGCTCAGCGTCCAGTTGCCGCCGCGGGCAACCATGATAGAAACGTACTCGCCGCGGTCGCCGTCGGCGACGGGGTTGGCGAGGAAGCCGGTGATGCGGCTCCCGTCGGCGGTACGGTCGTCGCTGACGCTGATGTTGGACGCAGCGTAGTCGACGACGGGGTCGGCGTGGAGAGCGTCGCTGCTCGCTGCCGTGCCGACGGGGGCGACACAGGCGAGAGAGGCGAGACAGAGGACGACGAGACACGCAGCCGTGTGGAGCCTCACGGGGGTCGGTGGCCGCGTCCTGTGTGATAAACGCTCGGCTCGGGAGGGTTGCGGACGGGCTGGAAGCGGGTGACGGGAGCGAAAACTGCGGGTCGCTTACGCGGTCTGGGAGATGCCGAGTGCTTCGCGGGCCTTCTCGGCCTCGCTCTGGACGAGGTAGGAGCGGTCGTCGACGTGTTCGGCGGCCGCTTCGAGGGCGACCTGCGTGCCGATCTGTCGGAGTGCCCACGCCGCGCTGGAGCGGACGGAGTCGCTCTCGTCGTCGCGGAGGGTGTCGATGAGTGGTTCGACGGCACGGGTGTCGCCGAGGAGACCGAGCGCGCGGGCCGCGTAGGGCCGGACGTTGTCGTTCTCCATGACGAGCTTGTCCGCGAGCGGCTGGGTCGCGCGCTCGTCGCCGATCTCGCCGAGTGCCTTGAACGTCACCTTCTGGAGCTGCGGGTCCTTGTCGGTGTCGACGTACTCGATGAGCGTCTCGACGGCGTCTTCGGCGCGCATCTTGCCGAGTGCCTTGATCGAGGGCTTGTCACGCTTCTGGGCGCGCTGGTGCATGGCCTCGAAGGCCGCCTGGTCGTTGAGACGGGTGAGCGACTCGATGCAGTGACGCTCCATGAAGTCCGACTGGAGGTTGTCGAGCGCGAGCAGAATCATCTCGACGTTACCCTCCTCTTCCCAGCCTTTGACTGCCGCCCACTCCGGCGGATAGTCCTTGTAATGGCCGAGGACGTCGTAGAAGCCCTGCGCTTCGAGCTTCTCGCGCGTCTCGAGGTCGTCCCACTCCTGGGCGGCTTCGAGGTCAGATTCGAGACTGTCGGCGGCCTCGACGAGCGCGGCGATGGTTTCGGCGTCCTCGTCGGCGTCGAGACCGGCCGAGCCGACGACGTCCGCGGCGTCGGCGAGCGCGGCCGACAGCTCTTCGGCGTCCTCGCCGTCGACGGAGACGTCGGCGTCGAGCGTCTCGTTCACCGAGGCGACGAACGACTCGACGGCCTCGACGATCTCGCCCTCGCCGCGGTCGGTCCAGCGGGTGTCCTCGATCTTCGTCTTGGCCTCGTCGATGGCCGCGACGACGTCTTCGGCGTAGGGACCGCGCTTGGCTTCGAGCTCCTCACGGAGCGTCGCCAGCGAGTCTGCAAGCTCTTCGCTCGGGTCCTCCTCGTCGTCGTCTGCCGGTTCGGGCAGGTCGGCGGCTTCGAGTTTGGACTCGATGTCGTCGAGCGTGCTCTCTACCTCGTCGAGGGCCGCTTCCGTCTCGGCGGCCTCGAGTTCCTCTTCGACGGCCGACAGCCCGTCCTGTAGGCTCTCGACCGAGATCTCCTCTTCCGGGGCGCCCGAGTCGTCGGACGCGTCGTCCCCGTCACTCATATGTCGGAAGTCGGTGCGACGATGAAAAGAGCGTTTCCCTTTGGGGACCGTCGGCGGTCCGCGTTTGAAACGGGCGACCGCTCCCTACCCGGAGGGGAAACCATGACGAAACCCACCCCGTTTGCGGACGCCCACCGGTCACGTACAGTAGTCGACCGGTACGGTAACATATGTCATGGAAGTATATCTGTCTGACGTATATCTTCTATTTGACACGTCTCTGCGCGCCGGTGTGTCCCGCGATGACAGCGCGTCCCGAGCCGTTATTGGGCAGTGCGTCCGACGGACGACCATGCCGACCGTCGCCGTCCCCCAACTCAGCGTCGAGGACCTCGCCGTCGAGACGAACCTCCGTGCCGTCGTCGAGCGGGTCGACGCGCTCGCCGACGAGGTCGACGTCGCGCTCTTCCCCGAGTACGCCCTGACAGGCTTCGTCGCCGACAACAGACTCACGACTGTCGCACTCGGCCGCCACGGACCCGAACTGGACCGACTCCGGACGGTCGCCGCCGACGCCGACTGCGCACTCGTCGTTGGCTTTGTCGAACGCGACGGCGAGCAGTTGTACAACACGACAGCGTACGTCCCCCGCGACGGCGACAGCGAGCCGACCTTCTACCGTAAGCGTCACCGCTGGGGCGGCGAACGCGACGTCGTCAGGGCGGGCGACGAGCGCGTCGTGGTGGAGACACCGGTCGGGAAGACCGGACTACTGACCTGCTATGACCTGAACTTCGTCGCCGAGAGCGCGGCGTTCGCTCGCGACCGCGTCGACGCGCTGTTCGTCGTCGGCGCGTGGCCCGCAGCCCACAGCGAGAACTGGCGGCTGCTCCTGCGTGCGCGAGCACTCGACGGCGTCCGCTGGGTCGTCGGCGCGGGACGGACCGGCCGACGCGACCTCCCCGACGCGCCGTCGACGCAGTACGCGGGCCGGTCGGCCGTCGTCCGTCCGGACGGGATGGTCGCGGCCGCACTCAACCGCGACGAGCGTGACCTCGTGGCGACACTCGACCCCGACGTGTTGGCCGAACAGCGGGCGTTCATTCCCGTCTTCGACGAGCCGTCGACCGGCGACGAGTGAGACCCTCCATATCGCCCACTCGAAGACAACGGTGGGACAGTTGTCACGGCCGTCGTGTCTTGTGTGACCACGCCACAAACTGATAGCAGTCGGGGAGTATCTTCCCACACGAGAACATTTCTTCAGGAGAACCAAACTTCGGTTTTCTTCGAGTGAAGATTTATGTGGCTCGCGCGCCAATTACCGACTGCAATGAGTACCCAGAAGAACGTCCAGCGACAGGCAGGGAGCGTCGAAGCGAGTCCCGCACTCCGACTCGAGCAGGAGAAGGTCGAGCAGATCGTCGACGCGCTCCAGTCGGACCTCGCGGCGACCTACGTCCTCTACCACCAGCTGAAGAAGCACCACTGGAACGTCGAGGGTGCGGAGTTCCGCGACATCCACGTCTTCCTCGGCGAGGCTGCCGGGGCGGCCGAAGAAGCGGCCGACGAACTCGCCGAGCGCGTCCAGGCACTCGGTGGCGTCCCCATCGCGGGCGGCAAGAACCTCGAAGAAGCCGCACCCGTCGCCCCCGAGGACGACGATGTCTACGACATCCGGACGTCACTCGAGAACGACATGGAGATGTACGGCGACATCATCGAACAGGTCCGCGGCCACGTCGATCTGACGACGAACCTCGGCGACCACGCGACGGCCGAGATGCTCCGCCAGCAGCTCATCGAGATCGAAGAGAACGCCCACCACATCGAGCACTATCTCGAAGACGACACGCTCGTGTTGGATTCGGCGACCAACTGAGACCGACCGCTCTGCTCGTTCTCCGTTCTTCCCTTCTCGCGTTTCCACGTCGCTCGACGCGGCTACCGTTCGAGGTCGACCACGAGGTCGGTCGCGATCCAGCCGTCTGTGTTGCCTTCTTCGGTGAAAACCAGTCGCTCGGGTGAACTCCGGTGTGCGGAGACCGTCGTCTGTGGCTCCGGTGGCTCGGCCGGGAAGTCGGGCTCTTCGGAGCCGTCGGTGGCTGCCATGGTCGGTCTTAGGCGAGCCTAAAGACAAATAGGTTGTGGATGGCCGAAACCGCTCTCAGAGGGGGAGCCAGTCGCTCTCGAAGGACTCGTCGCGGAGAATCCAGCGGTGTTCGGGACGGCCGTCCGACAGTCGGAGTTCGATGACCGCGTCGAACAGCGGTGCGAGTTCGTCGACAGCGGGGTCGTCCCGCGCGACCGGGAGATGGTAGTGTGCCATCCCGGAGTCCGCGCGGACTCGGTTGCCGATGGCGCGGAGAAAGCGGAGGACGGCAGGCGTGTCGTGTGTCGAGAGCAGAGGTGTGAGCGAGTCGAAACACAGCCGGAGTTCGCCGGTCGCGAACGGACCCCCGTCGCGCTCGAAGCCGGAGAGTTCCTGTTCGATCGCCCACGCCAACGTTCCCAGCTGTTCGCTGTCGACGGTGCGGTGCTCGATCTCCTCCCGCTGGGTCGACGACGGAAGCTCCGTCGGCGTCGCCGCCGACGGCTGCTGTACCCCAGCCGCGCCCCGTGTCGGCGTCTCCCGGGTGACGACGCGCGTCGTTCCGTGAGTGACCGGCCCACTGCCGATGGTCGTGTCCGTGTGGGCCGCGTCGGTGAAGACGAACAGCCGACGACGTGACTCGCCGACGCCGTCGCCGAGGAACCGCCGAGCTGCCGCTTTGCGGACCGTTTCGGCGGCCGACCCGACGACGAGGAGGTTGCTCCCTCGTTGCTTCAGTGCCGAGAGCGACCGGCTGAACGTCAGGTCGTCGACTGGCGTCTCCATTCTTTTCATACGTATTCTCGATTGGATATTAAGTGTTGTGGACCGGTACAAGGTCTGCGGCGGGGATACCACGTCCAGCGTGCCGCTGTCGCCAGGGGTTTCATCCGTCGTCTCCAACGGTGGGTGATGACACCGTCGCTGTTCACGCCCCTCTCGTTGCGTGAGACGACTGCTCGAAACCGTGTGATGGTCTCGCCGATGTGCCAGTATTCGACTGGTGACGGCGTCGCGACCGACTGGCATCAGGTCCACCTCGGGAGCCGCGCCGTCGGCGGGGCCGGCGTCGTGATGACCGAGGCGACCGCGGTCGAACCACGCGGCCGTATCACCCCGCACGACCTCGGCATCTGGAGCCAAGAGCACGCCGACGCGCTCGCACCGATCACGGAGTTCATCCGGTCGCAGGGGAGCGTTCCGGCCATCCAGCTCGCTCACGCCGGGCGAAAGGCTTCGAAGACCCGGCCGTGGGACGGGAGCGAACCCCTCCAGCCCGACGAGGGCGGCTGGGAGACGGTCGCCCCCTCGGCGGAGCCGTATCCCTACGACGACGAGCCGCCGCAACAGCGCGCGATGACGGCCGAGGACATCGACGACGTGACCGACTCGTTCGTCACGGCCGCGAAGCGCGCCCGCGAGGCGGGCTTCGAGATCGCCGAGGTCCACGCCGCCCACGGCTATCTCCTCCACGAGTTCCTCTCGCCCGTGACGAACGACCGCGACGACGAGTACGGCGGCAGCTTCGAGAACCGCACGCGACTCGTTCGGGAGATCACGGCCGCAGTCCGCGCGGTCTGGCCCGACGACAAGCCCGTCTTCGTCCGCATCTCCGCGACCGACTGGCTCCCCGACCGCGAGTCGTGGGACATCGACCAGTCGGTCCGACTGGCCCCGTTGCTCGCAGAGGCGGGCGCGGATCTCGTCGACGTCAGCGCGGGCGGTATCCATCCCGACCAGGAGATCCCGAACGCCGGGCCAGGCTACCAGATTCCCTACGCCGAGACCATCAAGGAGAACACGGACCTGGCCGTCGGCGCGGTCGGTGGCATCACCACCGGCGAACAGGCCGACCAACTGATTCGCAACGAGCGTGCCGACCTCGCGATCGTCGGCCGCGAACATCTCCGTGACCCCTACTTCGCGCTCCACGCGGCTCACGAACTCGGCGTCGACGTCGACGTCCCGGCGCAGTACCGCCGCGGGTTCTGACGCTCGCGACCAACGCTTTTCACCGTCCCGCGCCAACCCCGAGGTATGAGCTCCCGCCGCGACGACGACCTCGTCGACCTCTTGGACGACCTCGAATACACCCTCTCGGACCTCCGCGAGGAACTCCAGCAACGGCCCGAGGCCCGCCGACAGCTCCGTCCACCGAGTCCGGGTGAGATCCTCCGCTTCACCGACGAGTACACCATTCCGACCGTCATCTCGATTCTGGAGGCCAACATCCGCGCGCTCGAACTGCTCCAGAAACTGCTGCGGCTCGCCAACCCGGAGGGCAGCGCGCGCGAGGCGACGAACACGGCCCGTCGCGGGGTTCGCGGCGTCCGCAACGTTCGAGACGACGCCGTCGACGGTCTCGACCGCGCGCTCTCGGAACTCCAGCGGGCACTCTCTGAGGCCGACCTCCCGAGCGACCCCGAGTCCCGCGACATCGTCGAGGACGCCCGCAGCCTGACCGACGAGATCGAGCGTCGTATCGAGGAGAGTCGGTCGGGACGCTCGCGTTCGCGGAGTCGGTCTCGCTCCCGCGACCGTTCGCGAGATTACGCACAGTCGGCGTCGCGTCGACGCTCACAGGGTGACGGTGGCCGGAGCCGCAGCGGTCCCGTCGAGATCGCCGTCGACGAGGAGTCGGACGACGGCCACGAGGTCGACGACTCGCCCACGTCGCCCGCGAGCGAGGACGACAGCGACGAGACGGAAGTCAACGTCGAGGCCGAGTTACAGTCCATCAAGGACGACCTCGACGAGGACGCTGACGACCGCTAACAGCAGCAACAACTAGTTCTGGTGGGCTGGCTGCAGGAGCACTGGACGCATCCACAGTCGGTACAGCAACAGGCCGCGTCGGAGTCTTCGGACATTGCACTCAGAGGGTGGGCTGGAGAACGCTTATAATTGGCAGTTTGCTTAGGTATCTGTAGTATCTCCGGAGAAACCACCCGGCTGGGTTTACGAACGACGAGTGCCTACAGTCGGTAATGACCGCCGACGAGGCTCCGGGCAGCAACGGAGCGGATGCAGACGACTGGCAGCGCGTGTGGCACACGCTCCACGACACGCTCGGCAACAAGTGGGCACTCCACGTCCTCCGGCTGCTCGCCGAGCACGACGCGGGCTTCAACGAGATGAAGCGCGAACTCGACGGCGTCACGGCGAAGACCCTCTCCGCGCGACTCCGAGAACTCCGCTGTCGGGGCTTCGTCGCGCGTCACGTCGAGGCGACGACGCCGCCGTCGACACGGTACACGCTCACCGACGCAGGCCGACGGTTCGTGGCGACGCTCCGCGAGTTGGAGACACAGGTCGGCGTCGTCGACTGCGGCGAGTGTGGGGTCGAGGAGTGTGCAGTCGTCGCACGCGAGAAGCCCGAGGCTGTCGTCGGTGGGTGCTGTTGAAGAAGGGTGATTCGGGTCGTTTCGTTATTCGAACAGTTCGAACCGTACCGCGCAGACGAGACTGCGCTCAGACCGGTTCAAACCGATACCCGTCCCACTCCTGACTCTCCGGCTCGCGGATGCCCGCACCGGGTTCGCGGAGTTCCTCGCAGTAGACCGGCGTAACTTCGTCGCCGATATCGACCTCGTCGGTCGTGACCTGTCCGAGCGCGCGGACGGGTTCGCCCTCGACGTCGAACTCGACGATAGCCAGCGTGTTCGGCTGGCGGACGCCCGGCGGCGTCGCCGTCGACGTGGTCCACGTGATGACCGTCGCGGTGTACTCGCTGAGGTCGACGGTCCCGACCGGCTCGTCGCCGTTCGGACCGATGGGGTGGCCGGGGTAGGTGATGCTGCCGTCGGAGTAGCGTGCTGCTTCCATGGGTGGGTTGTCGCTCATCAGTTGCCCTCCAGAATGGTGGTCGTGACACAGTTCCCGAAGCCGCCGACGTTACACGCGAGGCCGACGTCCGCCTCGACCTGTCGCGGGCCCGCCTCGCCGACGACCTGCTTGTAGATCTCGTACACCTGCGCGACGCCCGACGCGCCGAGGGGGTGACCCTTCGATTTGAGGCCACCGGAGGTGTTGATGGGGAGCTCGCCGTCGCGGTCGGTGACGCCCTCCTCGACGGCCTTCCAGCCTTCTCCTTTCTCGAAGAAGCCGAGGTCCTCCGACTGGAGGAATTCGAGAATGGTGAACATATCGTGGAGTTCCGCCACGTCGACATCCTCCGGCCCGAGGTCGGCCATGTCGTAGGCAATCTCGCTGGAGTTGACGACGCCGCCCATCGTCGTCGGGTCCGAGCGCTCGTGGACGACGTGGGTGTCGGTCGCGCCGCCGATGCCGCTGACGACGGCGTAGTTGTCCGTATACTCGCGAGCGACGGACTCGGGGCAGAAGAGCAGTGCCGCGCTGCCGTCCGTGATGGGACAGAAGTCGTAGAGCCGCAGCGGGTCGGCCACGATGGGCGAGTCCAGAACAGTATCCAAATCGACCTCCTTCTGGAACTGCGCGTGGGGGTTGTCCACGCCGTTCTTGTGGTTCTTGACGGCGACCTTGCCGAGACTTTCGCGCGGGGCGTCGTAGGTGTCGAGATAGAGTCGCGCGGTGAGTCCGGCGAAGCTCGGCAGTGTCACGCCCTGTTTGTACTCGACTGGGTGTGTCAGCGAGGCGATGACGTCTGTGGCCTCCGCCGTCGTCCGGTGTGTCATCTTCTCGCCGCCGACGAGGAGCGTCATCTCGCTCGCGCCGCTGGCGACCGACTGCCAGGCGGCGTAGGCACCAGCACCGCCCGACGAGGACGTCTGGTCGATACGTGCGGTGTAGGCGGGGAGTGCCGCGAGGTCGTGGGCGAGGGCGTTCGGGACGCCCGTCTGCCCCTCGAACTCGCCGCTCGCCATGTTCGAGACGTAAAGATGCTCGACCGCGTCGGGTGAGACACCCGCGTCGTCGAGACACGCCTGTCCAGCCTCCGCGAGCAGTTCACGGATCCACGCGTCGCGTTGCCCGAACTGGGTCATCGACGCGCCAATGATTGCTACGCGTTCCATACGGGAGGCGCGCAACGGAGTGATTTACAGTTTTCCCCTCCGGCGGCCGGATTTGGGCGACCGTCGGTCGGTCGTCGGCGTCTGCCGGCCGTCGACTGCCAGCGGACATTACCGGCCACTACCGACCACTACCGGCCGTCACCGGCCGCCATCTGCCGCCGAACGGCCGTCACCCGTCGCCGGAGCTGTCTCACATCTTTTATCTCCGAGCCGTCCGGAGGTCGCGTATGGAGTTGGAAGACGTCGCACCGACGGTCGGAGTCGTCGCCTGCGCCGCGCTACTCGTCACGCTCGGAGTGCCATACGTCGCCGTCAGCGAACCGGGGACCGTCCTCAGTGAGTACTACGCCTCGGGCGCGGTCGGCGTCGGCGGCGTGGCCTTCCTCGCCGTCCTGACCGTCGTCGTCTTTCTCTCGGGGACGCGCGGGACTGCCGACCCCGCACTCGTCTCCGGTATCGCGCTCGTCCTCGGCGTCGTCACGCTGGCACTGGCGGCCCTCTGGGCACTCGCCGTCGACGAGACGCTGCTGTTCAACCTCCCGGCGTCGGCCGCGTGGATGACGAGCCACCGCTGGGTCGTCGTCGCCGTCGCCGCGGTCGTCCCGATCAGTGCCGCTGGGTACGCGCGTGGCGTCCTCCGAGGCTGAGACCGCCGCACTGCCGTCTCGCGATTTTTCCGCCGACAAGTCGAAAGGCCCTTATGACACGGTCGGGTAGAGTAGAGTGGACTAGGTCGGGCAGTTAGGCCCTGCTCATTTCCCGCGATAGAGTCTTTAGCGGGGACCGAACGCCGAGGGCGTCCGGTCAGACCGGCGTGGACCTCGGGAGCCAACGTAGAAACCTCGTCCTTCGGGGACAGCGGCTCGGCGAAACACGTCCGCAGGGACGTCGACTCGCCGTTGATCGGTGGCACTGGGTCAGGCGCGGAAGCGAGCAGCCCACCGCCGGACGTGCGTCGCTCGCAGGATCGCGGGGTGGAGGAGGCAACCGAGATTACCCGCGTTCGGAACACCGGGCAATCTCGGCCCGTCCCCATTCATACTTCATCTACACTCGCCAGCAACGGCTGTGGGGTCTCGCGTTCCGTGAAAGTGAGATTGTGTTCTTCAGCCGCGGACGTGCAGTGGTCGGTTGCGATACCCAGTCAGTCGCAGACGTACAATGATCGGCTGCGACACACCCTGTCAGTCGCAGACGTACGGATTCTCTCGCGTCTGTGGCGGGTTCTGCACGCGGAGGTAGGGCGGTTCGTCGATATACTCGACGAGCGACGTGCTGCCGACGAAGCCGCAGGGTGACTTCTGGAGCGTGACGTACTGGAGACCGTCGTCGCGAATCCACGTCGAGAGCACCTGGTCTGCGGCGTCGACGTAGAACGCGCCGACGGCGTCGGAGACGACGTCCGGATTGACGACGTGAATCAGCATCTCCTCGTCGTCGACGAGCTGTGCCTCCTGCGCGTAGCGGACCGTTCGCGACCCTTCGACGCCGAGCGCGTGGACGAGTCCGTCGGTGCCGACGAGCGAGAACATCGAGCGGTCGGTCCGCGTCTGGAGTTCGGCGAGCGCGTCGGTGACGGCCTCTGCGGTGTGGTCCGGCGTGAGCACGTTCTCATACTCGCGGTTCCACGTGCCGACGAGGTCGACGACGAACAGGCGGTCCTCGGCGAGCAGCGTCTCCACCTCGAGACCGTAGCCGTCCAGGAGCTGCTGGACGCGGGACTCCCGCAAGCTGACTGTCGGGACCAGGGTGATGGCGTAGTCGGACTCGATGGCGAAGTGGAGCAGCTGGGCGAACAGCGCGCTGAGGTTGACACGGCCGTCCTGTTCGATGAGCACCCCAGTGCCCTGGACGAGACCGCCGCCAGCGAGGTTGTCGAGGCCCTCGATACCGATGGGCTGGTGGTGGTGGTCTTTGAGTGCCGGTGGCTGCGACCGGCGGGCGGGTCCCGCACGGAGGCCGTCGGCCGTCACTTCGACCTCGAAAGTGCGGCGGTCGTGGTCGACGCCGCGGAGCTTCCGCACTTCGAGGAAGCGGTGGGTGTCCTCGGCGACGGTCTGCCGAGTGAGTTCGAGCACGCCGTGGGTGACGAACCGGAGGACTTCGGTCATCGACCCTTCGCCCGGCGTGCGGGCTTCGGCGGTGAACACCGTCGTCGCCTCGAACTGGTCGGTGAAAAACCGGATGAGGTCGATGATCGTCCGTCGGTAGCGTTCCTCGTCGTCCGTGATGGCAGCGAGTCCGGAGATGCTGTCGAAGACGACCCGGTCGGCAGGGCCGAACTGCTGGAGATGCTGCTGGATGTACTCGCCCGTGAAGGGGGCGTCGAAGCCCATCGAGGTCGGTTCGCCGTCGGCACCGAGCGTCTGGAGGACGAGTTCCTCGTCGCCTTCCAGCGTCCGTCCCGGAGCGGCGTGGACCGACGCGAAGGTCAGATTCTCGTGGTCGAGATCGAAGTTGAACTGCTGAAACGACTCGCGGAGTTCGCTCAGCGTCTGTTCGGTACTGATAAAGAGACAGTCGTCGCCGTCGTCGAGGCCGGCCTGTAGAAACTGCATCCCGAGGGTCGTCTTGCCGGTCCCGGCGTCGCCAGTGACCAGCGTCGCTCGGCGTGCCGGAAAGCCTCCACCGAGCATCTGGTCGAGAACTGCGTCTCCCGTCGCTGAGACTTGTGCCGTCATCTGTCAGGAACATCTCCACGGTCTTATATAAATCTGGACCTAACCGATAGTTTCGACTGCCTCGGACCCCAACCGCCGGATATGTCCGATCTGTCGGAAACCACTGCCGAGGGCATCACCGCCCGCTACTACGAGACGGACGACGAACGCGTCCTCGAGTTCAGCCGCGAGGGACGGACGGCGGCCGTCGCCCAGAACGTCGACGGCTACGCCATGCTGAAGGTACGGCCCACCGTCGACGGCGACGAGTTGGAGCGATACTACGGCTTCGACATGGCACTCGACCACGCCGCGGAACTGCTCGGCGTCGGCGTCCACGACCTGCCGGTTCCCGAGGACGCCGCCGACATGGGGATGTAAGCCGGGCCGTCAGGTCCCGCGCCAGTAGAACCGCGGGCCGAGAAAGAGATAGCCAAGTGCGAGAAAGAGCAGTCCGAACGCGAACACTTCTCCCGCGTAGCCCGACAGCAGGATGGCGAGCGCTTGCACTGCGCCCATCACGAGCGCGTCCTGCCAGTGGAGGTCGGGATAGTTGACCGTCACCACCATCATCACGGACAGAATCCCCACCAGTGGAACGAGAAAGATCGGCTCGGTGAATCCGGCGAGGACGCCGGCCGAGAGGATGGTCGCTGCGAGCGTCGTCGGCACCCCCTCCGTGGAGTCGGACTTGCTGTCGTAGGCCGTATAGAGACCGAGTCGCGTGACGCCCATCCCGACGAACAGTGCGCAGAGAACGGCACTCCCCCAGAGTCGGAGGGGGTCGAAGCCCCACGTCTCGCGGACGACGCTGACGACGAGGAACGCGGGGGCGACGCTGAAGGAGGCGACGTCGGCCAGCGAGTCGAGATACGGTCCCGCCTCCGAGCCGCCGAACTGTCGGGCGATGACGCCGTCGAGACCGTCGGCGATGGCACCGAGGAGGATGAGCCGAGCCGCCAGCGTCGGGTCGATTGCGGCGGCGACGGTAGCCAGAAAGCCGAGTGCCGCGTTGCTGACGGTGACGTAATCGGCAAGCCCGAACCGACCGACGAACCGCGGCTTCATGTCTCGGGAGTCGGCGAGGACCGTTTTACGTGTTTATATCCGGAGCCTCCGAGATTCGACTGACGAACCACGCCGCATTTATCGGTCGAACCCCGAACGTCGAGTATGCAACGCAGGGCGTTTCTCGCGAGCGTCGGCACGGCCGGACTGGCCGCCGTCGCGGGCTGTGCGGGCGTCAGTGGGTCGCAGGGCGACATCCTGATGCGTGCGTCGGCGTTCGACCCGTACGAGTACACCGTCAGCGTCGGCGACACGGTCACCTGGTATAACGCGAGTACCCGCGGCCACACCGTGACGGCCTACGAGAACGCGATTCCCGACGCGGCCGACTACTTCGCGACCGGCGGCTACGAGAACGAACAGGCGGCTCGCGAGGCGTTCCGACAGGAGGGCTTCGCCGGGGGGCAGATCAGCAGCGGCGAGAGCTACAGCCACACCTTCGAGGTCCCCGGCCGCTACGAGTACGTCTGCATCCCCCACGAACAGGGCGGGATGGTCGGGCGGATTATCGTCGAAGAGTGAGAACTGAAGCGGAGCGCGTAGCGACTCACGCGGACGAATAAACGGAGAATCGGAACCGCGACTGCGGTCTTACGCTTCGTCGACTGCGACTTCGTCGTCGTCGACGTCGACGGCGGCCTCTTCCTCGGCGGCGACCTCTTCCGGACGCGCTTCGAGCGAGAGCTTCTGGATCTCGACGCGGCGCAGCGGGTAGATGGTCTTTGCCTCGCCGTAGATGGCGGAGGAGAGACGGCCCTCGACGATGCTGTCGACGAGGTCCGCGAACGTGCGGTCGACGGCGGCGTCCTCGACGATCTGGGTCATGACCTTGCGGATGGCCTTCTCCTGGCTCTTGTCGGCCTTCTTCGTCGTGAAGGCGACCGGCTGGAGCTGGACGCGGTAGTCGTCCTTCGTCAGGACGGTGATGTTGGCGGCGACCTTCGAGGCACCGCGGCGGACGAGACTACGGAGGTAGTCACGGGTGAGTTCGTGCTGGACGAACTCGGTGTACGCCGAGTCGCTGCCGACGTCGGTGATCTTGAAGGTCAGCTTCGTGTTGTTGGCACCGGCGTCGCCGGTGAGTTCGCCGAGGGTGACCTGGATGGTCCGCCCGACGATCTGTTCTGTCTCGTCAGCGAAGGTCTCGCCGAGTTCCGCGCGGTCGAACTGCTCGGGCGCGAGAATGGAGTACCATCGCTTTCCCTTCTTCTGCTTGGATACGGATCGTTCACTCATGGTTGATGTGTCGTGTTGCGTTGTCTGCGACCGTCTCCGCGACGGTCAGGTTCACCACGTAGTCGTCGACCGTGGCCTGGAGGCCGCCGGTCGTCTCCCGCTCGACGACGGTGACGATGGAGTCTCCCTCCACCGTCGTCGTCATCGAGTCGGTGTTGTCGGGGGTCACTGCGTCGGCGATGCGGCGGGCGTCCTCGTGTGTCGTCTCGATTCGTGCCTGTCTCATCGCGCAAGCACCTCCCGAAGTGCCGTGATGAAGTCGGTTGTCTCTCTCTGCCCGTCGAACCGCGCTGCTCCGCGCGTGTCGGTGCCGTAGCCCGTCCCGTCGAGCGTCTCCGCAGCGTCGGCCATCGCGATACCGAGTGCTCGGTCCTCGACGCTCGCGGCGGCCGCGTGCGTCCGACCAGAGACGTCTTCGGCGACGACGAGTGCGACGGACTCCGGCGAACGGAAGTCCCGCAGCAGCCGTGCGACCGTCGGTAACGCTCGCGCCGACTCGGCGTCGGCGTCGACGCGAGCGACGAACACGCCCTCGTAGCGACCCGTGGTGGCCTCTCGGAGGAGGCGGTGGGCCGCGATGGCGTGGGCGCGCCAGGCGTCGAGTGCGGCAGTTCGCGCTGCCTCACCGTGGCCCAGTGCGAGTGCCACGCCGGTTCCGGGCTGTTCGTGCGCGACGGCTTCGAGCACGTCGGCGTAGCCGCCGACCGTCTCGAACGTCGCCTCGGGCGTCGCGTAGGGGCGGAGTGCCCGCTCGACTGCCTCGGCGGCACGGGGCGTCGCGCCCTCGGCCGTCGTGGCGTCGATGGCGACGACGGATGCGAGCCGACGGTGGGCCTCCTCGTCGAGTTCGGCGGGAAGGTCCATCTCGGCCAGCTCCGCTCTGACGCGCTCCACCTCGCCCGAACTGGGCGTGTGGACGAGCGTCGAGTGGGCGATACCGTCGCTGACGTCTGCGGTCGGGACGGCGAGTCCCGGTCGGCGTTCGACCGTCCCGCGACGTTCGGCCGCGTCGAGAATCGTGCCGCTGCCGTCGACTCCGATAGTCGATTCGGCGGCGACGACGCCCGCGAGGCCGAGTATCGGGTCCGGCTCGACGCCGAGTTCCCGCGCCACCTCGAAGGCGGTCACGCTCGCCGGCCGGCTCGCGCCAGCGACGGCGACGTCACCACCCGTGAACCCCACGACGACGGACAGACCGTCGGCGTCGGGGTCGAGTGTCGGGTTCGGGTTCGCTCGGACGTGGAACGGGGTTCCGACGCTCCGACAGGCGGCGGCGAGGATGCCACTCGCGGCCAGCGAGTCGCCGTCGGCTCGCGCGACGACCCGGACGAACGGGGCCTCGCGGAGTGCCGCGGCGACGTCGGCGGCGGGGGCGTCCTCGGCTGTGGAGCGCGCGGTCGACATGGGGGTCTATTCGAGGAGTTCGCGTGCGTTCTGGTACGTGTACCGGAAGTCCTCGTCGAGCTTGTCGCCGCGGTAGTAGTTGACCAGACGGCGGATCTTCGACTCGGTGTTCTGGAGGGCGCGCTTGTTCTGCGCGTCCTGACCGTTCTCTTCGACGTGCTCGCGCAGACGGATTGCGCGCTCCATCAGGTTGCGGAGGTCTTCCGGCAGCTCAGGGGCGGCATCGTTCTCTTCGAGGATCTCGGTGACCTTCTTGCCGGTCGCGAGCTTGACGTTCGGGACGGGCGTGCCCTTCACGCCTTCGTCGCGAAGCTTCAGGCCAATGACCGCGGGGTCGTGACCCTGCTCTGCCAGTTCGACGACGCGTGCTTCGACGTCTTCGGCGTCGACGTCGCTCCACTCGGGGGCTTCGTCTGCCACCGGCTTGTCCGAAGAGGACGAGCCACGGCGGCGGGTGTGCATTCGTGCCATTGTATTGAGTTGGAACGCACAGACCGCAGGATAGCGTGTCCGAGAGCCGCCAGTGACGGCTCTCGGGAGCACTACCGCAATCCCAAGCCCAAACGGGCGAGTCAGATTTGCGGCTGCGCTGTTCCCATCTATCTGTGCCCGACTCACGGATTAAACGGTTTCGACTTCTCGGGCAGCCAAACCGAAGCGTCCTTTAGGTACCGGGGGCTTGTCAACGACGAGGGCTCGTAGATCAGTGGTAGATCGTTCCCTTGGCAGGGGAAAGGCCCCGGGTTCAAATCCCGGCGAGTCCACTAGAATTCTGCCGACACAACACGACGAGCGATAGCGAGGTGTCTGTGTCGGCGAATTCGCCGACACGAGACGGGATTTGAATCAGGGAGCGAGAGGTGAGCAAGCGCAAGCGAGCGAACGGGAGCGACCGTGGTTCAAATCCCGGCGAGTCCACTTCACTTCGTTTCGCTGCGCTCAACTCGTTCAGTGGCCTCGCCTTACTCCCCCTCGCTCACTCCGTTCGCTCGCGGGAGTCCCGGCGAGTCCACCCACGTTTTCTCGACATTGCATGACGAGCGGTGCAAGGTCACTTACGACCTCGAAAGCGAACAGCGGAGCCGTGAGCGATAGCGAAGAGTCTGTGTCAGGAGACCCATCCGCGAGACGGAGATGCAGGGGTTTAGCTCCGACTCCGCTCCGCCTCTAACTCCTTCAGCGTATCCGGCGTCCCGACGAGTCGGTCCAGCCGGTCGTCGAACTCGTCGTCGTCGATCTCGCCCTCGGCGTAGCGGCGTTTCAGCGTTTCGAGGGGGTCTTCACCGGGGACCTCGGCGACGGGTTCGGGTTCGGACGCTTTCTCGGAGTCCGAGTCGTCGCGGAAGAGGCTCCAGAACGCCTCGTCGTCGTCGAAGAGGTCCAAGAAGGTCAGCCACGCGAGACCGTAGAAGATCCAGAACCAGAAGCTCGTCGCCGCGGAGGTGGTGACGAACGCCGCGACGCCGACGAGACCGAGGACGATGGCGATGACGTGCGCGAGTTTGGAGTCGAGGAGGGCTTGTGCGTCGACCATGCCCATAGATGACCGCTTCGGGTTATAAATCTGTCAACGCTGCGAGGCTGTCACGGGCGGGGTAAGAGAGCGAAAAGGAGCGACATCTCAGACGTTGATGTGACCTTCGCGGCGGAGCTGGTCGGCCTCGGACTTCTCGTAGCGCCAGGTGACGTCGGCTTTCTCGTCCTGCCAGTCCCACGGTTCGCAGAGGACGATGTCGTCTTCGCGGATCCAGATACGCTTCCGCATCCGGCCGGGGATGCGACCCATCCGCTCTTTCCCGTCGTTACAGCGGAGCGTGACGCGGCCGTGCCCCTGCATATTCGTGACGACCGCGAACAGTTCGTCGTCGTCGGGCATGCGAAGGTTCCGACGCCCAGATTCTTCGCTCATGGCTCACAGTCGTTTCTGAGGTAGTAAAATCGTTAGCATTCTCGGCTTTTCGGGGCTTTCGACCCGCTGAACGCGCACTCTGTGGTCGAAAATCGACGTGATACGGCGGCGTCCCCACCGACGCGCCGTCGGCTCGCAGTCCCGCGGTTTCGTGCGTGTGAGCGACTCGCTCGCCACTGCGGAAGTCGAAGCCCTTATTAATACATCCCAAGAAGACAGGAGTGCGTTCGAGGGCTCGTAGATCAGGGGTAGATCACTCCCTTGGCATGGGAGAGGCCCCGGGTTCAAATCCCGGCGAGTCCATCACGATTTTCGCGACGCTACACGACGAGCGGTGCGAGGTCGCATAGCGACCTCGAAAGCGAACGGCGAAGCCGTGAGCGATAGCGAGGAGTCTGCGTCGCGAATTCGCCGACACGAGGCGGGATTTGAAGTAGAGAAGTCGCAGCCCGCGCAGTCGAGCGTAGCGAGACGAGCAGGACCGTCTTCACGTAGTTCAAATCCCGGCGAGTCCATGATTCTCTGTCGCTCGCGACAGCGAGCGACTGCTATCAGTACACGAGACGGGTGCGCAGTACCGGCAACGGGTTCACCTCGCTACTCTCACGGAGAGACTTTGGTATCGCCATCTACACCACTCTTGAATCCGATGCCCTACCCCGTCATTGGGCACATAACTTTCCAGTAGTGCCGCTCTTCTCTCGACTCTACGGCTTTGGGTATGGTGGGGAAATAGGCAAAGTGTTCCCCGACGTACTTCTACCTGTATGTCGACCACCCTGAACATCGAAGGCATATCCGGTGGACACTGCAAGCGAACCGTCGCCGAGGCCACCGAGGACGTACCCGGTGTGACCACGGTATCCGTCGACCGGTCCGCAGGGACGGCAGCAATCGATGGTGACGCGGACGTCGCCGTCCTCGTGGCCGCCGTCGAAGACGCAGGGTACGAGGCATTCGCCTGACTGGACGTCCAGTACCTGAGCACTGCCGACAAACACACGTTTCCAATACCAGACCATGACACAGAACGAAACTCTCACCAGAACGCTCCTGCTCGTCGTCGCAGCCATCATCCTCCTCCCGATCCTCAGCATGGCATTCATGATGCCAATGATGGGGATGTGGGGCTGGGGCCACATGGCCGACACTGGGATGTGGGGCGTTGGCGGCGGGTCGTGGGTGTGGGTCATGATGTGGGTCATACCGCTGGTCCTCATCGGGGGACTCGGCTACCTGTTCTACCGGAGTCTGTCCGGGGTGGTCGACGAGTCAACTGACCCCGCGCTCGAAGAACTCCGAATCGCGTACGCTCGCGGCGACATCTCGGATGAAGAGTTCGAACGCCGCCGTCAACGGCTCGGCGAGTCGGAGTGACGCCGATGGCCGACCATCGGGCAGCTCACGACGACGCCGAACACGCCACCCACGCCCACCGCGAGCGGCGCACGGACCACGCGTGTCCGGGGTGCCGGGTGTGTGAGTGCTACCGCCCGACACGCGACGGAACGGGTGCCGAGCGGGCACTACACGCCGCCCACAGCACGGCTGATACCGACGAGGAACACGGCCACGATGGGGGGCACGACCACGGCGCGATGGTCGACCACTCCGACCACGAGGCGATGTTCAGACGTCGATTCTTCGTCAGCCTCGCGCTGGCGATTCCAGTCCTCTACTACAGCGCGTCCCTCCAGTCGTGGCTCGGCTTCAGCGCGATCTCGTTCCCCGGGAGCGGGTTCATCGCTCCCGTCTTCGGCGTCCTCGTCTTCGCCTACGGGGGTGTCCCGTTCCTGCGGATGGGTGCCGTCGAGGTACGCAACCGCGAACCCGGAATGATGCTGCTCATCTCGCTGGCAATCACTGTCTCGTTCGTCTACAGCATCGCCGTCGTCGTCTCTGGTATCGGTGAACCGTTCTTCTGGGAACTGGTCACGCTCATCGTCATCTTCCTGCTGGGCCACTGGGTCGAGATGCGAAGCGTCCGGCGGGCGTCGGGCGCGCTCGACGAACTGGCCGACCTGATGCCGGACACCGCAGAGCGAGTCACCGAATCAGGCGAAACGGAGGAGGTTGCAGTGGCTGACCTCGTCGAGGGCGATCTCGTTCTCGTCCGGCCGGGGGCGAACGTCCCCGCCGACGGCGTCGTTGCGGAGGGCGAGTCGAAGGTCAACGAGTCGATGGTCACCGGAGAGTCCGCGCCCGTCGAGAAGACACCGGGCGACGAGGTCATCGGCGGGACGACCAACCGGAGCGGGAGTCTCCGGATCAGGGTAACCGCAACGGGCGAGGAGACGACTCTCTCGGGTATCATGCGTCTCGTCGAGGAGGCCCAGCAGAGCCGATCACGGACACAGGTACTCGCCGACCGCGCGGCCGGGTGGCTGTTCTACGGAGCGCTCGGGGCCGCGGTCGTCACGGCTGTCACATGGACGGTCGCCGTCGGGTTCGGACTTACCGTGGTCGAACGGGTGGTCGCCGTCCTCGTCATCGCGTGTCCACACGCGCTCGGGCTGGCCGTCCCGCTGGTTGTCGCCATCAATACCTCGCTGGCCGCCCGCAACGGGATGCTCGTCCGCGACCGCATCGCGATGGAAGAGGCCCGTAACCTCGACATGGTTGTCTTCGACAAGACTGGGACGCTCACGAAGGGGGAACAGGGGGTCGTCGAGGTAGCGACGATAGATAGATGGAACGAGGACGACGTCCTCCGGCTGATGGCCGCTGCCGAGGGCGACTCCGAACACATGATTGCCGCAGCCATCCGCGAACACGCGGAGGAGCGAGCCCTCAACGTACCTACCGCGACCGAATTCGAGGCACTGGAGGGCCGCGGTGTCCGCGCGACGGTCGAGGTGGACACGGCACTGGTCGGCGGTGAAGGGAGCACCGAAGAGAAGGTGTACGTCGGTGGGCCGAACCTCCTCCGTGAACTGGCTCTCGACCGTAGCGAGGGCATCGAATCGTTCGCCCAAGAGATGGGGTCGCTCGGGCGCGGTGTCGTCTACCTCGTCCACGGGGAACAGGTGGTCGGTGCCGTCGCCCTCGCCGACGTCGTCCGCGAGGAGAGCCGCGAGGCCATCGACGCGCTTCACGCGATGGGCATCGAGGTGGCGATGCTGACCGGTGACTCAGAGGCTGTCGCTCGTGCGGTCGCCGAAGACCTCGGTATCGACACCTACTTCGCCGAGGTGTTGCCCGAAGACAAGGACAAGAAAATCGTCGAACTCCAGCGGGCGGGTCGACTGGTGGCGATGGTCGGTGACGGCGTGAACGACGCACCGGCACTGACGCGTGCGGACGTGGGTATCGCCATCGGCTCCGGCACCGACGTCGCGGTGGAGTCTGCGGACGTCGTCCTCGTGGAGAACGACCCCCGTGACGTGGTGGCACTCGTGCGCCTCAGCAAGCAGAGTTACCGGAAGATGCAGGAGAACCTCGTGTGGGCCGCGGGATACAACGTGTTCGCGGTGCCGCTGGCTGCGGGTATCTTGGCTCCGGTAGGTATCCTCCTGTCGCCCGCGCTCGGCGCGGTCCTGATGTCCGTGAGTACGGTCATCGTGGCGGTGAACGCCCAACTCCTGCGGCGCGCGGACATCCGGCCGTAGGGGAGACGCTCTCCGATCGTGGTGACCGACTCGCGCCCTGTATTCAGCGGCTTGGTTCTCGCAACCGTCAAATCCACACTCGGATTCCGACAGTCTCGTCCCCAAGTCACGTCGCCCGCGACGCACGAGTAGGTCAATATGACCACAATCCCGACCAAAAGCTCGATTTCGACCGGGGTTAAGCACGGTATTTTTAACTGTTCGGTTCCAGAGAATGTACGATGTCGAAAGAGAACGTCCGACGGGCACATACGAATCGGCCTGCTGGGGAGGGCCGAGGACAGTCGGACGTCATCGGGGTGGTGTTGCTGCTCGCGATTACGGTTCTCGGAGCGGGCACCATCGTCGCGCTCGGGTCACAGACGCTCGCGGACTCCGAGCACCAGCTCGAAGTGGAGAGCGCGGAACACGCGATGACCGAGTTCGACTCTCGGACGAGTCTCGTCGCACACGGAGACTCGCCGTCACAGGAAGTCGCACTGCCAGGCGGCAGCGGGTCGACCGTGTCGGTCGAAGACGACACCGGGCGGATGCTGGTAACGGTGTCGAACGGCGGGTCCGTGAGAGAGATCATGAACCGGTCGTTCGGGTCGGTCGCGTACAGAAACGGCGACGAGACCATCGCCTACCAGGGAGGCGGCGTCTGGCGGCAGACGACGTCCGGCTCGACGATGGTCTCACCACCGGAGTTCCACTACCGTGACAAGACGCTCACGCTCCCGCTCGTGGTTCCGGTGGGTGACGGGACGTTGGGTTCCCGCGCACAGATCACCCGTGCGGGCGAGCCGGTGCCGAAGTTCCCGCTGCCGAACGCTGCGAACGCCGACGAACGGAATCCGCTGGGTAGCGGCGAAGTACACGTCATCGTCGAAAGTGACTACTACCGTGCGTGGGGCCGCTTCTTCGAGGAGCGGACGGGTGGAACAGTGAGTTACGACGACTCGAACCAGCGGGTCACACTGACGCTCGTCGTCCCCGGGTCGAGTCCGGCCGTCAGCGGTGGCATCGTCTCGGGCGGAGCCGGTGGGTCGCTCCATCTCGCGAACGGCGTCGTCGTCGACAGCTACAACTCGTCGATCGGGGACGGGACGTACGCGACCAGCGCGGCGAAACAGACGTCGATCATCGCGGCCGGTGACGTCACGATGAGCAACAAAGCGACCGTCGAGGGCGACCTCGAAACGGGCGGAAGCATCTGGATGAGCAACCAAGCACTCATCACCGGCAACCTCTCGTACACCGGAACGGTGAGCAAGGCCAACAAGGCAGAGGTCAACGGGTGGGAGCGGCAGAACGCCGACATCCCCGAGTTAGAGAGCGTCGAGTGGGTCATCGACGAGCGTCGTGCGGCGGCCAAGAACACGACCACGACGGACGACGACTACGACGCCGCAAACGACCAACTCGTCTGCGACAGCGACTGTACTCTCGAATCGGGGCTCTACTACTTCGACGACCTCCATCTCTGGAACGAGGAGGTCGTCCTGGATACGACCAACGGCGACATCGAGATAGTCGTCGACGGAAGCGTGGGACTCTCGGGGGACACCTCGATAACGGTCAAGGGAGACGGCGTCGCTCGGCTCTACGTCGAGAACTCCTACCACCAGAGCAACCAGGGTACGGTCGACGTTCCGGCGCAGCGTTCGCCGCAGTTTTGGGTGTATCTGAACCCGAACGGGCAAGCGGGACTGGCGAACCAGGCACGGTTCGAAGGCGTCATCTACGGGCCAGGCACCGGTGACGAGTCGGGCGCGCAGATCTCCGTCTCGAACCAGGCGCAGGTCTACGGGGGACTGGTCGGACAGGTGCCGAACGTTCCGAACGGCGTCGGCATCCATTTCGACGAAGCCCTGAAGCGTGAGAACCCGTTGGAAGGATACGGGTCGAACGCACCGAAGCTCACGTATCTCCACGTCTCGGTCTCGGAAGTCAACGTCACCGCGACCTGACCCCTGAGCTCGCCCCTGGCCGTTGGCGAGAGCCGACGGCCGTCTACTGCTGGAAGGAGAGTTCGATCGTCTGATACGAGGTGTACACTGCGTTCGTCGTCCGGGTACAGGTGACGCTTCCGGCGGACGGCGTACAGCCCGTGAACCCCTTCGATTCGAGATACCGTTGCCACGCTCCCGCACGCGGTGAATCGACGGTGACCCGCACGTCAAGTTCCTCGGACGCTCCCGACTCGAACCGGCCCTGAACCGCCGGTTCGCCGCCCTGGGCGACCACGAGTACCGTCGACGAGCCACCGAGACCCGACCGGCCGCTCCCGGCGTAGGTGACGACGTACGGGACGACCATCCGGTCGTCGTCGACCAGCCAGGCGGGGTCGGAGTACATGAACGCGCCGTCCCTGTTGGAGCGGAACAGGGCACCGCTCTCGTAGACGATCGCCGAATCGCCCTCGCGGTACACGAGTGGCTGTGTCGAGATGGCATACTCGTCAGTTCGGCTGGGGTCCACGGAGCTGGTGACGTTGACCGTTATCCGTACTTCTTGGCCGACGCCGAGGTTACCGCCGGTGAGTTTGAGTTCCGTCGCCCGACTGGGGACGTTTTCCTGTCGGAGGTCCTCGACGTTGTTGTCGAGCACGTCGAATGCCCGCACCATGTTCTCTTCGCGGGCCGCGTCCTGGGCGTCGTTCAGTCCCGGCATCCCGACGACGTAGACGGTCCCGATACACATCGTGATGATCGCGAAGACGAAGACGAAGCCGAGCGTCTCGGACTGGGCACGGTCAATCACGCCGGACGCACCTCCAACGTACTCCCGTCGTCACTGAGTTCGACGACCATCTCTCCGGCGACGGGACCGTCGATAACGACGTCCAGCGACGTGACGTACCGGACCCGGACTGTGACGCCTGCGTCGGACCTGAGGACGAGCTCCGAGGCGGAGCTGTCCACCTCGACGAAGTACTGCGAGCCGACGACGCTGTCGAAGAGTTGGATCTGAACGCGGACGTCTTCGCCGCCGCTCGCGGCGAGTCGGTCGGCGGACATGAGCGTCGCTGCGAGGCGTTGCCCGGCGACGTCGAGTTCGTCCCGTGCGACCGAGTCGCGCTGGTCCTCGACGACACCGCCCGTGCTGATGAGCAGCCCGGAGATGAGCACCGCGGTGATGCTGAGCGTCATGACGTAGCCGAGTGCTGTCGAACTCCCACGGATTCGGCTACGCATCGCTCTCACCCGGAACCGCGCTGACGTGCGCGTGGTATCGGACTGACGATGTCTCGTAGACGATGTTGACCTCCACGCCGTAGACCCCTTCGAGGGAGTACGGGGAACCACTGGCGGCATCCGCGTTGACGTCGCCTGTCGTCGTCGTGTTGGCGATGAACTCGTACGTTCCGGTCGCGCGTGCCGGATACTCGTAGTGGAGTTCGTAGGGTTGATCGACGCCGTTGGCGAAGTCGAGGGCCGCACAGTTGGTCCCGTCGACGGTGCCGTTGGTGAGGTCGATAGTGGGATCCGTCGACGGCGAACAGACGTCGAGCGTCGGCGACGGGTCGGAGGCGTTCTGGACGGCCAGCTTCGTCGTCCCCGCCTCCTGGTAGGCGAAGAGCTTCCACTGGCTGGTGCCGCCATCGTCGACGACGACGCGGAACGCGTCGGCTCCGGGAGTCGTCGTCGACGCGAGACTGCCACCGTTCAACTGCATCCGGTAGGACCGAATCCCCTCGGCACCGCTGACCGGCGTCCAGTTACCGGGTCCGGTCGCACCGGTGAATTCCCGGCTGTCGTTGTCGTGGACGATCCACCGCCCCTCCGAGACGTTCGACGTGTAGTCGGGAGAGTCGCGTTCGATGTCGACGTGGGCACCGGTTCTGAGATAGTTCTCGGCGAACATTCGGTCTAATTCCTTCATGGCGACGCTCATGTTGTCCACCGGCGTCGCGGACGGACGCTCGCGGTCGTTGTTCTCCGAGACGACGAGGTGCGTCACGGCCGAGTCGACGGTGTTCCGGTATTCGATCGCCTCGTCGCCACCGACGTCGGTCCCGCGCGTTGCGACGTTCTGCGTGTAGATAGCGGAGTTCACCAGTAGTGCGAGGACGACGATCGCGACGGCGATGGTGAGTCCGCCGATGAGGATCATCTGCCCGCGGTCGGCGGCGGCCACGTCGCGGGGGATGCTCACATCCGCCATACGACGATGTGCACCTCCAAGACGTTGAACAGCTTCGAGTCCGGGGAGACGTCGGCGGCGTAGAACGACCCCTCGTCCGCCGCCTCCGAGACAGTCGTCGGGCGAGACGACAGCGGCGTGTCGTCGTAGAGCGAGATCGTCTTCGTCGCCCCCGCCGCGTTGTCACTCGGTTTCCCCATGTAGACCATCCTGACCTCGCCGACCGGGCCGGTGGTGTTGACGAGATGGTACCGGACGGCCACGTTGAACGCGACGCGCTCATCGCCGAACGTCTCGTTGAGCGCGCGACCGAACGCGTTCGGCGGTCCCCCGTTCGCGTAGAACCCCTGGTCGGTCGCCCCCTCGAACCGGCTCTCGTCGTAGTAGGTGACCGCACGACGGAGCGTGCCGTCCGCGGCCGACACGGTCAGCAGGTTGTTGGCGACCGTCCCCTGCTGGTTCTCGATGTGCTGGTTCGAGGTACTCGCGGAGAGCGGCGTCACCGCCGTCGACTGCACCGCAAAGAGGACGACGCTGACGACGAGCAGTGCAGCGACGAAACTTTCGAGTGTATGGGCTTGTGCACGCATCTGTCTCACCATACCGAGACGTAGAGCTGGTTCTTCTCACCGGCGAGCGAGACGAAGCGACGGGAGGTGACGACACTCCCCGTCGTCGGCGTGCGTGGACCGGCCGCGAGTCTGACGTTCGTGCCACCGCTCGACAGCGTTCGGATCCCGTTCGGGTTCTCGATTGTGACGTTGACGTTCGTGAACGGTCCAGCCCCTAATGCGTCCCGAAGGTTATCACCCGCTTCGTCGAACCGACACGCGGCCGGGGTGTTGCCGTCGAAGAAGGCGGCCGTACACCGCTCGTCGAGTACCGACGGTCGCGACACCGACTCGACGAGGAGCCGTTCGCTCAACTGGTCGGCACTGCGGTCGGCGACGATGGCGTGCGTGCCCGGCCCGTCGGAGAGCGGCGTAAATATCGACGGGAGGAACGCGAAGACGCCGACGATGGCGACCAGGAAGATTCCCATCCCCATCGCGTAGTCGAGCGTCGTCTGGCCTCTGTCGTTCATCCGACCACCATCCAGACGAGCAGCGCGATTGTCTGCAGGACGACGACGAACTTGACGCCCGAGACGATGTCGGCGTCCGTGAGATACCCCGAGATGAACCCGGAGAGGATGGCCTGCAGGGTGACGGCGTGGAAGAACAACACCGAGAGCAGGTTCGGGTCGACGCCGCCACCGAAGCTGACGCCGCCGCCGGCTGCACCGCCGCCACCGCCACTACCGGCCTGGTCGGTCAGGCCGGCCATCACGTCGAGGAACTGCGTCTTCAGGATGGCCATGACGGCCAGGAGCGTGAGATAGGTCATGATGATGATGACCACCTGCATCCGCGTGCGGGACTTCCGCTCGCGGTCGATGTCGTCTTGGTTCTCACTGGCCTGCGCTGCGGTCGAGAGGACCTCCGTAATCTGGCTGGAGGCCTCCTGTGCTTTCGTGATGAGCTTGACCGTCCGGGCCAGTCGCGGGATGTGGTACTTGTTGTTGAACTCGACGAGCGCCTCCTTGAGACTCATCCCGTACCGCACTTTCCCGTGCATGATGGCGAACTCGTCGGCGAGTTTGCCCGAGGAGGTCTCCGAGGTGGACTTGATGGATTCAAGCAACGTCTGACCGGTGTCGTTCGCACTCGCCAGCTTCCGGAGGTTGTCCGAGAGCTTGCCGATGATGGCGGCCCGCGAGCGGACGTTCCAAGTGTGGAAGACCGCGAGCGGGATGGCGACGATGTAGACCGGGACGTAGACCCAGAGGAAGGTCCCCCAGACCGGCGCGCCGACCATCCCCTCCCACGTCGTCGGCGCGGCCCCCGTGAGGAGGGCGGCACCGAGGACGGCCACTGTCGCCGGGACCGTCAACACGAGGGTGAACACTGGGTTGTCGCGGAAGAAGAGATGTGGCTTCCGGAGCAACTCTTTCGTCTTGTACGTCCCTTCGCGGGACTTGATGCGGTCGAAGACGCGGTACTCGCCGACGAAGCTCTCGACGAAGCCGAGGTGAATCAGTCCCTCCTTGCGGGTGTCGTCGAGGCGGGCACTGGAGTCGGCGGGGCTGAGATAGCCGTCGCCCGTCTCGTCCTGTTTCACCGTCGAGACGAGGACGAGAAAGCCGACGCCGGTGATGGGGATGAGACCGTAGACCGTCCCGTAGAGCATGATGTCGTCGGCGTTGCCGAGCATACTCATGATGACGAGGATGATGATGAGAAGCAGGGGGAACAACGAGAGCGTCATATACATCTCGCCGAAGAGTTCGAGCGTCTCCAGGGTCAGCTCCTGTTGCTGCTTGCCCGTCCGCATGTACTTGTCCTTCTTGTCGTCGAGGAACCGTTGCATATCGCCGCCGGAGTTGATGATCGAAAGCATATCGACGAGGAACTGACTCAGCTCGTCGCTCGGGGTCTCCATCGCCTGATTCCGGATGGCGGTCCGGTAGTCGGTACCGAAATACTCCGTCTCGTTGATGATGTTCTGGAACTCGAGAGCCACCTCGCCGTAGGTGTCTTCGGCCTTCGCCATCGCCTCCAACACTTCGAGTTGGTTCAGTCCTCCGACGGAGAGGGCGTACATGAACGAGACGGAGTCCGAGAGCAGCATATTGATCTCGCGTTTCCGCGCCGACGCCCGCGAGTAGGGGATGGTGACGAGCGTCCCGAAGCCGATTGCGAAGCCGAGCGACCCGAATAACAGCCCCGTCAAGCCGATGGTCGCAGGTACCTTGACGGCGATGATAAACTCGACGAGTGCCTCGTTCGGGATGCGCGCACCCAACGACAGCGACTCGGCGGTGAGCAGGCCGACCGCGAAGACGACGTAGGCCAGAAGCGTCCCCACGAGCCACAGCGCGAGCCCGCTCAGCGTCCCGACTGCCAGTGCTCGCGAGAGATAGAGTTCGACCGTATCGGACATCCGCGCCTCCGCGAGCTTCTCCTCGACGTCGCCGACGAACTCGCCGTCCGTGTCGAACAGGCGGCGAAACAGCGGGTAGAAGGCGTCGCTCAGGGCGTCGGTGCCACGGCCGAGTCCGCCCGCCTCGGAGTCGAGGCTCATCCGTCCTCCCCGTTGTCGACACCGAACGTCCAACCGTCGTCTACGGACTCGTCGTCGTCCGAGTCGTCCGAATCGTCCGAGTCGTCGTCTGCGCTATCGACGTCGAACCCGTCGACACCGTCGAGTAGGTCTTCGTCCTCGGTCTCGTCGAGGTCGTCGACGCTGTCGGCATCGACGTCGTCGAAGTCCGCGAACCCGTCGTCCTCGCTCGGCGTGCCGTTTCCGTCCGCGCTGGCGTGCTCACCCGACCCGTTGGCGGCGACGGTGTCGTCGGCCGACTGCTCGCCACCGCCGTTCAGTCCGGGCGGTCCGTCGCCCGCATCGAGTGCCCGTGGGCCGTCAGCGTCGTCCAGTGCAGGCGTCTCGTCGCCCGCGTCGAGCGTCGGGGTGTCGTCGGACGCACCGAGTGCCGGTCCGGCGGGTTCGCTGGAATCCGTGGAGTCCGTTGAATCGCGGGGTTCGGCGGCGACGTCGGCGGCGGGCTGGACGTCGCCGAGCGCGTCGGCCAGGTTCGTCGCGTCGACGTCGGCGTCGCGGTACTCGGCGAACAGTTCGTCCTCTGCGCGTGCGAGGAGGTCCTTCGCTTCCGCGAGGATCTCGTCGGTGGGGTCCGGCCGCGGGACCATCTCCTCCTTATCGGGGTCGATGTCGATGAGGACCGACTCCATCTCCCGGAGGTCTTCGAGGCTGCGTTCGAGCTTGTCGGTCGCCATCAGCCCGAGGATGGTGTCGGGGTCGTTGATGAACGCCTGGAAGGTCGCGGCGACCTGCGTGTAGGTGTTCAGCCCCTCGACGATGAGGTAGGCGAGGACGACCTGCCGCTGGAAGATCTCGCTCTGGAGCGTCTCCCGGTTCCAGCCGCGGTCGAACATGATCTCGTCCAGCGTGTTCGACTCGCCCATCTTCAGGAACTCGTCGGTCTCGGCCTGCCACTGATAGACGTCCTGGACGTTGATCTCGTCGTTCTCGGCGTCGTAGTGGTTGATCTCGGTGAGAGACTTGTTCCGGCGGACCTTCCGACCCTGCACCCGCGTCGAGGTCTGGATGGAGACGAGGTCCAGCGCGGTGAACATCGTCTTCGAGACGTTGATGGGGTCGGTCGTGAACCGCTTGAGGACCTCGCCGACCGAGTCGGCGTGGAAGGTCGTGTACGTGGTGTGACCCGTCGACATGACCTGGAAGAGCGTCCGTCCCTCCTCGCCACGGATCTCACCCATGACGATGTAGTCGGGCCGCTGGCGGAGCGCGGCCTCCAGCAGGTCGAACTCGTCGACGTCGCCCTTGTCGTCGTCCGAGAACGACGGCCGGGTGACAGAGGCGATCCAGTTGCGCTGGGGGAGCTCGACCTCGCGGGTGTCCTCGATGGAGACGATCTTCGTGTTCGAAGGGATGAACAGCGAGACCGCGTTCAGCGAGGTCGTCTTCCCCGAAGCGGTACCGCCAGCGAAGATGAGCGACTTGTTGTTCTCGATACAGAGCCAGAGGAAGGCCATCTCGTCGAGCGAGAAGGTCTTCCAGTTGATGAGGTCCAGCGGCGTGAACGGGACGTCCTTGAACTGCCGGATGGTGTAGTTCGTCCCGTGGTCCGAGACCTCTCGGCCCAGCGTGAGCTGGGCACGGGAGCCGTCCGGGAGGGTGGCGTCGACCTGGGGCCGTCGCTTCGAGATGCCTTTCCCGGACCGCTGGGCGAGTTTGACGACGAACTCGTCGAGTTCCTGCTCGCCGTGGAAGACGTTCGAGATGATCTGTTCGTACTCGCCGTGGTAGACGAAAACAGGAGAATTGTAGCCGTCACAGGAGATGTCCTCCACGTTGATGTCCTGTTTGATGGCGTCGATGCGCTCGTAGCCGATGAAGTCCCGCGTCAGGAAGTAGAGCAGCTTGTCGACCTGGTACTCCGAGAGCGTGTCGGCGTTCTCCTCGAGCAAGACGGGTTCGGGCCGGACCGAGATGCCCTCGAGGTTCCCCGCCTCGGCCTCCGGGTCCTGGTAGCCGAGCATCCGGAAGAACTTGCTCACGGTGCCGTCTGTCCCGACCTCGATGTCGAGTTGGTCGGCGAGCTCGTTCGCGAAGCCGCTGTCGCGCGTCCGAGTGTAGAGGTCGTAGCGGTCGAGCAGGCGGTGCGTCTCGCGTTGGATGACGGTCCGCCGAGAGTCCTCGCCACCGTCGGACAGGTCCTCGTCGGCGTACTTGATGGCGGTCCTGAGCTTCCCGGTCAGGAACTCCTCGAGGTCCGACTCGATTCTGTTGAGGTAGGGTTCGACGACGTAGTACTTCTTCTCGTTCTCCTTCGTCGACTGGAAGACGACGACGAACGCGTAGGGTTCGTTGACCCAGTACCGTTCGATCTCACGGAAATGTGTCTTCTTCTCCATCGGCACCGCCTTCTCGAGGTCGTAGCGGTTCGCGACGGTCGTCACGCCGTCGCCGGACGAGAAGAAGGCGTCCTCGTCGATGTCGTCTTGGATGTCGACGGTCCGCTCGTCGACGACCTCGCTCAACTCCTCGGCGCGGTCGTTCGCCCGCGCGAGGGCGTTGTCGAGGACGCTCGGGTCGAAGCCGAGTGCGTCGGCCGCGTCGAACTCGACCTTCTCTCCTTCGGCGTCGGTCGGTGCCGAGCCGTCGTCCTCGTAGTAGTATTCGCGTTTGTAGTGCTCCCACAGCCACACGTCCTTGACGACGGGCGTGGTCGCGGGGTCGCAGAACTCCTCGAAGGACTCGTGGAGCGTGCGTGCGTTGCGCTGTCCGAGTCCGAGTCGGACGGGTAGGTCGTCGGGATGAAAGCCCAAGTGGGCCGTGGGGTCGACGGCTGTCCGCTCCCAGTCCGCGGCGGTGGGGGTCTGCGGCCCGTCTTCGGCGTCCCAGCGGTCGCTTCCGGGGACGGGACCGAGATCAGCGTAGAGTGTCTCTGCGGCACCCTCGGGACCGTACTCCTCCAGATAGTCGCGCCACGTATATTCGCCGACTGCGGCGGCCGTGGCCGTCGCTTCCGGCGCTCCGGTCGTCCCCGACGACTGCCCTGTGTCGGCGGTCCCCTCGTCGTGCCCGGTGTCGGGACCACCGGCGTCGTCAGTAGCCATTGGGAACCACTGGCCCGCATCAGTAAAAAAGTCTTCTCCCGCAGAGAGTCGGAAAATCAGTCCTGTCGGACGGGCGAGAACAGGAAAATCGGGGTCAGCCGCAGAAGTTCTGCGTCACGTAAACCTTCCCCTCGGCCGTGATGTAGACGCCGAGACCCTCGGTCTCGTAGCTCGTCGAGAGGATGTTCGCACGGTGGCCGTCGGAGTTCATCCACTGTTCGACGATGGCCGCCGCGATCTCCTCGCTCGTCTCGTACCGCTCGCTCCCGTCGTCGGTGCGGACGGTCACGCCGACCCAGTTCTGCGCGATGTTCTCCCCGTAAGCCGAACAGGTCGAGTCGGCTACGTCCGCGTAGCGGTCCCAGGGCCGCTCGCCGTCGGGGTTGGTGTGCGAGAAGTACTCGCGGGCGTCCATGTCCTCGCTGTGCGCACGCGACACCGACGCGACCGTGTCGTCGTAACCGAGTTCCGACAAGCCGTTCGCCGCGCGGACCTCGTTGACCTCGGCGTGGATGTGTGCCTCGACCTCGTCCGAGCGAATCGTCTCGCTACTCGTGGTGTACGTCGTCGTGCCGGGGTCGTCCGGGTCGGTCGAACCCGAGGGGTCCGGGGTGAGTGTTGGAGTGGCTGTCGGCGTCGGCGTTGGAGTGGCTGTCGGCGTCAGTGTTGGGGTGGCTGTGGGTGTTGGAGTGGCTGTGGGTGTTGGAGTGGCTGTCGGCGTCGGAGTGGCTGTGGGTGTTGGAGTGGCTGTGGGTGTTGGAGTGGCTGTCGGCGTCGGAGTGGTTGTCGGCGTCGGTGTTGGGGTGGCTGTCGGTGTTGGAGTGGCTGTGGGTGTCGGCGTCGTTGGTTCGGGTGTTGCTGTAGCCGTCGTCGTTTGCTCGGGTGTGGGCGTTGCGGTCGCTGTCGCCGTTGGCTCCGGGGTCGGTGACGACGTTGGTGTTGGCTCGGGGTCGGTCGGTGTGTCGGATGCAGTCGCGACCGGGGTTCCCGTGTCGGTCTCGCTCGACGTGGTGTCGCCGGTGCCGACCGTGCCCGCACAGCCAGCGAAGGCGACGAGCACGACGAGACAGAGCGTTACCACGTGTCGCGACGTCATTACGTCGTGTCCGGACAGTCTCACGTAAAGTAATGTCGACTTCAGAAGCTCTGTAACAACAGAATTTCGTGTTTTCCAGAAATACCATGTCGCTTTTCAAACGGAGGCGACACCGCGAAACGAGTGGACAGCGAAGGATTCAGAACCCGACTTTCCAGTAAGACGATTCGATCTGAGGTCGTCGGAGTGACATAATCAGTTCGTTGACTCGTCTCCTTGTCGGTTGAATGCAGAGCGTACTCCGAGCGGAAACAGGATCACTCCCGCGAGCCATATCACCGTTGCGACAGACGTGTTCTCTTGGTCAAATGGAGTGTCGATGGTGTCACCGATACACGCCCTAACGTGCGTGTGACATTTAGAACTCATCTGCGGGTAGTGCTGTACCAGGTACATCTGTTCGTACACTGCCTTGTTCCAGAGACTCACGTACAGTCCCAATGACACCAACAGGAGAAGGGCACCGGAGACGAAGAGAAGCTTCGTCTTTCGTCTCGAGAGATCACCGGAATACAACGAGTATAACACGACAACACTGAACCCGACGAGAAAAAAGATAATCGCTGTCTCTCCACCGACGGACAACAAAATGAGAGGGAATTCGAGAACAGCTGCGAACAACGCCAACGCGCCTAGTATTGCGATCAGAACTGCAAGTGAAGACCAGTCGTTCTCGTTGCCTGCCGTGGCCGTGTTCCCACCGACAGGGTGGCCGTGGACGTCACTGTGACAAGATTGACAGAGTGTGGTCAAGTTGTCCAGTTCGTGACTCCCCCCTCTGCTTTTGGGAACGATATGGTGCGCATGTAACTCGGCGTTCCCTCTTGGGCCACCTTTCCGACCACAGTGTTGACACATATAGTCGTCCTTCCGGTAGACTGCCTTCCGCCTGCGGTCCCAATCCGACGGATATCCGTCACCCATCGACACTGTGTTCGTGTCAGACTGGCAAAATTCTTGATGACTGAAGCGGGCGCGACGGGATTCGAACCGGAACGAGACTCGCTTCACTCGTCTCGTAGGGTTGCGAATCCCGCGAGGTACTCGACTGGTCGCTCGCTACGCTCGCGACACAGTCTACGGGCGCGACGGGATTCGAACCCGCGATCGAGAGGTTAGGAACCTCTCGCCCTATCCACTAGGCCACGCGCCCCATCGGCCGTACGAAACCGTGGCTGAAAAGCGTGCGCTTCAGGAGAGGGAGTTCGGCCCGAATCCGGCGGGCAGAATCAGTTGTTCGTCTTCTCGGTCTCGGTGTCGGCCTCGGTGTCGGCCGCGACCTCGGTCTCGTCGTCGTCGTCGGTGTCCGGGGTGACGGAATCCTTGCCCTTCTCCTGCATCTCCTTGAGTTCGTCCTCGACCTCTTCGCGGCCCTTCTTGAACTCGCCCATCGCCTGCCCCGTCGACCGGGCGAGCTTCGGAATCTTGTTTGCGCCGAACAGTAGGACGAGCACCAGGAGGATAATGAGGAGCTCCGGGCCGCCAGGGATCGGTCCGAACAGCGGAATCACGGTGTCAATCATCTCTACCCCAGCGTAACCATGTCTCAATTATAGGCTTTTTGCTCGCAGAGGCCGATTCTCTCTCGACTCCGAGCGGTGGAACCGGCTGGTCCGGAGACCGAGAGCGCATCAGTCCGTGTCACACAGACTGTCGGAAACAGAAAGGTAATCCTTCGGGAACCTGTAGCCTGCGCCATGGTTGACGTAGGCGACGACGCACCCGACTTTACCGCACCGTTTGTAACCGACGAGATCGGCCCGAAGACGCTCTCTGAACTGCTTGACGACGAGGCACCGGTCGTGCTCGCCTTCTTCCCCGGCGCGTTCACCTCGGTCTGCACCGACGAGATGTGTACCTTCCAGGACGAACTCACCGCCTTCGAGGACGTGGGCGCGACGGTCTACGGCGTCAGCGTCGACACCCCCTTCGCCCTACAGGAGTTCAAGCAGCAGAACGACCTCACGTTCGGACTCGTCAGCGACACCAACAAGGAGCTGATCGATGCCTACGACATCGAGATGGACTTCGCCGACTTCGGCTACTACGGCGTCGCCAAACGCTCGGTCTTCGTCGTCGACGCCGACGGCGAGATCACGTACTCGTGGGTCAGCGACGACCCCGGCGTCGAACCCGACTACGAGGAAGTCGAGCAGGCCGCCGTCGCCGCCGCGTCCCCCCGCCAGTCAGCAGACTGATCGGTGTCCGCGGACTTTTTCTCACAGCCCCGAGAAGTCTAAGTGATGAGTAGCGATATCGAAGACGACAGCGACGTCAACGGCGCGCGAAGCTACGACCCCGACGCCGAACACGCCTTCCCCGACGAGAAGCTGAACGAAGTCCTTCACGCCATCGAAAACGACGTCGAGATCACCACCTATCTCGAAGCCCAGAACGTCAACGCCGTCACCCGCAAGGGATACAACGACCACGGCCCGAAGCACATCGAGATCGTCCGTAACCGGGCACTGCGGCTCTACGACCTGCTCAAGGCGGGTGGCGTCGAGTTCAACGGTGCCGAGCAGCAGGGGCTCCCCGAGGAAGACGAGGCAGTGATCATCGCGCTCGCTGCGACCATCCACGACATCGGCCACGTCGTCCACCGCGACAGCCACGCCTACTACTCCATCCCGCTCGCGGCCGACCTGCTCGACCGCTTCCTTCCGCAGTTCTACGATACGGCCGAGGTCGTCCACATGAAGGCCGAAGTCCTCCACGCCATCCTCTGTCACCACACCGAGGAGGACCCCCTGACGACCGAGGCGGGCGTCATCCGCGTCGCCGACGCTCTCGACATGGAGCGCGGCCGCTCGCGCATCCCCTACGAGAAGGGTGGCCGCGGCATCAACACGCTCTCCAGTCAAGCCATCAACAGCGTCTCGCTCAAGCCCGGCGAGGGCGTCCCGGTGCTCGTCGAGATCGAGATGGTCAACGCCGCCGGGGTCTACCAGGTCGACAACCTCCTGAAGGCGAAGCTCCGGAACTCGCGGCTGGAAGACGAGATCCGCATCGTCGCCATCAACACGAAAGGTGACGACCAGCTCGTCGAGCGCATCGAACTGTAGAAAAACGGTCTCCGACGCTTACGCGGCGCGTTCGGTACTTCGGTCCGTGGACAGGTCGTCGACGACGGCCGTCTGCTCGTCGGCGGCGTCAGTCTCCACGGACGTCGCGGCCGATTTGATCTCCTGTTCGATCTCTTCGCGGCCGCGGCGGAACTCGCCCATCGCCTGCCCGCTGGCGCGCGCCAGCTTCGGAATCTTGTTCGCGCCGAACAGCAGGACGATGACTGCGAGGATGATGATGAGTTCGGGACCGCCCGGAATGGGACCGAACAGTGGTATGAGGGTCAACATGACGACAGTAGTACGCCGTCAGAGAGCATGAATCTAGCGTCGGCCGGAGAGTCCGTCTCTCGGGAGTGTCGAAACTCACCGGAACGGGTTGACGCCGACGAGCGCGTCGCTGACGGCGCGCGAGACCGGGAGGACGAAGTCGCCCGCAACGGAGAAGAGGACGACGCCAGCGACGAGGAGATAGACCGTCATCGCCGCGGCCGCGACGCCGAGGACGACGGTACCGACCCGCTGGAGTCGCGTCTCTTCCCGACCGGACGGGCCGCGTAGCGACGACACGAGTGCCCAGACGCCGACAGCCACGCCGACGGCGAACGCACAGACGGCGTACAGCTGCACCGCCTCACCCTGCACCGTGTCGAAGACGGCCAACGCGCCGAGATACGCGGCCGTCCCGGCCACGACGCTCCCGAGATACGACCGCCAGAGGAGTGCCCCGTGGCCCTCGACGACGTGGCGGACGGCCGGGAGCCGGACCAGGGCGTACATCCCGAACGGGTACAGCGGGTGGAGATACCGAACCGTGAGCATGTGGTGTAACGGAAGCGACCGGAGATAGAAGACGACGAGAACCGCGACGTAGACCAGCGCGAGGAGATCAGTCGCGGCCACCGGCGAGAGCGTCCGGCGCGTGCGGGCGAGTCGCCGGAGCCGGGCGCGCGAGGTCCGGCGGGCGGCGAGCACCGGAACGGCGACGAGCGCGCCGAGCAGCGGCATCGACTCCAGGACGGAGAGGTTGACCGCACGGTCCTGTCGCGGTCGGAGGCTCGGCCGGTAGCCGCTCCGGAGGAAGACCTCGGTCAGCCGGTCGGTGTCAGTCACGACGCGCATCGAACTCACCAGCCGCGACTGGAAGTAGTCCACGCCGTCGACGACTGTCGCGAAACTCTCCGTGGAGACGCCGACGACGGCGGTGAGGAGTGCGACGACGCGAGCGACGAAGGAACCGACGACTCCCCGCCCCGAGACCGGAGACTCTCCCTGGCCCGCGGAAGAGCCACCGGACGGAGTGGCGTCTCCCGTCGTGGCACCGCCCGTGGCTCCGTCACCGGCAGTGGAGGGGGCGGCGGTCCCACCGCCCGAGGTGGCAGCCCCGCCACTCCCGGATGCCGTCGACGACGCCCCCGGGTCGGCCGCGAGCGGCTGGCCGGTGTAACTCGGAAGCAGCCGGAGCGGCTGTGCGGGATTGCCGGTGATCGCGTAGTTCGTCACGAGAAACGGCAGCATCGAGACGGCGAACGCGACGCCGACGACAACGAGTTGCTTCGGACGGTTGTGCCGGGCCGTCAGCAGGTCGACGGGAGCGAGTGCGACGAGGAGGATCAGCGCCTCCGCCGAGTGGAACCACGTACAGAGACCGACCGACGCGTAGGTGACCGCGCGGAAAGTCGTCTCCTCGCGGACGGTCGTCCCGGCACGGCTCCGGTAGAACGCGTAGAGTGCGAGGACGGCGAAAAACGCTGTCGCGCTGTGTCGCTTCGGGACGACTGCCCAGAAGGCGACCGGCGTCGCGAGCGCGCTCGCGAGACCCGCGGCGGTGCCGACGCGACGGCCGTACAGGTCGCTCGCGAGCCGGTAGAGTAGGACGGCGATGAGTGCCGCGAAGGCCATCGACGTCGTCTGGAGTGCCAACAGGGGGTGCCAGTAGGGGTCGATTGGGCCGGCAGAGACGGCGACGTTGCCGAGGAAGACGAGGAGCGCGAGCGCGCTTCCGACGACGGTGACGGCTTCGGGACGGTTCGTCCGCGACCGGACGAGGACCACGACGCCGAGCAGGCCGAGCGACCAGAGCCCGGCGAGCGCGACCCGGAGGTCGACGGCGAACGAGACCGCGCGGAACACGTACAACGCGGGCAACGACGACAGGATGAGTCCGTAGTTGTCGCCGTAGACCTGTCCCCGGAAGTAGTGGATGGCGGGTGTCTCGCCCGACGGCGGCCCGTAGACGAACCGGTCGATTGCGAGGCCGCCGTCGGAAACCGACAGCAGCGTGTTGACGTGCATATAGTTGTCCGTCGAGAGGAACTCGACGCGCCAGTAGAGCGCGAAGAACAACAGCGCGCCGAGGAAGACGGCGGCACCGATTCGGTCGCCGAAGACGGCATAGAAGAGCCGTCGGGCGAACGCATCGAGTTCGGCGTCCAGTTCCTCGAGTCGCTCGACGCGGTCGGCGGTGCTCACCGCTGCACCTCGACGGTGACACGCTCTTGATACAACGCGGTGAACTCCCCGCCGGACTCCTGGAGCCAGATGCCCAGCGTTGCGTTGTAATCCGCTTGGGTCACGCGGTCGGGGCTGAACTCGGCGTTCGTGAACGTCAGTTCGAGGGTCTCATCCTCCCGACCGTGTAGCTCGTAGAACGTCGTGTCGGTGTGGCTCAACGCGGGGATGTCGAGCGTGAGCCGCACGACTGGGTTACCCGTGACACGCTCGGCGGTCACGGCTCCCGGCGACGATTCGAGATGGTAGGTTCCCGAGTCGAACCGCCCCTCGACGAACTGGATGTCGTCAGGGGCGGCGTCGACGGTGACGTCGGCACTGCCGGAGCCGGGTACTGGGGTGGTGGACGCGCTCCCGAAGTCGACGACGCCGGAGACGGCGACGCCGACGCAGACGAGACACGCCACCGCGAGGAGAACCCGGTCGCTCCGATTCATTGCCGTGGACTCTCGACAGCGGCCACTTATACGTTCGGTGGCAATTATCGGCCGTGATTCTGGCGAGTCGCGGAGCTGAAAAACCGTGATTCGCCGAACCGCGGGGCTCGTCGTTCGAGTTCGCTTAGAAGATGCACCGGCCGGGAATTGAACCAGAGAGCGGGAGGTGAGCGAAGCGAACGGGAGCGACCGTGGTTCAATTCCCTTCGAGAGAGCTCTCCTCGCACGCCGTGACTCGGAGCCTCTCGGCTTCTCACATAGTTCGGCTTAGAAGATGCACCGGCCGGGAATTGAACCCGGATCGTTGGCTTGGAAGGCCAAAGTCATGCCATTAGACCACCGGTGCGCATGGGGACGTTTCAGCCGACCCAATAAGGGTATTTCCCTTTTCAGTCGTCGCCGAGGCTGAACGCCTTGGCCGCCTCACGGAGCGACGGCGAGATGGCCGGGATGTCTTCCTGGCCGACCGGTCCCGACTCGCGGATGTCGTCGAGGCTCTTCGGGAACTCACGGAGGTCGTAGTGGATGCCGATTCCGGCCTTCGCACCCTGGCCCATCGCGACCGGAATCTGGTTGTGGCCGGGGACGAGGTCGCCGACGGCGACGACGCCGTCGACGCTGGTGCGCCCGTGGTCGTCGACTTCGACGGTTCCGTCGTCGTTGATGTCACAGCCGAGCTGGTCCGCGAGGTCGTTGTTGTAGTCCGAGCCGTACATCGGGAAGCCGCCGCGGTACTCTCGCACCGTGCCGTCCTCGAACTCGAAGCTCTCCAGCCAGCCGTCGTCGCCCTTCGTCATCCCCGAAATCTCTTCCTCGACGATGTCGACGGGATGTGCGCGGAGCTGTTCGTCGGTCTCGTCGCTCCACTCGGGTTCCTTGCCGCGGAGCAGGAGGTCAACCTCGTCGGTGAAGTTGAGCATGATCATCGCGACGTGGGCGGCACTCTCGCCGTGGCCCATCACGTAGACCGACTCGTCGACGAACATGTAGGCGTCGCAGTGAAGACAGTAGTGGAGTCCCCGTCCCGTGCGGGGCAGCGGCGGGTCGGGGCGTTCGTCCGAGAAGCCGGTGGCGAGGACCAATTGCTCGGCGACGAACTCGCCCTCGTTGCCCGTGAGCTGGAAGCGGCCGTCGTCGCGGCGTTCGACCGCGGTGATGAGGTCTCGGTGGAACTCCGCGCCGTAGTCGGCGACCTGCTCGCGGGCGGTCTGGAGGAACTCGTTGCCCGAGACGTCTTCGGTGACGCCGATGACGTTGTGTGTGTCGAGCATCATCGCCGCGCGGCCGCCACCACGGTCGACGACGGCCGTGTCGTGTCCCAGCCGTGTCGTGTACAGCGCGGTCGTCAGCCCTGCAGGGCCGCCGCCGACGACGACGACCTCGTACTCGGGAGTGTCAACGGATTCCGTCTCGGACATTGTCTATTCCACCATTACGGCTCCCCCGGTTTAAGCGCATAGCACCTGTGCGCGGCGCGAATCACCCCGTTACCGCGTCCCACACAGAGCAGTGAACAGAACAGTGAAGGAAACGAGCCCGCTCACTCAGGGCGCGCTCTCGATGTCGCGGAACATGGCCCGGAAGTCTGCGGGCGTGAAGTCCGCGGAGATGGCGTCGATGTCGCGCTGTAACGTGTCGACCTGGTCGACCAACCGCCGGTATTCGGTGCTCGCGGCGAGTTCGTCCGCTGACTTCTCGGCTTCGAGCAACGCGCGTTTCGAGACCAGTGACGCCGTCTCGCGGAGCTTGGTGCCGTACTCGGTCCGGCCGAGGAGCAGTTCCACGGCGTCGAGCAGGCCGTCACGCGAGATGGGCTTGACCACGTAGTGGTCGAACCCCATCCCGACGATGTCGAAGTCGGGAACGACGCCGGTCACCATGGCGACCCGGCAGCCGTAGCCCTGCTCGCGAATCCGTTCGAGGACGCGCTGGCCGTCGCCGTCGGGAAGCCGCCGGTCGAGGAGGACGACGTCAGTCGACTCGTCGACGATGTCGACCGCCGCTTCGACGGTCGTCGCCGTTCGCACAGTGTACTGCTCGCCGACGAACTGCTCGTAGAGAGCCAGGACATCAGGCTGGTCTTCGACGATTAAGACGGTGGTGTCTTCTGTCATGTGTCGCTCCGAATGTCGAAGAGGCACACACCTCGCCGTACTGCCGCTGCCGAAGACCGGCGTCTTGACGGCTGACGCACCTCTCTCGTTCGTCCCGGACACCTGTCGACCACCGTATTAAATATTTCCATACTGTCTTTACTTGTGTCATTTCGACCGTCCCGTCAACTGCTCGGGAGAACCGATGGGCGAGCCAACGAGAATCAGGAGTGATAATCGGGAAGCCACCTTTTTTACCGGTAACTCCAAACCTCGCGCCAGAACTCATGTCACTATTTGATAGTGTTGGACAGTTGCTCGCTGCAACGCCAGCGGCGGACGACGACGCGTCGAGACCGAGTAGCCATCAGACCGCGCCGCCGAGTGACACCACCGACTCGCCGACCACAGATGGTCCAACTGCAGCAGGAGGCGGGGCCGGACCCTCGGAGTTCCTCGGCGACGAACTCCTCGCCGACGCGGTTCCGCTCGCCGTCTTCGTCCTGGACACCGAACGCGAGGTCCAGTGTTGGAACCGTGCCGCCGAGGAACTCACGGGGACGCCACGGGAGGAGGTGGTGGGGACCCGCGAAGTGAGCGTCGCCTTCTATCAGGACGGGCGACGGGCAAAGACGCTCGCAGACAAGGTCGTCGAAGCACCCGAGACCGCGGACACCGCCTTCGGCGTCAACCGCTCGACCGACGTCGGCTACACCCGATACGAGGACACGAGCACGATGCTCGACGCCAAAGGCGAGGAAATCGAGATCTGGTTCACGGCGACGCCGGTCTACCGCGACGACGAGTTCGTCGGCGTGGTCGAGATGGTCCAAGACCGGAGCGACGTGGTCAGAAAACAGCGGGCGGTCGAGTCGCTCGTCAGCGAGGTGAACGCGACGTTGGCAGCCATCGGTGACGGCGACCTCGACGCGCGTGCGTCCTACGATGGCGAGGACGTCTTGGAGCCGGAGCTGCTCGCGGTCGTCGACCAGACGAACGAGATGGCCGAGAGCCTCCAGACAGTGGTCACGCAGGTCCGCCAGCAGACCCGACAGCTCGTCTCGGAGATCGAGGAGACGGCCACGACCGCGACCGAGATCAAGTCGACCGCCGTCGACCAACACAGCGACCTGGGCCGCGTCGTCGACGAGATGGGGACGCTCAGTGCCAACATGGAGGAGGTCGCCGCCAGTGCCCAACAGGTCTCGTCGGCCGCGAACCAGGCTCTCCAGGCGGCCGAGGACGGGCAGGACTCGGGCAAACGGGCCGAGGAGGCGACGACGACGATGATCGAGACGGGCGAACGGCTGGTCGACCGTATCGGAACACTCGAATCGCACGTCGACGAGATCGTCGACGTCGTCGACGTCATCGCGGACGTGGCCGACCAGACGAACCTCCTCGCGCTCAACGCCAACATCGAAGCCGCTCGCGTCGGCGAGTCGGGTGCGGGCTTCGAGGTCGTCGCCGACGAGGTGAAGACGCTCGCCGAGGAGACCCGCGCGCACACCGGAGAGATCGAAGCACAGGTGACGGAGATACAGTCGCAGACCGAGACGACCGTCGACGCCGTCGAGACCTCCAACGACCAGATTCACGAGGCGAGCACGCAGATCTCGGATGCACTCGACGCGCTCGAAGAGATCGCCGGTGCCGTCGACGAGGCGGCCCACGGCGTCGAGGAGGTCGCGCGCGCGAACGACGAGCAGGCGGCGTCGGTCGAAGAGGTCACCTCGCTCGTCGAATCCGTCGAGACCAGCGCGGCCGACGTACAGACGCGGGTCGACGACGTGACCGAGAGCACGCAGCGACAGGAGCGGACGGTCACCGAACTGGCGACGCAGGTCGAAGACCTGACCCGGTCGTAGCCGACGACGGCCGTCTCTCGGCACCCGCAGCCGATGTCGACGTGAGACTGCGGGCGTGAGACCACGCGGACGTCACCGCTCGACTGCTCACTAAGCAGAGAGGTTTTTACCCCTGTAGTGAGTGGGTCAGCCGAGAGACATTCAGTCCGATGCCAGAAGTACTCAAAACAGGAATCGAAGGACTCGACTCGGTCCTCAACGGCGGTATCGTAAAGAACGCGGCGGTACTCGTCAGCGGCAACCCCGGAACGGGAAAGAGTATCTTCGGAATCCAGTATCTCTACAAAGGGGTCACGGAGTTCGACGAGCGCGGCATCTACATCTCGTTCGAAGAGAACGCAGAGGACATCCGGCAGGCCGCGGAGTCCGTCGGCTTCGACAAGTGGGGCGAACTGGTCGAGGACGACGACATCAAGGTGTACGACAAGCAGGTGATGCTCCGCGAGGGTGATTTCACCTCGGCCATCGACAAGCTGCTCGACGACTTCACGGAGTCGAAGTACGACCGGCTCGTCCTCGACTCGCTGACGATGTTCCAGCTGTTCTTCGACGACGAGCGCGAGAACCGGACGTATCTCCTGAAATTCACCGACATCCTGAAGCAGAACGGACTCACATCGCTGCTCATCAACGAGCAGGGGGCGGTCTTCCCGGAGACCGAGATCGGCCTGGAGAACTTCCTCACGGACGGGAACATCTACTTCATCCAGACGCCGACGGATTCGGGCGTCAACCGCTATGTCTGGGTGGCGAAGATGCGCAAGAAGAACATCAACACGGACATCTTCCCCATGGAGATCGGCGAGGGGGGAATCACCGTCCACGAGCGTGCGGGTGGCTTCTCGATGATGGGTCGCGAGGATTCGGTCTTCTAGCTGTCCGAGATCGTCCGCCAGACCTCGTCGAGTTTGTTCTTGACCGCAGAGCGTTCCTCCAGTTCGACGGAGAGACCGTCTTCGAAGGTGAGGTTGACGGCTTCGACCTTCCGACGGTAGACTTTGATACGCCGGTGTTCGTCCGAGAGAGGTCGGTCGTGTAGCTCCAACAGATCCGCGTCGGTAAGCTCGTTGATGCGGCGGTAGCAGGTCGCGATAGGGACGTTGAGTTCGTCGCTGAGTTCCTGTGCCGACTTCGGTTCAGATGCGGCGCTGAGAATCTCGGCGTTGTATTTGTTCCCGAGGACCTCGATGATCTCGTCCGAACCCATTCGTTCCACGACTTACTTTATCATCTAATAACTTTACCGACTACTGGACTGTTCGGACGGACTGACAGTGCGGCTGACGGCATCCGTAGCGGTGGTTCGGCCGGGAGATTATCAGATTCAATATTTTGAGGGCTACAGTTAAGCGAAGTCGGTGGGGATTGCACGAAAGAGAGATGCAACTGATAGAAAGCCTCTACTTGGTCTCCAGTGCCGCGCTCATCATAGCCGGGCTGACGATGGTCGGACTGGCAGTGCGGGCATACGTGCAGACGCGTCGCCGGGCGATGGTCCATCTGTCGCTCGGCTTCGTCTTGGTCGTCGCGGCGGCGGCAGCGACGATGATCAGCGCCTTCGTCAACGACTTCGGTAGTACCCGCTCGTTACTCTTGGTCAACAGCGGCTTCACCACGTTCGGATACGTCTTCGTCGTCTACAGCCTCGTCGCGTACGAGTAAGTCGAACCGGCACTCTCTCCGCTCCCTCCATGTCTTCCGACCCGAGAGCCACCGGTCTCGGGAGGGGTACGACTTGTACCATCTCGTACCAGTGTCGCTTTCGCGCGCACGCGAGTGACAGCGAAATCGGGCAGTTTCGAGACGGCACCGGACGCTGAGCGCGAGCGTCCGAAGCCGGGTCGCGTTGCCCCGTTCCGATTATCAGCAGTGATATGTTCAGACGGGTGAAATTTGCCGGGAGGTGCTCAGTGGGAGTAGCCAAATAGCTTGTAGAGGGCCCGAAACACCCGAATTCGGCCGTTATTAGACGTGATATTTTGGAACGTAGTTTTAATACCCGTTTGCCGGTCTGCGTAGATAGAGTCTGACGGCGATGACGTGCGAACCGAGTCGCAGGCGGCGAAGGAAAACCAAAAACAATGTTCGAATTCATCCACGACGACGAAGAACGCGGTCAGGTCGGTATCGGTACGCTGATCGTGTTCATCGCGATGGTCCTTGTCGCTGCGATCGCGGCAGGCGTCCTGATCAACACGGCGGGCTTCCTGCAGACGAAGTCCGAGCAGACGGGTCAACAGAGCAGTGCACAAGTGACGGACCGCCTCGAGCCGGTCGCGAAGACGGGTATCGTGACGGACGAGAAGGTCAGCAGCGTCGAACTCGTCCTCCAGAAGTCGCCGGGGGCGAGCGACATCGACATCAGTAATGCGACGCTCGAGTTCATCGGGCCGAAGGGTGTCGACCGCATCGCACTCGACGCGAGTGGCACGACCCCTGACAGCTACTCCGTCCTAAAGGACGCAGACGGCTCGCTCGACGGCAGTACGACGGGCTCGTACGTCCTGAACGACCGCAGTGACCGCCTGACGCTCTCGCTCGACATGGACGCGTTCACGAACCAGAACGCCGACCTCGCACCCGGTGAAGAGGCGACCATCCGCATCAACACCGAGAGTGGTTCGACGACCATCATCCGCGTGAAGGTCCCCGAGTCGCTCGCTGGCGAGAACGCGGTCGAGCTGTAAACGCCTCTCTCACTTCTCTCTCTGTCGCACCGCGCGGCCACCTCAACTTTCTTATCCTCTCACTTGCTTTTCGCACCAAGAGCGACAGATGCCTCCAGACGAACCGAACGACGACGCGAAAGACGGGCCGGTCCTCGACCCCGAGGAACTCGATCTCAGCGACCGCGACGAGGTCGCAGAACTGGGCGACGACCGGTTTCTCATCTCACCCGGTGGCATCGCAGACGAGGTCCCATCGAACCCGGAGCCGCCGGAGCCGGAACCCGAGCCGACGCCCGAACCGATGCCTGAACAGAACCAGCCCGAGCCCGCCGTCGATGCCCAAGCCGTGAGCGAGTGGCTCGCCGAGTCGATGACCGACAACGGCTTCGACTACGGCTTCGACGCGACGCTGAAGTTCGACGGCTCGGTCGTCCGCCACCGGATGGTCTCGAACGACGTCGTGACGACCTTCGAGACGCTGATGCTCTGGTACGCCCGGCAGATCGGCGGCGACACGCCCGTCGAGGAGACGCTCGGTATCCTCCTCGCGGAGTCGGATATGCCGATCACCTTCCCGAAGCGGAGTCTCGTCGGCCTGCTCAGACGCCACGGTCTCTCGGGCGACGACTCCATCGCCGACCTGGTCGCCGCCATCGACGACGCCGACGGCGTCACCTTCTCCGGAGAGTAGTGCCGGACAGCCGGCGGACGGCGGGGGGAAATCAGAGTTGATAATTTCGCGCGAGAGTTTATATGAACGCTTTTTGAAGCATCGGTAGACCAGCTTATGGCGATTCGAGTACTCATCGCGGACGACTCAGAGTTCATGCGGAACCTCCTGCGGGAGATTCTGGACGCGGATTACGACATCGTGGGCGAGGCCGAGAACGGCGTCGAGGCCGTCGAGCTTTACGAAGAGACCGACCCCGACCTCGTCATGATGGACATCGTGATGCCGATTCGGAGTGGTATCGAGGCGACGAACGAGATCACGGACACCGACCCGAACGCGCGGGTCATCATGTGTACCAGTGTCGGCCAGGAGGAGAAGATGAAGGCCGCCATCAAGGCGGGTGCACAGGGGTACATCACGAAGCCGTTCCAGAAGCCGAACGTCCTCGAAGCGATCAACGACGTCGTCCCGGCGGCTTGAGATGAAAGTCGACATCCACTCGCTCGGTGTCTTCAGTCAGCTCGCACGTGAAGGGAGTCACCACGCCGCCGACTCGCTCTCACAGCTGACGGGTATCGACGTCTTCGTCGACGTGACGAACATCACGCTGCTGTCGCCCGACGACCTCCGAGAGTCGTTCGACGACGAGCAGTTCGTCGGCGTCCAGATCGGCTTCGACGGACAGTTCGAGGGCGAGACGGTCCTCGTGTTCAAGCGCGAGAACATCGGCGCGCTCCTGGAGTATCTCCTGCCGGGGTCGTACACCGGTGACGGCATCGACGAGTTCGCGAAGAGCGGCGTCAAAGAGGTCGGCAACATCATGATGAGCGGCTTCATCGACGGCTGGGCCGACCATCTCGGGACCGCCATCGACATGACGCCGCCGACGTACGTCGAGCGCGAGGGGACGGACGTGTTGCCCCAGCGAGCACTCGAGTCGGGCGAGGAGGTCTTCCTCTTCGAGAGCCGCCTGGAGACGCTCGACCGCGACGTCAACTTCTTCATCTACATGTTCCCCGAGTACGGGGCGATGACGGAGCTGATGTCGCTGCAGCGCGAGGACGACGACGAGGCCATCCCGGTCGACAAGCTGAGCGTCTTCAACCAGATGACGAAGCAGGGCGCGAAGGGTGCCGCCGAGAACATCTCGATGATGACCGGCGTCGACACGGAGGTCGACGTGAGTCGGCTGAGCTTCGTCCCCATCGAGGACGCCCCGAACCACGTCGGCGACGACCGCTTCGCCGGTGTCGTCATCGGCTTCCAGGGGATGCCGAGCGGCTATCTGCTCATCCTCTTCGACGAGGCGTCCGCACGGACGGTCGCCGAGACGATGCTCCCCATGGAGACGGAGGGCGACGGGCTGGGCGACATGGAGCGCGGCGCCATCAAAGAGTTGGGCAACGTCATGACGAGCGGCTTCATCGACGGCTGGGCGAACGTGCTCCAGACCAGCATCGACCACACGCCGCCGCAGTTCGTCCACGACATGGGCTCGGCCATCGTCAGCCCCGTCGTCGGCCGGCTCGGTCAGTCACAGGACTTCGCGTTCATGATCGACTCGACCGTTCGCACCGAGCGCGAGCAGTTCCGGTGTGAACTCTACGCGCTGCCGGACGAGGCCGAACTGAAACGGGCACTGGAAACGCTCGACGTCGACCGCGCCGGCGAGACGAAGGTCGATGCAGACCAATACTTCTGAGCGGTCGACAGCAACAGGAGACCCCCCAGTGAGAGACGAAACGCCACGACGTGTCAAAGTCGGCATCGCGGACTACGCCGTCGTCGACGAAGCGGCCGTGTTGGCGACGAGCGGTCTCGGCTCGTGTCTCGGCATCGTGCTCTTCGACGAACGAAACGGCGTCGCAGGACTGTTACACGCCATGTTGCCGGGAGCCGAGGACAGCGCGCCGGCGGCGTCGGCCGCGAAGTTCGTCGACACGGGGCTGGACAGTCTCGTCGACGCGATGACCGACGCGGGTGCCTCCCCCCGAAACATCACGGCGAAGATGGTCGGCGGGAGCACGATGTTGGATCTGACGCCGACCGAGGAGGGCAGCATCGGCGACCGTAACGTCGCCGCCGCCCGTGCCGCATTCGAGGAGCGCGGGATTTCCGTGGTCGCCGAGGACGTCGGCGGCGAGTACGGCCGGTCACTGCTGTTCGACACGGGAAGCTACGAGCTGTCGGTCAAGACGGCCTACAAGGGCGACACCGTCATCTGAGGCAGGGCGTGTCGGGAGGGTTGTCGTCAACATTTTCCGCTATCGTCTGACGCGGAGTATCAACGCTGATATTCGGAGGGGAGGTTTCAAGGTATCGTCAACAGTTAACGCGAACAATGCATATTCTGGCATCACACCAGACGCTCCTCCTAGCGTTCGGGGACGGGACGACCCCGGTCCTCGGCTGGTGGTTGCTGGAGGTCGTGCCGTTCGGGACCGGTGGTCTGTCGGCACTGCTTCTCTCCGTCGGTCTCGTCGGGAGTGCCATCCTCGACCGCTTCTTCGGCGGCGACGAGGGCGGCGACGGCGACGACGACGACCCGCTGATGAACGGCGGGGGACTCGACGGCGGGATGGACGACCCCTTCGGCGACGACGACGACATGGGCGGGATGGACGACCCCTTCGGTGACGACCCCTTCGGCGACGGCGACGACGGCGGGAGCGACACCGACGAACTCGACCACCGCCTGTCGGAACTGGAGAGCGAGGTCGCCCGGCTCTCCTCGACGGTCAACACCGTCCGTAGCGAGAACACGGAGATCTCGAACACGGTCGACGACATCGGCGAGAACGTCCGCAAGCTGCTCGACATCTACGAGATGGTCACCCGCGGCATCAACCCCTTCGTCGACGACGTCCAGCCCGGCGGCGGCGCGGGCGGCTTCGAGAACGGCTCGCTCGGCCTGTTCGACAACGCCGACGACGACGAGGACGACGAGGAACTGGACGACTCCATCGCCAGCGCGGACGCCGAGGGCTTCTTCGACGACGAACTGCTGGACGACGAGGACGACGAGTTCGACGACCTCGACGACGAGTTCGAGGACGACGAGTTCGAGGACGACGGGATGGACGGCTTCGACGACGGAGACGTGACAGAAGAGATGGAGACAGAAGTGAGCGACAGCGGCGGAAAGAGTTTCAGCGAGCTGAAAGAGGAGTACGAGTCCGGCGACGCCGAGTGGGCCGAGGAGGACTTCGAGGTGGCTGACGAGGAGGATGGCGACGATTTGGAGGAGGAAGGCGACTTCGACTTCGGAGAGGACGAAGCCGACGGGGAGTTCGAGGATGACTTCGAGGACGACTTCGGCGACGACCTCCTCGGTGAGGAGGACGACGCGGTCCCCGTCGAGACCGACGAGATGCTGTTCGAGTCCGACGAGGAGGACGCGGTTCTCGCGGCCGACGGAGCGGCCGTCGCGGCCGACGACGAAGAGTCAGAATCCCTCGACGCGGACGCCCCGGAGTCGGACGACGACTCGGAGGACGCGGAGGATGTCGGCTTCGAGTTCGGAACCACGGCCGCCGCGGCTGGTGAGGAGGCGACCGAGGACGACGAGCGTCCGAAACCGTATCTCACGACGCTGCCCGACGCCTACATCGGCGACCTGCTCGTCATCGAGTGGCTGGAGTATCTCGTCGAGCAGTCCGACGTCGCCGACGCGGCGCGGGCGATCCGCTACTACGAGCGCATCGACTGGGTCGGCGGCGACGTCGCCCGGACCTTAGAGGAGTTCCTCGTCGGCTTCGGCGACGTCAACGTCGCGGAGACCGAACGGCCGGGGACGAGCGACCTCTCGCTGTCGCACCACGTCCGCAGCCTCGAATACGTGCAGGCACTCGCCGGGCCGATGCCCGGTGGGGCGCAGCTGTCCCGCGGTCTCCGCCGCTCGCGCGGGGGTGACGATGGGATTTAGCGTGAGTGCGTCGGCTGCCATCATCTTCGCGGCGATGTTCATCTCGATGGGAATCCTCTATCCGGCCGTCTCGAACGGCGTCGAGGACGTCTCGGACGCCCGTGCAGACAGTGCCGACGTCCTCCTCGACCAGCAGAACACGGCCATCAGCGTCGCCAACGTCTCCTACGACGCGCCGTCGACGACGCTGACCGTCGACGTCGACAACACCGGGACGACCGACCTCTCGGTCGACGCGACGGACGTCCTCGTAAACAACAGCTACGCCACGCCGTCGGCGACGGCGGTGGCGGGGGACACGGACACCGATCTCTGGCTGCCCGGCGAGCGGCTGACCGTCACGGTCGACGTGTCGCTGACGGCAGACGGCTCGAACCGGGTCGTCGTCGTGACGAACCACGGCATCTCGCAGGCGGAGGTGCTCTGAGATGGCCAGCGTCTCCGTGTCGCACATGATCCTCTTCATCGCGAGTCTCATCGTCGCCGCGAGCGTCGCCGGGACGTTCACCGCGGGGGTCGAACGGCTCGACGGGGCACTCAGCGATGCGAGTCTCGACGTGAGCAACGAGGTCCGCACGGACCTCGAGATCATCAGCGACGCCGGAAGCCCGGTCTACGACCGCTCGGGCAACGGCAACATCACGCTGCTGGTCAAGAACACCGGCACGCGGAACCTCCCGCCCGACGGGACCGGGTTGGACGTGCTCGTCGACGGGATGTACCAGACGAGCGTCTGGGTCGAACCCATCGAGAGCAACGCCCAGTGGCAGACGAACGACGTCGTCCGCGTCCACATCGACGCCGGGACGCTCGGCGCGGGTGACCACCGCGTGAAACTCGTGATGGGCGGTGACGAGGAGGTGTTCGTCTTCAACACATGAGCCACCGAAACCTCCTCTCACTCGGCCTCGACGACCACGACCGGCTGAACAAAGAACTGGGCGGTGGCATCCCGCGCGGCAGCATCGTCCTCATGGAGGGCGACTACGGTGCGGGCAAGAGTGCCATCTCCCAGCGGATGACCTACGGGCTGTGTCAGGAGGGCGCGGCCGTCACCTACCTCTCGACGGAGCTGACGGTCCGGGGGTTCATCGACCAGATGTATTCGCTGGACTACGACGTGGTCGAGCCGCTCCTGAACGAGGAGCTGCTCTTCCTCCACGCCGACCTCGACACCGGCGGCACCATCGCAGGCGGCGGCGACACCGAGCGCAAGGAACTGCTGAAGCGGCTGATGGAGGCGCAGGTGATGTGGCAGACGGACGTCATCGTCATCGACACCTTCGACGCCATCCTCCGCAACGACCCGACGTTCGAGGCACTCGTCCGCAACAACGAGGAGCGGCAGGCCGCCCTCGAGATCATCTCGTTCTTCCGGGACGTCATCTCCCGGGGGAAGATCATCGTGCTCACGGTCGACCCCTCGGCCGTCGACGACGAGGCCATCGGCCCGTTCCGCGCCATCGCGGACGTGTTCATGACCCTCGATATGATCGAGGTCGGCAGCGACGTCCGCCGACAGATCTCGGTCAAACGCTTCGCGGGCATGGGCGAGCAGGTCGGCGACATCATCGGCTTCTCCGTCCGCTCGGGGACGGGCATCGTCATCGAGTCGAGGAGCGTGGCCTGAGATGACCGACCACGGAACCGCCAAACCGTCAGCCGAACTCAAGCGACTCGCCTCCCAGCGACCCCATCTGCTCGACCATCTCAAGAAGTTCAAGCAGATTACCGGCGAGTTCCCCACGGTCATCGAGGAGGCCGACGGCGAGTTCGAGTCCAACCGGCCGAACGTGCTCTACCCCGTCGGCGGCCCCATCTACTGTCACATCTACGGTGACCTCGGCCAGACGACGAAGTATTACGCCATCGAGCCGACGCTCTCGGGACCGGAGTCGGCCGTCCTCCAGCGGCTCAAGGGCAAACTGCTCTCGAAGAGCGGCCACCGCGAAGCCCCCGAGAAGGAAGCCGAGTACGACGACCTCATCGAGGAGCTGATGGAGGAGAGCACGCGCATCACGAGCGGCGTGAAGAGCACCTTCGACTCGCTGTCGAAGCTCTGGAACTTCGGCCGCGTCGAGGTCACGAAGGAGACCTACGAGAACATCCGGTACCGGCTCAACCGCGACATCATCGGCTTCGGCCCGCTGGAGCCGGTCATGCGCGACCCGGCCAACGAGGACATTCACGTCATCGGTCCCCACGAGTGCCACGTCGACCACAGCGTCTACGGGATGTTGGAGACCACCGTCGACTTCGGGACGCCGAAGGAGTTCGACAACTGGCTGCGCAACATGGGCGAGCGCATCGGCGACCCCGTCTCCGACTCGGACCCCATCGTCGACTCGACGCTCCCCGACGGCTCGCGTATCAACATCATCTACTCCGACGACGTGAGTATCAAAGGCTCCTCGCTGACCATCCGCCAGGGCTCGGAGACGCCGCTCTCCATCAACCAGATTACGAAGTGGGGCACGCTCTCGCCCGAACTCGCCGCCTACCTCTGGCTCTGTCTGGAGAACGAACAGACGGTGTTCGTCGTCGGGGAGACGGCGTCCGGGAAGACGACGACGCTGAACGCGATTCTCTCGTACATCCCCGACGACGCGAAGATCTACACCGCAGAGGACACCGCCGAGGTGCTGCCGCCGCACAACACGTGGCAGCAGCTCCTGACCCGCGAGGGCCGCGGCGAGAACTCGACTGACGTCGACATGTTCGACCTCGTCGCCGCCGCACTGCGGTCGCGTCCCGACTACATCATCGTGGGTGAGGTGCGTGGGGCCGAGGGTCGGATGGCCTTCCAGGCGGCCCAGACGGGCCACCCGGTCATGCTGACGTTCCACGCCTCCGACATCGTCTCGATGATTCAGCGGTTTACTTCAGATCCCATCAACGTCCCCGAGACGTTCATGGACAACGCCGACGTCGCGCTGTTCCAGAACCGCGTCAAGCAGGGCAACGACGTCCTGCGTCGGGTGACGAGCGTCCAGGAGATCGAGGGCTACTCGAAGGAGATGGACGGGGTCGTCACCCGCGAGGTGTTCTCGTGGGACCCCGTCGAGGACGACATCGTCTTCCAGGGCATGAACAACTCCTACGTCCTCGAAGAGCAGATCGCCACCCTGCTGGGCTACGAGGACACTCGCGACATCTACGACGACCTCGACTTCCGAGCGGACCTCATCCGCCGGATGATTCAGGAGGGACTGCTCGGCTACCACGAGGTCAACGACGCCATCAACGACTTCCAGCGCGACGGCATCGAAGGACTCCCGTTCGATATGCACCGCTAAGATGGCCACGAGCGAATCCGACTTCCTCGGCGACTCACTCGCGTTCACCTCCGACCTGCTGGAGTCGTACGGTAAACTCGACATCTCGAAACGGACCTACGTCCTCGGGGTGCTCGTCCCCTCGCTCGGCTTCTTCACGCTCACCATCCTGACTGCGGTGCTGTTGGAACTCCCGCTGTTCGTCCGGCTCCCTATCCCAGGACTCGGCGCGCTCGTCTTCGTCGCCGCCGCGCTCTACCCGAAGGTGTATCTCAGCCAGCGCAAGGTCGCCATCGAGAAACAGCTCCATCTAGTGATGACCCACATGACGGTGTTGTCGACGACGAACATCGACCGGATGGAGGTCTTCCGGACGCTCGCCGCCGAGGAGGAGTACGGCATCCTCGCCGACGAGATCGCCCACGTCGTCCACCTCGTCGACACCTGGAACCAGAGTCTCGACGACGCCTGCCGTCGCCGGGCCAAGGAGGTCGCAAGCCCCGCGCTCTCTGACTTCTTCGACCGCCTCGGCTACACGCTCGGAGCGGGTCAGGAACTCTCTGATTTCCTCCTCTCCGAACAGAGCGCGATGATTCAGAACTACAGCACAGTCTACGAGGGCGCGCTGGGCAACCTCGAGGTCATGAAGGACCTCTACATGTCGATGATCCTCTCGATGACCTTCGCGCTCGTGTTCGCGACGGTCCTGCCCATCCTGACGGGGAACGACCCGACGGCGACCGTCTCGGCTGTCATCGTCCTCTTCATGTTCGTCCAGGTGGGCTTCTTCCTCGCCATCCGGGCCATCGCGCCGTACGACCCGGTCTGGTACCATCCCGAGGAGGAAGACGCCCCGACGGACCTCCGGCTCCTCGCCTCGTTCGTCCTCGGGGCCACGCTCACCGTCGCGCTCGTCGTCATCACCGCCGGTGGGCTGTTCAACTTCACTCCCGTCGGACTCGGTGATCTGCTGTTCTTCCTCGACGAGGTGCCCCTGCCGCTGTATCTCGCGGTGCCCGTGACGCCGCTCGTGATTCCCGGCGTCGTCTACCGCATCGAAGAGCAGATGATCACCGCCCGCGACGGCGAGTTCCCTAACTTCATCCGCGCGCTCGGGGCGACCGAGAGCGCGAAACAGAGCACGACCTCAGCTGTCCTGGAGACGCTCCGCGAGAAGGACTTCGGCCCGCTGTCGCCGGACGTCGACCGGCTCTACCGGCGGCTCAATATGCGTATCGGCCCCGTCGAGTCGTGGCGGCTGTTCAGCGTCGACACCCGGTCGTATCTCATCCAGAAGTTCAGCGAGATGTACGTCATCGGCCGACAGATGGGTGGCGACCCCAAGCAACTGGGTGAACTCATCAGCCGCAACATGAGTACGGTCAACCAACTGCGCCAGCAGCGTCAGCAGGCGGCCGTGACGCTCATCGGGCTGCTCTACGGTATCACCACGTCGTCGGCGTTCGCCTTCTTCATCGGCCTGGAGGTCGTCAACGTGCTCGCGGACCTCACCGAGGAGTTCTCCGTCAGCGGCTCCGGACGGTTCGACTTCGGCCAGCTCATCTACGCGGGCGTCTACGACATCCCGCTCATCGAGTTCCTGCTCTTGACCATCATCCTGTTCAACGGTGTGCTCTCCTCGCTGATGATCCGGACCATCGACGGCGGCAACAAGATGAACGCCTACATCCACTTCGTGATGCTCGTCTGGCTTGGCTGTCTGACCGCGGTCGGGACGCGGATGCTCGTCAGCACCATCCTCGCGGTCTAGACCCGATTATCCCGCCTGATAACCTGTACGAAAACATCAATAGGGCCGGGCGAGCCACCTTATTCGAGACGACTTTCCATGAGCGAATCAGTGGTTGCGGATTTCGTCGGGCGGTTCTACACCGAAGACGTACAGGGAGGTGAGCCGGTCAAGGGTCGCGTCCTCCTCAGCAAGAAGCGACTGGTGCTCGCGCGCGAGGGTGGCAAGACGACGATCCCGCTTTCAGGTATCTTCGACGTGAGCGTCGGCTTCGTCCCCGGAGAGCTGGCGGAGTTCTTCGACGACACGGTCACCCTCGCGTACGAAACGCGGGGGCAGAAACACACCGCCGTCGTCGAGGGACGCAACGGCAACGTCGACCGCTTCACCACGGTCCTGTTCAAGGTCCTCCTGAACGGGACGACGGTACGTGTCAAACATCCCGACCGCGTCGGCGGCCGCGTGACCGACGCGTCGACGACGAAGGCGAAGCTCTCGTTGAAGCCGCAGTCGGTCAAGTTCGTCGGCGAACGCGACTCGTTCACCATCGACCTCGCCGCGGTGAGCAACATCGAACGGACGACCCGCCAACTCGGCGGGAAGACTCAGCCGGTCCTCGAAATCTCACATCTCGATGGCGGGCAGGCACTCGTCTCGGTGGTCGCCGTCCCCTCGGGTCGCAAGACCAACATCTTCGGCCGGTACGTCCGTCTGGAGTACGGCAGTATCCAAGAGGAGGTCGGCGAACTCGACCACTCCGAGGAGGAGCTGGAGGCACTCGTCGCGCTCTACTCCACCGGCGGCAGCGCGAACCTCGGGACGCTGCTCAACGCCGAACCGGCCCAGATTACGATGGTGCTCAACTCGCTGCACGACGACGGGCTGGTCGTCGACGGCGACGGGGCGACGAAGCTGACGCCGAAGGGACGGGTCGCGGTGACGACGCATCTCGAACGGGTCAACGCCTGAGTAGAGCTGTAGAAGATTACTGCTGATTCATCGCCTCGCTGGCGATGTTGCGGCCACGGGGTTTGAGCGCGACCTCACGACGGATGCGGACTTCTTCGACGACTTCGAGGTCGACCAGTCGCTCGAAGATGTCCTCAACGTCGTCGACGTCCATCCCGAGGAAGGTGGGAATCTCGAACGGCGAGACGCCGGAGTAGAGTGCCATCAACACCTCGTTCTCGCGTTCGCTGAGGTCGATGTCCGCCTTGCTGCGCTCCTCGCCTTTCTTCAGGAACGACTCCATGACGAGACACTGCTGTTCGGAGCCGGAGAGATGCGTCTGGACGCTCGTCGATCCCTCGGTGTGCTCGGCTTCGAGCACGAGCCGTTTCTCGTCGAAGACGGTTCGCTCCGTCGAGGTGACGGTGCCGATGTCGTCGAGGTCGAGTTCGACGAACGTCCCGCTCTGGAGCGCGAGGTTGAGCGCGTCGTCGTCGACCTTCAGCCGCCCCTTCTCCCACTCGGTGTCCTGCACGACGCCGCCAGCGACGGCCGGATGACGCGCGAGGACGACCCGCTGGTCGAGCAGTGCCCGGTAGAGGTCGAGTTCGAACTCGTCGTGGTCGGCGGCGGCGACGAGGATGACGTCCTTCCCGAACCGCAGGCTGACGTAGCCCGAGACGCGCGCGACGGTCTGGTTGGCGTCGTGTCGCCCCCCGAGCTTGCCGACCTTCGAGAGCGGGATGGTCCGCTTGCCGCCGTTGCCGACGAGCACGAGCCGTCGGTTCGAGAGGATGAGCCGGCCGGGCGTCCAGTCGGCGTCGTTCAGCTTCCGGCCGTCGCGGACGACCTGCATGAACTTCCCCTGCGTGTCGGTGATCTTGTACTCGCTGTCGCTCACGGGCGATCACCTCCGCCGGCCGCCGCCTCGGCCTCGTCGGCGAGGAGCGACCACGCGACGTTCACGCGTGCCCCCCGAGTTTCGAGAGGGCCGCGAACGCGCGGCGTCTGACCTCCTGGTCGTCGGACTCGTTGGTCAGCTTCTCCAGTTTGGCGCGCGAGCGGTCCGTGCCGATCTGGCCGAGGACGAACACGGCCTTCGCCTGTGCGGCCGCGTCGGCGTCGTCGTCGGTGACGAGGTCGAGCAGGCGGCGTTCGGCGTACTCGCCGCCGACGTCCGTGAGGCTCGTCGCCGCGAACTGCGCGGTCATCGCGTCGTCGTCCGACAGCAGGTCGACGAGCGCGTCGGTGACGGGTTCGGCCTGTCCCTCGGGCGTGACGCGGCCGAGCAGCCACGCCGCGTTGCGCCGCTGGGGCCGCTGGACGCTGTCTTCGAGAATCTCGACGAGCGGGCCGACGACGACGTCGTCGTCGACTGCCGAGAGCTCCGAGACGACGGCCTCCCGGACCTGGTGGCTCCGGTTCTGCGGCGCGTTCGACAGCAGCCCGATGATGGAGAACACGGCAGCCCGCCGGACGAGGGAACTCTCGTCGCCGAGCGCGCCCGCGAGGTCGCGGACGGGCGCGACCGACCCGGCCTCTCCCAGCGCGCTGACGACGACCCAGCGGATGGTCTCGCTGTCGTCGTCGAGCAGGTCCCGCAGCGCGCTCAGTGCGGGACCGGTCCCGATGTTCGCGAGCGCGTCGGCGGCCGCCCGTTTGACGTCGCGGCGGTTGTCCGAGAGCAACGTGACGAGCGGGTCGACCGCTCGCGGATCGCCGAGACTGCCACAGGCAGCGGCGACGCGGGCCCGCACCCGCGGCTCGGGGTCGTCCAGTCGGTCGACGAGTGCAGGGACGACGGCCGTGTCGCCGAGACGGCCGAGCGCGTTGGCCGCGGCCATCCGGAGCTCCGGTTGGTCGGCCGAGAGTGCCTGCGCGAACCGCTTTGCCGTCACCCACTCTGCACCGCCGTCGGCGTCGACGCCGGTCAGCTCCGCGAGCAGCCGTTCGACGGCTGCCTGTCCCATCTCGTCGAGCGCGTCGATGGCGGCCGCGCGGACCGCCTCGTCGTCGTCGCCGGTTGCGGCCTCGACGACGCCGCGGACGATCTCGTGGTCGCTCTCGTCTGCGAGTTCGCCGAGCAGTTCCGCCGCGCGTGTTCGGACGGCCACGCTGTCGCTCTCCCAGAGTCGAGAGAGCAGTTCGTCGGCGTCGCCGTCGCGTGCGAGTTGGTACAGGGACATGGGTTGGGTTACTCCTTGCAGTAGATTCGCCGCCGTTTGTCGACGGGCGTGAACACCTCGCGGGAGGCGGGCGGCAGCGACTCGGTCATCCCGATGACGAGATAGCCGCCCGGCCGGATGGAGTCGGTGATGGTGTCGAAGATGGCCTGCTTGTACTCCGTGTCGATGTAGATGAGCAGGTTCCGACACATCACGAGCCCGAAGCCGGACTTCGACCCGTCGCGGATGAGGTCGTGACGCTCGAACTCGACCATCCGTTTGACCGCGTCGCGGACGCGGAAGTGGTCGCCCTCCTGGCGGACGTAGGCCGCCGCATCGGTCAGGGGGTCGAGTTCGCCGCCGATGTCGGTCGTCCGCGTCGTCTCGTACTCGCCGCGGCGAGCGGCCGCGAGTGCTTCGCGGTCGATGTCGGTCCCGAGAATCGACAGCTTGCGGGCGACGATTTCGGGGTCGTCTTTCGCCAGCATCGCCATCGAGTAAGGTTCGCGGCCGTCGGCGCAGGGCGCGCTCCACGCGGTGACGCGCCGACGGTCGGCAGTGAGGTCGCGGAGGACCGGCCGGAGTGCCTCCCACATCTCGGGGTTGCGGAAGAAGTTGGTCACGTTGACCGTCAGCGAGTCCAAGAGGAGGTCACGCTCCTCGTCGTCGCGACGGAGGACGGTCAGATAGCTGTCGTAGTCCTCGGCCTTGCACCGCCGCATCCGGGCGGTGATGCGCCGCCCGAGGTAGGCGTCGTTGTAGTAGCCGGGTTCGAAGTCCACCTCGTCGGCGATATGCTTGATGACGCGCTGGAAGCCCCGGTCGTCGGTCTCGCTGCGGCTCATAGCGTCACCACGTCGAGGATGGTCACGATGTCGCCGTCGCCGAGGACGGCCGTCCCCGAGAGACCGGGAATCCCGCTGAGGACGCCCTCCAGGGGTTTGACCACGACCTCCTCCTGGTCGAGGACGGCGTCGCAGTGGAGCGCGACCTGCCGTTTCTCGGGGCGAATCCGCAGGAGCATTCCGTCGCCGTTGCGCGAGGCGGCCGGTTCGTCCAGCACCTCGCCGAGGCGGACGACGGGGTAGATGTCGTCGTCGTGTTCGATGACTTCGTCGCCCTTGACGGTGTGGACGTCCTTCAGCCGGGCAACCTCGTCGATGTTCTTGACGGGGATGCCGTACTCCGTGTCGCCCACGCGGACGAACATCATCTTCACGATGGCGACCGTCACGGGCAGCCGCAGCGAGACGGTCGTCCCCTCACCGGGTTCGCTGTCGACGGAGACGGTTCCGTCGAGCTGTGTGACCGTCGAGTGGACCACGTCCATCCCGACCCCGCGGCCGCTGATGTCCGTGATCTCCTCGTTGGTCGAGAAGCCGGGGTGGAAGACGAGGTCGTAGACCTCCGAGTCGGTCATCGCGTCGAGTTCGCCCTGCGTCTTGACGCCCTTCTCGACGGCCTTCGTGCGGATGGAGTCCACGTCGAGACCGCCGCCGTCGTCCGAGACCTCGATGGTCACGTGGTCGCGCTCGCGGGTCGCCGTGAGCTTCACGCGCCCCTCCGGAGGCTTGTCGACGGCCTCGCGCTCCTCGGGCGACTCGATCCCGTGGTCGACCGCGTTCCGCAGGATGTGCATCAGCGGGTCGCGGATCTCCGTCAGAATCGTTCTATCGAGTTCGATATCCTCGCCCTCGATGGTGAAGTCGACCTGCTTCTCCTGGTCGCGGGCGATGTCGCGGACGAGCCGCGGGAACTTGTTGACGACCTTCTTCAACGGGATGAGCCGCATATCCATCACCGTGTTCTGGAGGTTCGACGAGATCTTGTCCAGTTCGTCGAGGTTCTCGGACTTCTTGATGTCGAGGTCGTCCATCTCGCGGCGGAGCTTGATGCGGCTCGTCACGAGCTGTTCGACCAGCCCGTAGAGCGTGTCCAGCTGGTCGACGTCGACGCGGACCGACGAGATGCTGTCGTCCATCCCCGCGCGGTCCGGCTTCTCCGTCACCTCGTCGACTGCCTCGACGTCGAGGTCGTCGGTGGCCGGCGTCGTCGTGTCGGCGTCGGCCCCTGCCTCCGTTCTGTCGTCTGCCTTGCCCGTGTCGCCCTCGACCTCCGACTCGGCGACGACCGGCTCGTGGCCCACGGCCGCCGAGACGTCCGTCACGTCGACGGATTCGACCTGACTCACCGCGTCGAGACCCGCCTCGACGACGGCGGGCGAGTCGGCGACGACGAAGACGTCGAAGCCCTCGTCGTAGTCGCCGTCCTCGATGTCGTCGGCGGGCGGCGCGCTCTCGTAGTCGCCGAAGGCTCCCTCCACCGCTTGGAGGACGAACAGCCCGTCGACGCCCTTCATATCGCTGTCGCCGACGTCGACGCGGGCGTGGACGAGCGGGTCGTCCGCGCCGGCGGCGAGCGTCGTCAGCGCGTCGGCGAGGTCGCCGGAGACGAGACCGTCGACGCGGTCGGGCGTCTCGCGTGCCTCGTCTGTCTCGCCGACCGTCTCGGCGTCCGCTTCGACTGGCTCGTCGGCTGCGGCGTCGGCCGCGAGTTCGGCCTCGATGAGCGCGCGGATTTCGCCGCCGGTCTCCTCGGGGTCGATGGTCGTCTCGCCGGTCTCCGAAATCTCGGCGAGCATGGCTTCCAGCTCGTCGATACCGTCGAAGAGCAGGTCCATCAGCTCCGGCGAGACCTCGATGCGGCCCTGTCGGACCTCGTCGAGGAGGTCTTCGAGCGCGTGCGCGAGGGTACTGGCGTTCTCGTAGCCCATCGCCGCCGCGTTGCCCTTGAGCGTGTGCGCCGTCCGGAAGATGGCGTCCATCGCCTCGGCGTCCTCGGGGTTCGACTCGAGGGCGAGAAGCGAGTTGTTCAGTTCCGTAATCTGTTCGTGACTCTCGTGGATGAAGATCTGTCTGTGTTCGTCCATCTCAGTTACCCTCCCGGACGTGTTCGAGCACGTCCGCTGCGACGTCGTCGAGATGTTCGACGGAGTCGATACAGCCCGTCTCGACGGCCCGCTTCGGCATCCCGTAGATGACGGCGGACTCCTCGCTCTCGGCGACGGTGTACGCACCGGCCCGCGAGAGTGCTTCGATTCCGTCCGCGCCGTCGCCGCCCATCCCGGTCAGGATGACGCCGACGACGGGGTCGTCGACTTTCCTCGCGACGGATTCCATCGTCACGTCGACGGAGGGCTGGACGCCCTTGTCGAAGTCGTCCTCGGTCAGTTTGACGCGCATCCGACCGCGGTTGTAGTGCGAGACGAGCGTGTTCGTCCCGCCGTTGGCGACGAGGACCTCCCCGCCGCCGATGCGCGCGCCGTCGGTCGCCTCGCGCACGTCGTACTCCGAGCGGGCGTCGAGGCGGTCGGCGAACCGACCCGTGAACGCGTCCGGCATATGCTGGACGACGAGCACGCGGAAGTCCGCCGCCAACGGCAGCTCCGAGAGGACGGTCTCGACCGCCCCCGGCCCGCCGGTCGACGAGCCGATGACGAGCGTCGGGTTGTCGACGTACGAGGCCGTCTCGGTGGTCCGTGCGGCCGTCCCCGAGGGGGTGGCCGTCTGTGCGGTGCGCGAGCGCGACCGCGTCCGTCGCGAGAGGTCCGCCGTCGCGACGGATTTGACCTTCTCGACGAGCTGTGCCTTCTGGCGGGTGACGCCCATCGACACCTCGCCGCCGGGCTTCGCGAAAAAGTCGACGGCACCCTTGTCGAGTGCCTCGAAAGTGACGTCCGCGCCGTCCTCGGTGTACGCCGAGAGCATCAACACGGGCGTCGGCTGTTCGTCCATGATCCGTTCGACCGCGTCGATACCGTTCATCCGGGGCATCTCGACGTCCATCGTCACCACGTCCGGGCGGTGACGGGTGACGGCTGCGACCGCCTCGTGGCCGTCAGAGGCCTCGGCGACGACGGTAACGCCGCCGTCGCGGAGGACGTCGGAGATGAGTTCCCGCATGAACCGGGAGTCGTCGACGACGACTGCACGGGGACTACGCGTCGGCACCCGATTCTCCTCGCGTGGACGCGGGCGTCGTCGCCCCCGTCCGTCCTGTGGTATATCCTCGCTGCGGCATCCTGGCTCAACCTTGACACTCCTTCAGATACCGGTCGGATAAACGCTCCGTCCAAATAATCAGTGCTGATAATCCGGGGGATACCCTTTTGAGGCCGCTGGACTCACGAACTGTCAACCGATGTCACAACCAACACAAGTACTCGAATTCGGTCTCGGCGGCGAGTCGTACTGCCTCGACATCGCCTACATCGACGAGATCGTCGACGCCGGTGAGCTGACGATGATTCCGAACTCGCCACCGCACGTCGAGGGCGTCATGGACCTGCGCGGCCGGACGACTTCGATCATCGACCCCAAGACCGTCTTCGGCATCGAGGGCGACGGCGCGCGGAACCGCATCGTCGTCTTCGACCCCGAGACGACCGGCGACCAGGGTGCCATCGGCTGGGTCGTCGACGAGGTCTACCAGGTCGTGACCGTGACCGAGGAGGACGTCGACGAGACCACCCTCGCCGACGAGGAGTCCATCCGCGGCATCGTCAAGCGCGACGACGGCTTCGTCGTCTGGGTCGAACCGGAGATCGACCGCGAGCGCGCCGAGCCGGAAGCCGCCGCGTAGGAACCGTCCCCTGCCAGTATCAGGGTTGAGAACCCCGGTCTCTTGTCGTTATCAGCCCTGAAAACCGGGGACGAACACTTATCTACGGCCACTCAGAGCGTTGTCCTATGCGAATCGCAAGCGGCGTCGATGGCTTCGACGAACTCGTCGGTGGTGGGATGCCCGCAGGGCGGCTGTATCTCTTGAGCGGGCCGCCGGGCAGCGGAAAGACCACGTTCTCCTCGCAGTTTCTCACCCGCGGCGCCATGCAGGGCGACAAATGTCTCTACATCAGTATGCACGAGACGAAGGCGGACATCGTCTCCGACATGGACAGTTTCGACTTCGGCTTCAAGCGGGCACTCTCGACGGAGGGCGTCACCTACCTCGACGCATTCTCCTCGGACGGCAAGCGGTTCTTCGGGCTGCCCGGCGAGCGTCGCGACCGCTCCAGTCTCAGCAACCGCATCGTCTCGTTCGTCCAGTCGCGGGACATCGACCGGCTCATCATCGACTCGACGATGCTGCTGCGGTATTTCCTCTCGGACGACGAGGACACCGTCATCCAGTTCCTCTCGTCGCTGAAGCGGACGAACGCGACGACGATCCTCATCTCGGAGATGACCGACCCCTCGGCGTACACGGACGAACATTATCTGGCCCACGGGGTCATCTTCTTCCACAACTACCTCGACGAGGGCGGGATGAACCGGGGCGTGCAGGTGGTCAAGATGCGCGGGACCGACGTCGACACGGACATCAACCGCGTCGAGTTCACCGACCAGGGACTGGTCGTCCATCCCGGCGAAGCCCCGGGTGAGTAGCCGTGTACGCCGCCGAACTCGGGACCGACTGGACGGACCTCTCGCGTGACGAGGTGCTCCACCGGGCCTACGCCCTCGGCGTCGCTGCGGCCATGGGCGAGCGTCACCCCGACGAGTACGACCGCCTCCGGGCGACGGTCGACACCAGCTACGAGCGCAGTATGGTCGAACTCGCCTACCGCGAAGGCCGACAGGAAGCCAACGAGTTCCGACAGACGGCGAGCGACGCGGACGCAAGGACGATGTGGCGAACGCTCGTCGACGGCGAGTCGACGTCGCTGGAGACCGTCGTCGACCGCCATCGGCCGCCGAGTCGCTTCGACCTCCCGCCGTCGCTCGCGCGGACGACGCTGCTCGACCGGCCCCGTGCCGACGGCCGCGACCGACTGAATCTTCCCGACTTCCTGCGGCGCGACTGACGGAACACGACAGTCAAACGTTTTGTGTCTCCGTCGCGCAGGTATCGTATGTCCGGTCTCCCCGCTCTTCTCTCCGAGCCACTCTCCCCCGGCGAGTCGCTACTCGTCTCCGGGCCGCCCATGACGGGGAAGTACACCGTCATGCTCCGACTCCTCGCGGCGACTGCCGACGATCTCATTGTCGTCTCCACGGACACGCAGGCGGCGACGATACGCCGGGACGTCCACGAACTCGCCGGGTTCCCATCCGAGTCGGTCGGCGTCGTCGACTGCGCGGGTTCCGCCGGCGACGCCGACGCCGACGGCGACGATCTCGTCCGCCACGTGGGGTCGCCGGAGAACCTCACCCAGCTCGGCATCCAGTTTACCACGCTCACCGAGCAGTTCGAGGACCGCGAGCACGTCGCCGTCGGTCTCTCCTCGCTGTCGACGCTCCTGATGTACTGGGACGCCCAACGCGTCTATCAGTTCCTCCGGGTCTTCCTCGACCGCGTCGAGGACCTCTCGTGGTCCTGTGTCTCCGTCGTCGGCTCGACGATGCACGACGAACAGACCCTCCACACGCTCTACGACCCCTTCGACGCGATTATCGAGACACGCGAGACCGACGACGGCCGCGAACTCCGCCGTCGCGGACGGCTGGACGCACCGACTGACTGGGAAGCGTTCTAACTCACTTCTAACTTCCTCCGAACTCACTTCGTTCCCGAGACGACCTCGACTGCCGTCCGCTGGACGAACGGTCCTCCGCCGAGGCCTGTCTCAGCGACCGCCAACGACAGCGTAGCAGTTGCCGCTGGAGACGAACTGCTCGACGACGCGGAGGTCGCTGGCAGCGAGGTCCGCGCGGAACTCCTCGGGGTCGTAGATGTGGTAGAAGCGACCGACCGTCTCGCCGCCGGGGAGCGTCCAGTCGACGGTCGTATCGAAGCCTTCGGTCTCGTCGAAGGTGTCGTGTTCGGTGCTCCAGACGCTGACGACGGCGTGGCCCTCCGGCGTCAGCACGCGTGCGAGTTCCGAGAGGCTGGCGACGCGGGTCTCGCGGTCCGGCAGGTGGTGGAGGGTGGCGACGTAGACCGCGAGGTCGAACACGTCGTCGCGGAAGGGAATCCGGGCAGCGTCGCCGTGAACGAGGTCGACCGCGAACTCCCGGTCGGCGGCGCGGGCGGCCGCCTCGTCGAGCAGGCCGCGGCTCACGTCGAGGCCGACGACGCGGTCGACGTGGCCGGCGAGCAGTTCCGCGTGGCGGCCGTTGCCGCAGCCGAGGTCGAGCGCGCGCTGGTCCGGCGCGCTCCGCTCGTCGACGAACTGCTCGACCTCGGGCCAGGCGTACTCGCGAGTCGACGCGAAGTGTGTCGCGATGCGGTCGTAGGTCGCCTGTGGGTCCGCGTCCATAGCGGGGGATTCGATGGGTCGGATAAAGTCCCGACGACTTCAGCGACTCACATCAGGAGGAACGAGACGTGAGCGATGGTCAGGAGGATCGCGGCGTGTTTCGCGCCGTCGGAGACGGTCCCCTCACCGAGCTGTCCAGCGATGAGACCCGAACAGACCGCCTGGATGACCGCGGTGTGGTAGAGCAAGAGCCGGTAGGCGTCGGTGTCGACGTCGCCGATGCCGCTGAAGACGCCGCCGGAGACGATTCCCGAGGGGGCACCCGTACTGACGCTCTGGGTCGCCTCGATGGCCGGGAGGAACGACACCGTCAGTGCGGCGATGATGCCGATGAAGACGAAAAACGAGATGTAGATGACGAGCAGGTAGGTGACCATCTCGTTGCGACGCTCGCGGCGGAGGCGACGGCTGGACTGTGCCTCGTCGGCGGCGATGCGGAGGACGGGTGCGATGTCGTCGGTCGCGCGCATCGCGTTGGTGATGAGCGTCGCCGCACGGATGACCGTCGGCGACGACGTCCGGTGAGCCATCCGCAGGAGGGCGCGCTCTGCGTCGGCACCCCACTGGATGTCGCGCCACGCGCGCCTGACCTCGGGCGTGAGCGCGCCGAGGTCGCTCTCCGAGACGCGCTTGACGCTCTGGACGACGGTGAGTCCGGCCTCGTTGACGCTCGCGAGCCGGTCGAGGAAGTCCGGAATCGCCATCTCCATCGCACGCAGGCGGCGTTTCCGCGCCTCGTAGGCCAGAGAGAAGACGATGAGCACGAGAATCGTCGCGTGGACGAGCGGGTCGTCGATGAGGTCCAACGCCTTGTAGAGGTCGAACCGCTCCAGCGGTGGGAGCGTCCGACCCGGCAGGTCCGCCTGCAGAGCGACGTAGGCGAGACCGACCGGCGCGGTGACGGTGAGCGACCAGAGAGGATGGCGAAGGACCATCTCCATGGGGTCGTCGAGCCACCGCTTGACCGGACGGAGCCGGTCGTAGGTCGCGAGCACTCGCCGGTTGAGCCGCTCGGACGCCGTCGCCGAGCGGACGCCGCCGTCGGCCGCGAACGACGAGCGGGTGAACGACTGACGGGGCGACAGCCGGCTGTCGCCGTGTAACCGCGTCGCGTTCGCCATGCTGTCGATGTAGACGATGAACGCCGCGCTCGCCAGTGGGATGCCGAGATACGAGATGAACCGGATGAACGTCAGCGTGTCCTGCAACACCAGGCCGATGACGATGAGGATGGTGATGAAGAACAGCGGTCCGGCGACGAGCACCGTGACGTAGACCTCGGCGAACGTCGCGAGCAGTTCGAGATACTGCTCCTGTTGGGCCTGCGCCTCCTCTTGGTACCGTTCGTACTGGGCGTGGAGGAAGTCCGAGAGACTCCGGCCGCTGGAGAGGACGCTCGCGAGGTTCTCGGAGAACTCCTCCAGACCGTCGCTGGGCGTCCGCCGTCCGAGCCGCTGGAGGGCGGTGATGACGTCGGTTCCGAAGGTGTCCATGTCGCGGACGGCGACGCCGATTTCGGTAGCTGAGGCTCCGTAGACCTGCCGGTTGTCGACGAGCGTCTGGAGGATCTGCGGAAACGACATCCCGCTGCGTGAGAGCGCGTAGACGAACGCGACGGTCCGGGGGAGCGTCGCTTCGATGGCACTCGCGCGGGCGACCGCGAGCTGGTCGAGATAGAACCAGCGCGCGTAGTACGAACCGGCGGCCAGCAGCGTCCCGACGGTCGCGCTCGCAAAGAGCAGGAGGACGAACAGCTCGCCGATGTCGAGCGACGGGACGGCTGCGAGGTTGCCGAGAAAGCCCAGCGTCGACGGCAGCGAGGCGCGGATACCCTCGGACGTGAGCGAGAGTGCCGAGACGAGCCCCGCCGCGAGATAGATGCCGAGGAGGCTGCCGACGACGCCGAAGATCCCGCTGTAGAGGAGTGTCCGGGCGGCGTAGACGCGGTGGGTCACGCCGATGTGGGCCGCGCGCATCTGCTGTTGACGGCGGTCGGCGTCGTCCGCGGTGACGACGTAGTCGCCGAAGAGCGCCAGTGCGACCCGTGTGACCGCGAGCCGGATGCGCTTGTCGACGGTGTCGAGCACGACGACCAGACAGAGCACGGCGGCGACGGCGAGCGGGACCACCCAGAGCATCAGGCGGCCCTCGCCTCGGGCGCGCCGGAGGCGAGTCGGTCCATCACGCGCTCGGGGGTGGCGTAGTATTCGTTGACGAGGGCGGTGAAGCGGCGGTAGTCGTTGACGCCGTACTGTTGGAGATATTCGAGGAACTGTTCGCGACGGCGGACCTCCTTCAGAAGCTCCGACCGCGACCAGCCACGTTCGGACTGGATCTCCGAGAGCAGGTCGCTGTCGTTGCGGCGGAAGCTGTCGCTGTTGGCGTCCCACTGGAAGGCCGAGGAGTAGTCGAGTTCGCCCGTCCGCTGGTCGATGCCGCCGATCTCGCCGAGCACCTTCGACCGGCGGACACGCTCGCCCTCGAAGCGGGTGAGCGTCTGGATCGAGAGCATATCGAGCGACTGCACCATCGCCCGCGGCACGTTGATGGGGTCGTTCTCCAGGCGGTTGATGACCGTCTCGATGCTGTCGGCGTGCATCGTCGAGAAGGTCGTGTGGCCCGTGTTCATCGCCTGGAAGAGGGTGACGGCCTCGTCACCGCGCACCTCGCCGACGATGATGTACTCCGGACGGTGGCGGAGTGCCGACCGCAGCAGGTCGTACATGTCGATGTCCGTGCCCTCGTGGAGCCGCTCGCGGGTGACGCTGGAGAGCCAGTTGTCGTGGTAGAGCGCGAGTTCGCGGGTGTCCTCGATGGTGAGCACCTTCGCGCGCGGGGGGATGAACATCGACACCGCGTTCATCGCGGTGGTCTTCCCTGAGGCCGTCCCGCCGGCGAAGATGAGCGACTTGTTGTGTTCGATACAGAGCCAGAGATAGGCCATCATCTCGACGGAGAAGGTGCCGTAGTCGATGAGGTCGATGGGGGTGAAGGGCTCATCGGCGTACTGTCGGATGGTGAACGCCGACCCGCGCGGAGTGATCTCCTTGCCGAGCGAGAGCTCCGCACGCGAGCCGTCGGGGAGCGTCGTGCTGACGACGGGGTCGCCGACGCTGATGTGGCGGCCCGACCGCTGGGCGAGTCGGATGACGTAGTCGTCGAGTTCGCCCTCCGAGAAGGAGACGTTGGTCTCGATGTCGCTGTAGTCGTCGTGGTAGATGAAGATTGGCAGGTCGTAGCCGTCACAGGAGATGTCCTCGATGTGGTCGTCGTGGAGCAGCGCGTCGGCCTTGCCGTAGCCGATGAAGTCCCGGTAGAGATAGTAGAACAGCGTATGGAAGGTCGCCATCCCGATGTCGACGCCGTACTGCTGGAGGAGTTCCGTGAGTTCCTCGCGGAGGACGGTCTCCTCGTCGGCGTCGCCGTCGGCCGACCGGTAGAGCAGCGGGTCGCGGATGTCGACGAGGACCCGTTCGAAGAGGTCGGCCTCGAAGTCGGTGACGTCGGGTTCGACGACGTGGTAGTAGTGTTCGCTCGCCTCGGAGTCGTGGGTGACGACGACGTAGGCGTACGGGGCGTTGACCCAGTAGCGGTCGATCTCCTCGTGCCCAGCCGGGAGGCTGAAGTCGGACAGCGGACCGTCCTCGCCGGGCCGGAACGGACGGACGTCGAGGTTCGAGCCTCGAAGCACCTGCACTGTGTGGGTGAGCCGTTCCCGAAGCCCGGCGAAGAAGTCCTCCTCGGACGGCTCACGATTGTCTTGTGACATAGATCCCCCTGGTAACTGCACGCTTCTACCGGGTGATTGTACTTAAAAACCGGTGTCAGTGCCAGACTGTCCGTTCTTCCGACACGTTCGAGACCGTCGCCGAGGGGCTCGCCGGCTCCGTCGGTCGCCGGGAAACCGTCGCTGTCGGCCGCATGAGCGGCGTCCGGTCGCTTCGCGCCCACCATGTCGCGGGCGTTACGTTCATACGCGGGCACACCTAAGCAGAGCCCACGGAATGAGGCGTGATTACTTCGAGTTGGACGTGCGGAACATCGACTGGGTCGATGCCGGGGGTGACCCGGAGAAGCCGTTGGTCCGTATCGACTTCCGCGGGCCAGCAGAGCTGCTTCGCGAGCGCCTCACAGGAACAGACGACGAACTGCTCTCGGCGGGCGAGACCGACGTGGCGTTCCGCTTGCAGGGGTCGGTCGACGACCCCACCGCGACGGGCGTCGTCGGCGTCACCAACCGCTTTACCGGTGATTTCGTCCTCGAACTGAACGAGGACGCCGCGGACGTGCTGCGGTTCATCCGCGCCGCGCGCGAGTACGGACGGGTCGCGGACGCCGACGACGGTCGCTACCGCGTCGAGCTCACGCTCGAAGGCGAGCCGCTCGTCACCTACGAGAAGCAGACCTTCCTCGTCTACGACGCCGACGGCAGCCTGCTCCGTGAGGAGAGTCTCATCCCCTCCGGCGTCGAACTCTAGAGGAGTATTGGCTCGAACCGCGTCACATAAAACAGCAACTCCCGTACCAATCGCCGTGAGAAACGTCACAGACCGCACGAGCAACCCGTTCGGGATGCGCCCGTCGTGTGCGCAGTTCGTTCCGGGCTACGGCGACGCCAACGCCGAGTTCCACGTCGTCGGCGACCATCCCGGTCGCCACGGCGGTGTCGACACTGGCGTTCCCTTCACCGACGAGGGTGGTCTCCGTCTCCAGCGCGCGTTGGCCGAGGCCGATCTGCTCCGGAGCGTCGGCGACGAACCGGGAATGCGACGGACCTTCTTCTCGTATCTCCACATGTGCGTCCCCGAGGGCGACGAGCCGACCGAGGACGACTACGGCGATATGGAACGCTTTTTCGACGCGGAACTCCACGCCATCGCCGCCCACGTCCTGCTGCCGGTGGGTGCGCGGGCGACGCGCTACGTCCTCGAGAACTACACCGCACAGGCGCACAAGACCGTCGTCGACATGGAGCAGCTCCACGCGAAGGAGATCCGTGGCAGTGGCTTCCTCGTCGTCCCCATCCGCGAGCCGAGCGAGTGGGACGACGGCGACCACGACGAACTCGTCGACGGGCTTCACACACTGCGTTCGACCGACTTCCGCCGCGAGGCCGACCTCGGCCGCTTCCTCGCTGGCGACGAACCCTACTTCGTCCGCTGACGCGGCGTGAAGAATTATGTAGTTTCGGGACTCGTCGCCCGTTCGACTGGGCAACCGTCCAGTGAGAACCGTGAAAGATTACAGACAGTCGGGTTTCTTCCGGGAATCACCACAGTCTGATGTGGATATGCGTGAAAATATTGCACCGGCTGGCTGGTATTGGTAGGAACGTAGCACTTTTTACTGCATACGTCAAAGGTGGGGATGGCGCGCGTGGTGTGAGACAGACCGCCGATGCGCGCCGGGTAACTGCGAAGACTGGTGCTCTCCGCAGTGGCTTGGTCAGTCAACGGGCTTGCGTTCTACGCAGGCCCGATGTCACTCTACTTCCTGTGAGCGACTGCGCCCGCGATGAATCCGAGACTCACTCGTCGAGCGCCCGCAGCGTCGCGGTGCCGTTCGTCGTCCGCAGCTCGAGCGCGGTACCGCCCTCGCCGAGGGTACCCGTGAGCCGCGTGCCGCTCCGGTCGACGTCAGCGAGGTCGACCCCTTCGACCGTGATGGTGCCGTTGGACACCGAGACGGTCACGTCCGCGTCGAGCGACGGGGACACCGCCGCCTCGACCGAGCCGTTGACCGCGGCGAGTTCGACGTCGCGCCGGAGGCTCAGTATCTCGACGTCGACCGTCCCGTTCACCGTCCGCGCACCGTCGATGCCGGTACAGCCCGTCGACTCGACGGTCCCGTTGCTCGTCGTCAGCGTCAGGAAGCCGTCGATGTCGGTGGCGGTGACGCGGCCGTTCTGGGTCACGAACGACCCGTCGCCGACCGTCCCCGTCACCGCGACGTCGCCGTTGACCGTCTCGACGCGGGCGACCCGGAGCGACGTCGGCACCCGGAGGACGAGGTCGACGGCGACCCGTCGACGCGCGCGGTCGGTCGCGTAGTCGACGGCGACGGTCCGTGTTCCACCGTCGAGCGGCGTCCTGACCGATACGTCGTCGAAGACGCTGCGGTCGGCGCGCGTCCGCTTGATTACGGTGAGTTCGACCGTCGGCTCGCCCCACGTCGAGACGCGGACCGACCCGTTCTGGTTCGCGACCGTGAGGTCGTCGGTGTCGGCGGCGTCGAGCGTTCTGACCGCCCGGTCGCGCGTCTCTGTCGACGGGGCGAGACAGCCAGCGAGTGCGACCGAGGCGAGTCCGACACCGGTCGTGAGGAGGGAACGTCGTGAACGAGACATCACACAGAGAGAGGTCACGAGCGGGCAAAAAAGTTGTTCGAGTGACAGGTCCGTGCGTCAGAGCCGGTCGGCCAGCTGGCGCAGCGCCATGCCGCCCTTCGTCCGGACGGGGTGGCCGTGGCCGACGGCGAGCACTTCGGTCTCGGGGATTCGGTTCGCGAGGGTTCGGACGCTCGCTTTGACCTCGCCGAGGCTGTACGAGAGGAGCCACGGGGAGGGGTGGAGTTCGCCGTCGATAGTGCGGACGAGGTCGCCGACGAACGCGGCCTCGTACTCCTCGTGGACGAACGCGGTGTGGCCGGGGGTGTGGCCGGGCGTCCGGTGGGCGACGAACGGGCCGATCTCCTGGCCGTCTTCGACGGGGAGAATCTCGAAGTCGGGCGGTGTCAGGAGGAACTCCGTCGCGCGCTGGAACAGCCCCTTGTGGTTGGCTAGCGGGGGCGAACGGGTACGGCGGAGATACTCCGCGTCGGGGGAGGCGAGATAACAGTCCACGTCGGGCGAAAGCCCCAGTTTCGACAGCGTGCCGACGTGGTCGAGGTCGTAGTGCGTGAGGAGAACGCGGTCGATGTCGTCGATCTCGTATCCGGCCTCGTGGACGCGCGTTCGGATCTTGTCTGCGTCCCACGGCGTGCCAGCGTCGACGAGCGTCAGCCCGTCGTCGGCGACGAGATACGCGTTGACGCCGCGGAGCCGCAGACGCCAGACGTGGTTCGGCGGAAGTCCCATGTGTTCGAACTGTCGGGCCGGAGAGAAAAGAGCTTAGCGTGTCGCGAAGAGGTACCGGCCGACGTCGCCGAGGAAGACGAGCACGGCACCGACCGGGAGGACGACGAACGTCACGAGATAGGCCGCGGTCGGAACCGTCGGGACGGCGAGACCGAGACCGAGACCGGCGAGCGGGCCGAGTGCCGCGAGGACGTACAGCCACGCCGACCCGCGGCCGAAGCTGGAGACGGTCCACGCGAGGACGAGCGGGAGCACGAGCGTCCCGAGCGGTACGAGCAGTGCTGGCGACGGCGCGGTCGTCGCCGTCGTCACCGCCGTCCGGGCGAACGTTGCGGGCGCGCCGAAGCCGCCCGTCGTGGTGAGCGCGGCCACGGGAGCCGTCGAGAGCGCGGCCACGAGGTCGAGAAGCGTCGGCCGGATGGCGAGACCGTACCAGCCCAGTCCCCCGAGATAGAGCGCGAAGGCGGCGGCGACGGCGACCCAGCGGTTCCGGAGTCGTTCGCGACTGCCGGAGCTGTCGCCGCTGCTCGGGCTGTACCGGCGGTTCGGGGCCGCCGTCGTGCCGGCCGTGGTCCGTCGGGACTGCGCGCCGGTGTGGCCGTTCGACTGCTCGTGACGACCGCTATCGGTCGACGCGTTCCGCCGCCCCTCCGTCGAACCGCTTCGGGTCCCTGTCGAGGAGGACGCCGTCGACCGTGACTCGCGGGAGCGCGAGGCGTTCGAAGTCGTCGAGGACGACCGCTTCGACGAGGTCGACGTGGACGAGGTCGACGTGGACGAGGACGTGGAGGTCGAGGACGTCGAAGCGGTCGAGGAAGCCGACGAAGACGACCGGTTGGAGGAGCGTGACGAGGAGGTGGACGACCGCTTCGACGAGGACGAAGACGACGACGTGGACGACGAGGACGAAGGTGATGACGACGACGAGGGGTTGGCCGGGGAGTCGTCGGGGAGTCCTCCCTTCATGCGCTTTCGCACGTAGGAGGTGTGGCCGAGGCGGTCGTAGGCGGACCGCTCGGTCTCGTCGCGGAGGACGTCGTAGGCGCGGCGGATCGTCTTGAACTGCGCGCCTGCGCGGTCGTCGGCGTTGACGTCGGGGTGGAACTCGCGGGCGCGCTGGCGGTAGGCCTGCTTGAGGTCCGCTTGCGTCGCGTCCTCGTCGACGCCGAGGAGGTCGTAGAAGTTTTCTGGCATACGGGCTGACAGCCACGGCTACGGCAGGCCCGACTTTCAATGTACCGAGGAATCCGACTCTCCGCGCCGAACGGAGTTCGTCAGGGAACCAGCGTCCCGACGAAGAAGACGACGCCGGTCGCGAGGGCGGCCAGTCCCGCCGCGTGGAGATGGAGCCGTCGGGCGCGACGGCGGTCGGCCGCGCGGGCCTCGGCGTCCGCGACCTGCTGTCGTTCGCCGCCGTCGTCGCTCACGTCGTAGATTCCGGCGGTCGCGAAGCCGGGACAGAAGCCCGAGCGGGCCTGGAGGAAGCCCTCCGCGACGAGGAAGAAGGGCGCGGCGGTCACGAGGAGATACAGCCGGGAGGTGTCGGTCGCGAACACCCAGAGGACGACGGCGAGCGTCGCGAGCAACCCGAGCGCGCCGAGCGCGGAGCGGCGACGCTGCTCCGAGCGGCCGATGTTACAGACACCGGGCTGGTACTCTGTCATACGAGAGGTTGGAGACAGCGTCTTCTACGGCCGTCGCTCCCGGCAGGGTTGACCGCAGAGTGTGTCACAGTGCCCCATCCGTCCGGCCGAAGTCCGAACCCTCATGGTTCCGCACCGCAACCGCGAGACATGGACCGGATACAGCTGGGTAACACCGTCTTCGAGGGGAAGAACGACGTCTACCTCCTCGACGGCGACCGGACCGTCCTCGTCGACGCCGGCGTCGCCCTCCCGGACGTGCGCGAACAGCTTCGCGACGGGCTGGCCGACTTCGGGCTGGCCGTCGCCGACATCGACGAGATCCTCCTCACGCACTGGCACCACGACCACGCGGGGCTCGCTGGCGAACTCCAGGCCGAGAGCGGCGCGACCGTCCGCGTCCACGAGGCCGACGCTCCCCTCGTCGCCCGTGAGGAGTCGGCCGTCGAGGCCAACAACGACCTCCTCCGCGACGCGCTCGACGACTGGAATCTGCCCGCCGACACGCGCGACGAACTGCTCGATTTCTTCGTGTTCCACGACGAGCTCGCGGGCGCGGACGTCGACGTGACGCCCTTCGCCGACGGCGACACGTTCGACGTGAACGGCCGGACGCTCGAAGCCGTCCATCTGCCGGGCCACGCCGCCGGACTCTCGGCGTTCGCCTTCGACGGTGACGAAGGAAGAGAAGCCTTCGTCGGCGACGCGATTCTGCCGAAATACACCCCGAACGTCGGCGGCGCGGACCTCCGCGTCGACGCGCCGCTCCAGCGGTACGTCGACAGCCTGCTCCGGCTCGTTGACTTGGATCTCGCCCGCGCGTGGCCCGGCCACCGCGACGTCATCGAACAACCCACCGAACGCGCGCTCACCATCCTGGAGCACCACCGCGAGCGCACCGAGAACGTCGTCGGCGTGCTGGCCGAACACGGTCCCTGCGACACCTGGACCGTCAGCGCGCATCTCTTCGGGGAGTTGGAGAAGATTCACATCCTCCACGGCCCCGGCGAGGCCTACGCCCATCTCGACCATCTCGCGGACCGCGGCGTCGTCGAACGCGACGGCCACGAGTACGAACTGGTCGAGCCGGACGTGGACGTCGCCGAGCTGTTCCCGACCGTCGGCTGAGCCGACGGGACCGTGACGGCCACAACCCCTATTCCCGCGCCGGCCGGGTGAACGTGTATGCCCGTGTTCGAAGCGGCCCCGCGGGGGTTCGCTGCCGTCACGCTCGCGTTCGTCGGCTACGCTCTCGCCTCGTTCGGCCTCACCGTCGCGTTGGTCGAACTCGGACTCCCGAACCAGTGGTTCATGGCGTGTTTCGTCGGCATCGGCGTCGTCCTCGCCGTCCCGTTCGTCCGCCTGTTCCGCCAGCTCGTCCCCAAGACGCCCGGAACGGCGTGAACCGTCCGGGTGATCGACCATCCTCGCTGTCGGCGACCGACTCGTTATCTGTCTGCCATTCCTACGCTCGCTCGTGTGTACACTCACCATCGCGTGGCAGGTCTTCGAGGACGCACCCGTCGTCGTCGCCGCCAACCGTGACGAAGCACTCGGCCGCCCGTCGGAGGGACCCGCCCGCATCGAGGAGAACCCCGCCGTCGTCGCCCCGCGCGACGTCGAAGCCGGGGGGACGTGGGTCGGCTACAACGAGTTCGGACTCTTCGCCGGCGTCACCAACCGCTGGGTGACGGGACTGGAGAGCGAACGCTCGCGTGGCCTGCTCGTCCGCGACGCCCTTCGCCAAGAGAGTGCCGAGGCCGCGCTCGAACACGTCGAGAGCGCGGTCGCGGCCCACGAGTACGACGGCTTCAACCTCGTCGTCGCCGACGCCGACGCGGCCTATCTCCTCGAATGGGACGGCCATCTCCACGTTCGGGAGTACGACCCCGGCGTCCACGTCGTCGTCAACGTCGGCACGGACGACTCCTTCTTCGTGCCGGAGCACCGCCCCGAAATCGGCCGACAGCAGGCCGACAACGCCCGTGGGGTCCGCGACGCGCTCCGGCCTGCCGAGGGCGAGACGGCAGACGGCTGGCTCGCTCGAGCGGGCGACGTCCTCGGCGACCACGAGTACGGCGTCTGTATCCACGGTGACGGCTTCGGGACGCGCTCGTCGTCGTTGATTCGGCTGGGTCGCGACGCCGACGGGGGACTCGACGCGCGCTACCGGTTCGCGCCGGGACCGCCCTGCGAGACGGAGTATCTGCCCGTGGAAAGCCAAGTATAAGGAGGACGGGTATCGTTGATAGCTACATGAGCGAGCACACGATTCCGGGGTGGTCCGCGTGAGCGTCTCCGAGTCCGAAGCCGACCTCTCGGAGGACGAACTCGCCGGACTGGAACTCATCCGGCAGTCGGGCGGCATCCACCAGAGCGACTTCTGGAAGGAACTCGACGTCTCCTCGCGGAAGGGGAGCCGCATCGCCGAGTCGCTGGCGAACTCAGGTCTCATCGAGCGCGAAGAGACCGTCTACAACGGCCACAACACCTACTATCTCCAGCCCGCGGCGAAGGACCTCGACTTCGCGCTGCTGATGGCCGGTGATATGCTCTCGCCGTTCATCGGCGAGGAAGAGGTCAACGCCAACAGCGACGCCTTCTCGCAGTGGCTGATGAACCTCGCGTACGACGACTACTGACCTGCGGACGGCTGCGGCCGACCGTGGCCGACGCGTGATTTCCGTTTTTCTGCGAGAGCACTCACAGACAGGTAGCGACGACACTGTCGCTCAGCGGTTGGGAGAAGTCGAAAAGCGGTCGCAGCGTGCGGGACTTACTCGTCTGCGTCGCCGTCCTCGGAGGCGAGGACGTCGTGCTCGGCGAGGATCGCTTCGAGTTCGTCTTCCGAGGGTGAGGAGAACTGCTCGGTCTCGACGTCGACGGTGGCGACACCGACACCGTCGGGCGAGAGACTGTCCTCGTTGACCTTCGCGAGGGCTTCGAGCGCGAGCCCGACCCCGGCGTCGAGGTCCATGTCCTCGTGGTACTGCTCTTCGAGGTAGTCGCGGATGTCGCCGCGCTCGGCACCGATGGAGACGGCCTTCCACTCGTAGGGGGTCCCGGAGGGGTCCGTCTCGAACAGGCGGGGTTCGCCGTTCTCGATGCCGCCGATGAGGAGGGCCACACCGAACGGGCGCGCGCCGCCGACCTGCGTGTACTGCTGGATGTGGTCGGTGATCTCCTTCGTCAGCGTCTCGATGCCGATTGCCTCGCCGTAGCGGAGATGGTTGACCTGCGCCTGGCGGCGGGCGAAGTCGATGAGCTGGCGAGCGTCGGCGACGTGGCCGGCACTGGCGATGCCGACGTGGTCGTCGGCCTTGTGAATCTTCTCGACGCTCGACGGCTCCATGAGCGGCGAGTGGCTGCGCTTGTCGGCGGCGAGGACGACCCCCTCTGCCGTCCGAATCCCGATGCTCGCTGTCCCTCGCTTGACCGCCTCACGTGCGTACTCGACCTGGTAGAGGCGTCCGTCCGGCGAGAAGATGGTGATGCCGCGGTCGTACGCTTGCTGTTGCGCTTGTCCCTGCATAGTATCACTCGAAATCGAGTTGCGTCGCGCCCAGGAACCCCGACGGAAGGCGCACGTCGAAGACTCGGCCCCGCGTGAGGGCCGTGCGGTCGGCGTCCCCGAACACGACGTTTCTCTCCTCGAAAGCTCCGGCCCGGCGTCCTAAATACCTTTCTTCACAGGCACGTACCGTCCCCGAAACGCCCCGGACTCTGAGGCCGACGGGGTCGCCCGAAATCTCGTCGATACAGGCCACCGCCGCGCGGGCCTCGCGGACGTGTCCGCGACGGACTCTGACGATGGTCTCGCCGCGGCCGTTCGCGAACTGGAAATCCAAAACCGTGAGGTCGGCGTCGGCACTGCCGGCGTCGCCGACGAGGTTCTGGGCGGCGAACCACAACTCACGCTGGAATTCGCCGCGCGAGAAGTCGGCGTCGGGCCACGTCTCCAGGCCGACGGCGAGATACCGCCACCGCGGCCGCATATGTTTCGGGAGATGTTTCATTCCGCACCCGGAACCTCGTCGCCCTCACCGGCGCGCTCGCCGACGAGGACGCCGACCTGGTCGTGGACGCGTTCGACGGCCGTCAGCGCGAAGCCGGCGTCGGTGAAGGCGTCGGCGAGCGTTCCCACCGTGGCCGGGTCGTCGACCTCGGGGCTGTAGAAGGGGTCCTCGGGGTTCGGCTCGCCGAAGAACATCACGTCGCCGAGGACGAATCTCCGTGGCCCCAAATCGGCGATGACCTGGATGGCCTCGCGCTTCTCCGCGTCGGAGAGATGGTGCATCGCGAAGTTCGAGACGACGATGTCGACCTCGCCGTCGTAGTTCGGCTCGCGGAAGCGTCCTTCGCCGAACTCGACGTTCGTGAGGCCGCGCTCGGCCGCCTTCTTTCGGGCCTGTTCCATCATGCCGTCGCTGATATCGCGGCCGACGACGCGCTTGGCCTTGGCCGCGAGCGCCAGGGCGATCGCACCCGTGCCCGTCCCGAGGTCCAGCACGACGTCGTCGGGGTCGGGGTCGGCGTGCTCGACGACGAGCGAGACGCAGGCCTTGTACTCGTCGCTCGACTGGGTCTCGTCGTAGTCGGCGGCGATGTCGGAGAAGCGGGCGGCGTGTTCGTCAATCGTCTTCTTCATATCTGCCTCGTTCGACCCCCGGGGAGATGAACGACTCGGACGTCCGGCGTCGGTTGCGCTCGGCGAGGCGACCCCACTCGGCCAAGCCCTCCCGAACCTGCTCGGCCGAGAAACCGATGGTCTCGCCGACCGCGACGAGTTCGCGGGGCGCGCGCAGTTGGAGATGCGAGCCGGGCGTCGCGCTGACGACATAGGGCGCGTCGTAGTAGTCGACGAGTTCGCGGAGTTTGCGCAGTCTGCGGATGGCCTGGACCCGGTGGCCGCCGTCGAGGCGGAGCACCGGGCCGAAGTCGAACTCGACGCGGACGGCGTTCTTCTTGGCCGCCTTGGCGAGGACGTGGTTGAAGTCCCCGTCGTTCGACATCGGCCGCGTGAGCACGTCGACGCGCGCCTGTTCGACCGCAAAGCGGTTGAGCGCGTCCGTCCCGCCGCGGACGAGCAGCAGTGTCGTCTTGGGGCGGTAGTTGCCGATGCCGCCGCTGGCGCGGTCGGGGTCGTCGGCGACGACCTCGATGCCGTCGACGACGTCGCAGTCGACAGAGGAGAGCGCGTCGTAGTCGGGGGTCGCGTCGCGTGCGCGGACCACGACACCCTCGTAGCCGTGGCGGGCGGCGGTGTGGGCGACCCGCGAGGCCGTGCTCTCACCGTCGGGGTAGACGTGGGCCGCTTCGTACATGTCCGGAGGGTGCACGCTACGCGGCTTGGGGGTTACGGTTCGCGGTAGTTCGGTGGGACAGCTCGTCGACACCGCTCACGGGGGAAGTAGAGAGGCTGTGTGGTGAGCACACAGGGGCTGGCTGGCAGATGACCTGAATTCCGACACGCCTGGGCTGGTGGATGCGCGTCGAGGTGCTCACCGACAGGTAGAGACTTTACTCAAGATAGAATAAATGTTTTGGTGGTGAGTCTCGAACGGTCGTCTATGAAAGCGATCGCAGTTCGTGACGGAGAGACCACACCGGTGGTCGTCGACAAACCGATTCCGGAGCCACAGGCGGGCGAGGCACTCGTCCGGACGCTCCGCGTCGGCGTCGACGGCACCGACCACGAGGTCATGAGTGGCGGCCACGGCGGCTTCCCCGAGGGTGAAGACCATCTCGTGCTGGGCCACGAGGCCGTCGGCGTCGTCGAGGACCCGAACGGCACCGACCTCCGCGAGGGCGAGGTCGTCGTCCCGACCGTCCGGCGGCCGCCGAACGGCACCAACGACTACTTCGAACGCGGCGAGGCCGACATGGCCCCCGCGGGCGAGTACCACGAGCGCGGCATCGTCGGTGCCCACGGCTTCATGGCCGAGTATTTCACCAGCCCCGCGGAGGACCTCGTCCGTATCCCGCCGTCGCAGGCCGAGATCGGCTTCCTCGTCGAACCCGTCTCCATCACGGAGAAGGCCATCGAACTCGCGGAGGCCTCCCGGTCGACGTTCACCTGGGACCCCGAGTCGGCGATGGTCCTCGGCAACGGCAGCCTGGGGCTCCTGACGCTGGCCATGCTCGACGAGGACGAGGACTACGAGCGGCTCTACTGTCTCGGTCGCCGCGACCGACCGGACCCGACGGTCGACATCATCGAGGAGCTGGGTGCGACGTACGTCGACTCCCGAAAGACGCCGGTCGACGAGGTGCCGGACGTGCACGAAGCGATAGACTTCATCTACGAGGCGACGGGCTTCCCGAAGCACGTCTTCCAGTCGGTCCACGCGCTCGCACCCAACGGCGTCGCCGCGCTGCTCGGCGTCCCGAGTTCGTGGGAGTTCGAGGTCGACGGCGGCAGCTTCCACGAGGAGATGGTGCTGCACAACAAGGCGATGGTCGGCAGCGTCAACTCCAACGTCCGGCACTTCGAGGCCGCCTCGCGCACGCTGACGACACTGCCCGAGTGGTTCCTCGACGATCTCGTCACCGGCGTCTACGGTCTCGACGAGTTCGAACGGGCGTTCGAGGATGGGGACACCATTATAAAAACCGCCGTCCAATTCAGCGAATATGAAGAACGTTGACGACCTCATCGCCAGCGCGGCCGAGTTGGCCGAGCGTGGCCTCTCGAAGGGTGAGATTGCGGACGAACTGAACGTCTCCCGTGAGACGGCCAGTTGGCTTGTCGAGCGCAGCGGTGCAGCGAGCGAACCGGCGACGACGCCCGAATCGGCGAAACCCACGGGCGGTCCCCACGACATCCACGTCGACTGGAGCGCGCTCGGCCGCGACAGCGTGCGGCTGACCTACGCCGGGCAGGCGATGGCCGATCTGCTCTCGAAGGAGGGCGACGAGGTCGACCTCACCGTCGGCATCGAGAAGGCGGGCGTCCCGCTGGCGACGGTCGTGTCGCGCGAACTCGACACCGACCTCGGCGCGTACGCGCCCCGCAAGCACCAGTGGGACGAGGGCGACATCGAGAAACTCGGCGGCAGCTTCTCGCGGAACTTCGCGCAGATCCGCAACCGCGACTGCTACATCGTCGACGACACCATCACGAGCGGGACGACGATGAGAGAGACCATCGAGGCGGTCCGCGAAGAGGGCGGCAACCCCGTCGCCTGCGCCGTCCTCGTCGACAAACAGGGTGTCGACCAGGTCGACGGCGTCCCGGTCTACTCGCTCATCAACGTCGTCCGCGTCGGCTCCGAGGAGTAACCGAGCGGCTCTCTCCTCGACGTTGACGTCGCCGCGTGCGACCCTCCGACGTCGCCCGTTGCCCGTGGGACGGGGCGCGATATCGACCGTCAAGTGACGCGACACCGACCGTCAAGTGACGCAACTCCTTTCCATGCGGGTCACCTACAACCGTCCATGACCTTCCAACCCGGAAGCGAACTCAGTCCCGAAGAAGTCCAAGAGCGCGTCGACGAGACCATCGAGAACAACCGCGTCGTGCTGTTCATGAAGGGCAACCGCCTGATGCCGCAGTGTGGCTACTCGATGAAGGCAGTCGAACTCATCAGCCAGTACGAAGAGGAGTTCGAGACGGTCGACGTCCTCCCGGCACTCGACAGCTACCGCTCGGCACTGGAGGGCCACAGCGGCTGGGAGACCATCCCGCAGACCTACGTCGAGGGCGAGTTCGTCGGCGGCAGCGACATCCTCGAAGAACTCGACGAGCGGGGCGAACTGTCGGAGACGCTTGCCGGTAACTGATTCTCGTTTTTTCGGTTTGCGGCGAATGAAAGAGTAGGTCCTATATGTCTACGGTGCTTACGAGTCGGTAGGTGCAGTTGGATTAGCGTTGCGGGCGATGCAATCAATCCACTTACAGTAACCCATGTCAGGCCGCGTATACCGACTCCATTCGACACTCGAACTGCCACTCGAAGACGTAGAGGATTACTTCGAGAACGACCCCGCGCTCCCAGCGGAGATTGCGGACATCGACATCACGAGGAGGAACAATACACTCATCATCAAAGCGGTAGCGGCCGACGAGAGCCTCAGCAAGTACACCCCTACGGCACAGCTCAAAGCGAGTGTCACGGAGACACGCGTCTACGAGGAGGAGCCGCCGCGGCCGGGCGGCCCGCAGTGGGGAGAAGAAGAAGAGGAGATCCCCTCGGAACTGGTCGAGTTCGCCTGCTTCAAGGGCGACCGCGAGACCGTACTCCAGAACACCGCGCTCCAGTATCCGATGTTCCTCGTCCTGCGCGACATCGCTCGCAAGGCCGAGAAGGGCACGCTGACCGCCATCACCGAGACCGACGGCGACCTCGAAGCGACCCGCATCGTCGAGGGCGACGACCGACCCGCGAGCATCGAGGTCGTCGAGACGCCCTCGAAGAGCTCGAAGGACGGCAACGGCGTCAACTGGCGCGACAACAAGTTCATCAGCGACTGACCCAGCAGCGACCGACAGGGATCGGTTTCTGAGCGTCACGGCGCGTCTCGCCGGGACGACGACCTGAACGCGGGGATTTGCCACTATCTCTCCGTGGTAACGTTCACCACTCGGCTCCTCGGGCAAAAAGCACTTTACACTGCTAATTATATCTCATTACACGATGCCCGAGAACTTCCCAGACTACCTCAACGTCGACTACACCGACGGCGAGGGCGAGACGCCCGAAGACTATCCGAGCATCAACCACAAACTCGAGAAGGCCATCGAAGTGACGAAGCAGGGCCTCGAAGAGTACGAGAACCCTGCCGTGATGTGGACCGGTGGCAAGGACTCCACGCTCACGCTCTACTTCGTGAAGGAGGTCGCCGAGCGCTACGACCTCGAACTGCCGCCGACGGTCTTCATCGACCACTTCCAGCACTTCGACGAGCTGATGGACTTCGTCCGCCACTGGGCCGACGAGTGGGACCTGGAAGTCGTCTGGGCCCGCAACACCGACGTCGGTGACTACGTCGACGAGAACGGCCTCGAACCCGGCGACGACATCCCGATCGAGGACCTCTCGGAGCACAACCAGCACCACGTCCGCAACATCCTCGAGTACGAGGAGGACTCCTTCCCGTTCCTGCTGGACACCTACGTCGGCAACCACCTGCTGAAGACGGTCGCACTCAACGACACGCTGGAGAACCACGACATCGACGGCATCATCTCCGGCATCCGCTGGGACGAGCAGGAGGCTCGCGCCGACGAGACGTTCTTCAGCCCGCGCCACGACCCCGACATCTACCCCCCGCACGACCGCATTCAGCCAATCCTGCAGTTCAAGGAGGCCGACGTCTGGGAAGCCTTCTGGCACTTCGTGGTCCCCGAGACCGTCGAGGAGTACCCCGACGAGGGCTACGTCCCGCAGGACTACGACGACCTGCCGAACGGTCTCACCCACGAGGACATCCCGGTCAGCCCGAAGTACTTCGAGGGCTTCCGCTCGCTGGGTAGCGAGATCTCGACCGACAAAGCCGAGTCCAAGCCCGCGTGGCTCCAGGACCTCGACAACACGACCGAACGCGCCGGCCGCGCCCAGGACAAAGAGGACCTGATGGAGCGGCTGCGCGACCTCGGTTACATGTGAAGTCGGCCGCGTAACACCACTTCTCGCGTCTTTGTTTTCACCACCGCCAGCCGTGGCACTCGCTCGCAGTCGTCACAGATACACAGATAGTCTCTGCCGACGTTGTAGGGGATATGACATCCTTCCCCGACTACCTCGACCTCGACTACACCGACGGCCAGAGCCAGACCGCCGCCGACTACCCCTCACTCGCCGACAAAGTCGAGAAGGCCGCCGAGGTCACACTCACCGCCCTCCAGCAGTACCGCAAGCCGGCAGTCATGTGGACCGGCGGCAAGGACTCGACGGTCGTCCTCTACGTCGTCCGCGAGGTCGCCCGCGAACACGGCTTCGACGTCCCCCCAGTCGTCTTCCTCGACCACTTCGAGCACTTCGACGAAGTCGAGGCGTTCGTCCACCACTGGACCGACGAGTGGGATCTCGACCTGATCTGGGCGAAAAACCAGGACTTCGAGGACCTGGACATCGCTCCCGGTGACTCGGTCGCCGTCGCGGACCTGAACGAGACGAACCGCCGGGAGCTGGCCCGCCTCGGCTACGAGGGCGACGAGTTCGTCCTCGACGCCGACTCCTTCGAAGGCAACCACCTGCTGAAGACCGTCGTACTGAACCAGGTCATCGACGACCACGGCTTCGACGGCATCTTCTCGGGCGTGCGCTGGGATGAACAGGAGTCGCGTGCGACGGAGACGTTCTTCAGCCCGCGGCACGACTCGGAGAAGTATCCCCCGCACGACCGCGTCCACTCCATCCTCCAGTTCGACGAGGGCGACATCTGGGACACCTTCTGGCAGTTCATCGTCCCCGACACCGTCGAGGACTACCCGGTCGGCCACGTCCCCGAGAGTGCTGACGACCTTCCTGAGGGCGTCACCGCGCAAGACCTCCCGGTCTCGCCGAAGTATTTCGAGGGCTTCCGCTCGCTCGGAACCGAATCGGGGTCGGGCAAGAGCGACGACCGCCCGGCGTGGCTGCAGGACCTCGACAACACGACCGAACGCGAGGGCCGCGCACAGGACAAGGAGAACCTGATGTCGCAGCTGCGCGACCTCGGCTATATGTAACTCGACCTTTTTTCAGTGCCGGGCATCGCGCGCCTGCGGCGCGCTCAACCCGGCGAAAAAAGCTCTCTTCGCGGTTCCACCGCGAAGGCTTGGGAGACGCGAAGCGTCTCCCTCTGGGTCAAAAAACCCGCTCCGCGCCTCGCTCCGCTCGGCGCGGTACGACACACTGGCGACAGACCGCACCGCAACGGACAGCCACACCCCACACACCGGTTTGCAAGTGTTTGAGCCGCCAGCGACAACCGTAGACTGTTTAACCGGGTCGCCGCCTACTCGGAGCCAATGACTGACGACTGGGTAAGTCTCTTCTCCGGCGGCAAGGACTCCTCGTGGGCACTCTACCGCGCGCTCGAGGAGGGGCTGAACGTCTCGCGACTCCTCACGGTCCACCCCGAGGGCGACTCGTATATGTACCACGTCCCCGAGACGCGGCTGGCGAGACTCGTCGCCGAGAGCGTCGGTATCGAACTCGTCGAGGTCGAACCCGAGGACTTCGAGGCCCACGCTGCCGAGGACTCCGGCGCGCAGGGCGACGCCGAACTCGAACCGCTCGAAGCCGCGCTCGAAGCCCTCCAGGGTGAACTCGACCTCGTCGGCGTCACCGCCGGAGCCGTCGAGAGCGAGTTCCAGACCCACAGAATCCAGGATATGTGCGACCGCCTCGGCATCGACCTCTTCGCGCCCCTGTGGCAGGAAGACCCCCGCGAACTCGCCGACGCGATGCTCGACGCCGGCTTCGAGATCAAGATCATCCAGGTCGCCGCTGGCGGACTGGACGAGTCGTGGCTTGGCCGAACGCTCGACGAGGACGCGCTCGAAGAACTGGAGGAACTGAACGACAAGTACGGCGTCCACATCCTCGGCGAGGGCGGCGAGTTCGAGACGTTCGTCGTCGACGGGCCGCACATGGAACGCCGTATCGAACTCGAATACGACACCGAGTGGGACGGGACGCGCGGTCGGATTCGGATTACCGACGCTCGGCTAGCCTAATTGGGCGAGGCATTACTGACGCACGGCTGGTGGAGTGAGCTTCGGCAAAAGAGTGCGTCGAGGGGTGGTTATCCGTTGACGACGTCGTCAGTGATTCGCGTGTGTGCACCGATGAGCGCGCCCGAGAACTCCAGCCCCTCGATGCGGGTGCTCTCGTCGATGATGGAGCGTTTGATCTCGGAGTCGACGATGGTGGTGTTCGGGAAGACGACGGTGTCGTCGAGCGTCGAATCCGTGACTGTCGCACCGGCCATGATGTGAACGTTCTCGCCGAGTTCGGAGTTCTCGACGGTGGCCGACTCGTTGATGTAGTTCTTCCCGCCGAGTTTCCAGGCGATGGCGTCGAGATAGCTGTCCGGGGTCCCGATGTCGAACCACGCGCCGTCGAAGGTGAAGGCGTGGACGTCCTCGTTGGCCTGGAGCCACTGGATGAACCAGCCCGGCTCGTCGGGGTTGTTGCCGTCTTCGAGATACTCCGAGAATTTCGGGAGGTCTTCCTGGCGGAAGGCGTAGCAGGCGATGGAGACGAGCGTGCTCTTCGGGTTCTCGGGTTTCTCCTGGAAGTCGACGACGCGTTCGCCGTCGAGTTCGACCAGCCCGTAGGACTTCGCCTTGTCGTAGGAGCCGACGTCGTACGCGGCGATAGCGGGCGTGCCCTTGGATTTGAAGTAGTCGATGAACTCCGACATCTCGAAGCTCAGGAGGTTGTCACCGGCAACGACGACGAGGTCGTCGTCGACACCCTCGCGCTCAATGAGCTCTTCGATGGCCCCGACGACGCCGAACTTCTCGTCTTCGGCGCGGGTCTCCTCGACCGAAAGCGTCGGCTTCTCGAAGCCGCTCTCCGCGAGATACTCCTCGAACTCCCCGGCGAAGGCCTCGTTGGTACTCACGAACACTTCGTCGACGCGGTCGTCCTCCTCGAGGTCCTCGAAGATGATATCGATGACGGTGTCCTCACCAACCGGGAGGAGCATCTTCGGACGGTCCTTCGTGATCGGCCACAGTCGGGTCGCGTAGCCGCCTGCCAGCACTACGGCTTTCATGTCTGCTTGATTTCGCCCTCAGGGTATGGTTCTTTCCCCTCTGTCAGACGTGTCGGATTTTAGTAGTGAAACGAGAAACGGTTTGTGCCCCCGGCGACTACTCGTCGGTGATGGACGCCACGACGACGCGACAACGTATCACCGACCAACTCCGCGACAGTCCGGCGACGGCGAGCACGCTCTCGGAAACCGTGGGCGTCCCGCGGTCGTCGGTCTACGGTCACCTCCAACACATCGCCAAGTCGCTCGACGGCACCGACGAGCAGTTCCTCGTCGCCCCGCCGGAGTGTCGCAACTGCGGGTTCAGTGCCTTCGACGACCCGGTGAACTACCCCTCGCGCTGCCCGGAGTGTCGCAACGAGGGCATCGAGGAAGCCGTGTTCAAAGTCGAGTAGGAGCGGGGCGGCCGCAGCCCTCTACGCTATCGACAACTTGAAACGCGCGACGGGAGAATTCGGTAGCATGGAACTGCGGGTCATCGAGAAGACCGACGAGGAACTCCGCATCGAGATCGCCGGTGAGGACCACACCTTCATGAACGTGCTGAAGGGCGCGCTGCTTGAGACCGACGGGGTCGCCGCCGCGACGTACGACGTGAACCCCGAGCAGTCCGGTGGACAGACGGACCCTATCCTCTCGGTGAAGACCGAAGGCGGCCTCGACCCTCTCGACGCCGTCGCTGCGGGTGCACAGAACGTCCAGAACATGACCGACGCCTTCCGCGACGCCTTCCAGGCCGCGTAAGCCGTCCCGACGACGCCGACGACGCTTCTCCTGTCTCTCTCTCAGGACTCAACCGCCGAGCCGACGGCTTCGCGGGTCACTCGCCGCCGACGCGTCACTCCCCGCCCGGTGTGTAGGTCTTCTCTCCGGCCCGAATCTCGACCTCCAGCCAGTTGGCCATCGGCACGAGCGGACACTCGTACGCCTCGTTGTAGGCACAGAACGGACTGTAGGCGTAGTTGAAGTCGAGTATCCACGTCCCCTCGTCGGTGCGGTCCTCGGCGTCGAGTTCGAGATACCGGCCCGCGCCGTAGGTCTCCTCGCCGCTCGTCTCGTCGCGGAAGGGCAGCCAGAACTCATCTCCACCGCCGTCTCGGCTGTACGCCTGCAGCGTCTGCTCTTCGCCGTCGACAGTGAAGCGGAATTCTCCCCACGCGACGTAGTCGCGCTCGCCCTCCGTCGTCGTCGCGACGGTGACGGTCTCTTTGGTCTCGTGTTCGTGGAGTTCCAGTTCGAAGCGGTACGCGGGGTCGGGGTCGAAGTAGGAGAGGCCCTCGAAGATCTCGCGTTGGTCGTGCGGAATCGGTGACTGGGGATGCTCGCCGAAGAACTCGTCTTTGTCGGCGCGGTGCTCCTCCAGGGCATCGAGGGCGGCTTGCCAGCCGTCGGATACGCTCATTGGAGCGAGAGATAGGCCTGCGGACCGTAAGAACGTTGAGCGGGTGTGCGGGGGGAGTACAGAGTCCCACACACGTCGGCGACGCCGTGGAGACAGCCGTGGTCGACGACGCCGTGGAGGTGAGCGGAGCGGTTACAGCCGAACCGGCACGTCGCGCTCGTCGAGATACTGCTTCACGTCGCCGATGGTGTACTCGTCGAAGTGGAAGATGGAGGCCGCGAGACCGGCGTCCGCGCCAGCCTCGGTGAAGACCTCGTACATATCCTCGGGACCGCCACAGCCGGAGGAGGCGATGACGGGCGTCGAAACGTTGTCGCAGACGGCCTTCGTCAGCGGGATGTCGTAGCCGTCCTTCGTGCCGTCGGCGTCGATGGAGTTGACGAACAGCTCGCCCGCGCCGCGGGATTCGGCCTCGCGGGCCCACTCGACGACGTCGATGCCGGTTCCTTCGCGGCCACCCTTGATGGTGCATTCGAACCAGCAGGACTCGCCGTCGACGTCGACGTAGAACTCGCCCTCCTCGTCGAAGCGGCGGCGCGCGTCGACCGAGATGACGATACACTGGTTACCGAAGGCTTTCGCGCCCTCTTCGACCAACTCGGGCCGTTGGAGCGCGGCGGTGTTGATGGAGACCTTGTCCGCCCCGGCGCGGAGCGTCTCCTTGATGTCGTCTTTCGTGCGGATGCCGCCGCCGACAGTCAGGGGGATAAAGACCTCGTCGGCGACGCGGGAGACGGTGTCGAGCATCGTCGCCCGACCCTCGGCGGAGGCGGTGATGTCGAGGAAGACGAACTCGTCGGCTCCGGCCTCGTTGTACAGTTTGGCCATCTCGACGGGGTCGCCGGTGTACTTCAGGTCCTCGAAGTTGACACCCGTGTAGACCGCGGGGTTGCCGTCCTCGTCGAGGTCGACGTCGATACAGGGGATGATTCGTTTCGTGAGCATCTAGTTGGGTACAGGTTCGCAGGTGTCGGGTTTCACGGTTTCGACTGTGACAGGAGTACGAATCGGCCGTGGAGTTATGCTCCCGCTCCGAGACGGAGGGATATGGCCGCGCTGACGCTCAGACGCTACCGCGAGGACGACGCCGAGCGCGTCCGGGAGTTACACGAGACGGCGATGCGCGAACTGGAGGCGTTCGTCGACGACCTGCCGGACGTCGACCTGAACGACGTCCACGGGAGCTACGTCGAACCAGGCGGCGACTTTCTGGTCGGCGAGGTTGACGGCGAGGTAGTCGCGATGGGTGCGTTCCGGCCCGTCAAGGGCTATCTGACGGACCTGCTCTCGGAGCTGCCACCGGCGACAGCGGAGGTGAAACGGATGCGCGTCGACCCGGCGTGGCAGGGACAGGGCTTCGGTGGGCAGCTGCTCACGGCACTGGAAGAGCGGGCGCGGGAGCGTGGTTTCACCCACCTCGTGCTCGATACGACGGCGGCGATGGAGGCGGCGCAGGGGCTGTACGAGAGCCACGGCTTCGAGTTGGTCCGGCGGGTCGACGTCGCGTTCGGCGGCGACGCACTGGAGATGCTGTGCTACCGGAAGTCGCTCGGAGAACGGGATTAATCGTAGATTCTGTAGTCGTCTGCGTGGAATCGAACTGGTAGGTCGACGGGAGCAGTCACGATTGCCGAAACACACCGACAGACAGCACCGCTCCGCCCAGCCACGTCCTCCCCAGCCGATTCGCTCGTTCACGCCGTTCACTCGCTCATCCCTCGCACGGTGTCGGCAGTCGACGGAGCGACTGCCAGCGCGCGCCGGGGTGAATGATCAGTCCAAGTCGTAGACCCGCGCTTCCCACGGCTGGAGGGTCGTGGATTCGACGGTGTCGACAGCACCCTCAACGTCGTAGTTGCCGACGAGTAGCGTGGCGTCCCGACCGACGAAGTCTGCGGGCGGCTCGAACGTCGTCTCGGCGTCCGAGAAATTCAACACGACGAGCACCGTGTCGTCGCCGAGGGTCCGCGTGTAGACCCACAGCTCCTCGTGGTCCGGCAGGTAGAGCTGGTAGTCGCCGTAGGTCAGGAGGTCCGAGCCGTGTCGCAGGTCGACGACGCGCCGGTAGTAGTGCCAGACCGACTCGGCGTCGGCGCGGGCGTCGGCGACGTTGACGGCCTGGTAGTTCGGATTGACCGGAATCCACGGCTCGCCGTCGGTGAACCCCGCGTGTGTCTCCTCGCCGGACCACTGCATCGGCGTCCGGGCGTTGTCACGACTGCGCTGGCGGACGAGGTCCAGCATCTCGGCGTCGTCCGTGAACTGGCCGCGCTCACGGGCGACGCGGACGTTGTTGAGCGTGTCGACGTCGCGCACCTCGTCGAGGCTCTCGAAGGGGTAGTTGGTCATCCCCAATTCGTCGCCCTGGAGGATGTAGGGCGTGCCCTGGAGCGTGTTGAGGAGCGTCGCGAGGAGTTTCGCGGACTCGACGCGGTACGCCTCGTCGTTGCCGAACCGCGAGACGATGCGGGGTTCGTCGTGGTTGCCGAGGAAGACCGCGTTCCAGCCCTCGTCGCCGAGGCTCTCCTGCCAGTAGGTCATCGCGCCCTTCAACTCGGGCAGGGTGAACTCGCCGTGGCTCCAGCGGCCGTTCGGGCCGAAGTCGAGCCGGACGTGGTCGAAGGTAAAGGCCATGTTCATCCCGTCGCGGGCGTACTCGCGAGCCTGCTCGGCGTCGATGGCAGCCATCTCGCCGACCGTCATCGCGTCGTAGTCCGCCAGGACCTCCTCGTGCATCTCCGAGAGGAACTCGTGGATGCGCGGCCCGTTCATGAAGCGGTCCGCGCCGACGACGAGTGCCTCGGGGTCCGCGCCGTCGGCAAGGTCGGCGGGCTTGGAGATGAGGTTGATGACGTCCATCCGGAAGCCGTCGATGCCCTTCTCCAGCCACCAGGTCATCATGTCGTAGATTTCCTTACGAACCGCGGGGTTCTCCCAGTTCAGGTCGGGCTGCTTCTCGTCGAAGATGTGGAGATACCACTCCTCGGTCCGCTCGTCGTAGCTCCAGGCGGGACCACCGAAGAAGGACTGCCAGTTGTTCGGCGGCACCTCGCCATCGGGACCCTCGTCACACTCGTACTCGGCCTCCTCGGCCGGGCGACCCTCCCGCCAGATGTAGTAGTCGCGGTAAGGGTTGTCCCGTGACTTCTGCGACTCGACGAACCACTCGTGCTCGTCGGAGGTGTGGTTGACCACGAGATCCATGATGAGTTTGATGTCGCGGTCGTGCAGCCCCTCCAAGAGGTCCTCCCAGTCGCCCATATCGCCGAACTGGTCGTCGATGGCGCGGTAATCGGCGATGTCGTAGCCGTTGTCCGCGCCCGGTGACTCGTAGACGGGGTTGAGCCAGACGACGTCGACGCCGAGGTCGGAGAGATAGTCGAGTTCGTCGACGATACCCGGCAGGTCGCCGACGCCGTCGCCGTCGGTGTCCTTGAAACTCCGCGGATAGATCTGATAGACGACCGCCTCCTTCCACCACTGGCGGTCGATGTCGGCTTCAGTCATTGGTGGAACTCGCTCGTGAGTTTCCTTTGGTTCATCGGTTCGGCGACGGCCGTGTGACGTCGGGACACGAAAACACGGAGAGGGCGTCGAGTTGACAGGACTCTCTCGCGGCAGTCGCGGGGACGGACGGGGGCGACTACGACAGTCGGTAGACCCGCGCCTCCCACGGCCGGAGGTCGAACTCGGTGGGGTCCGAGTCGGCGTCGTCGACGTCGTAGTTGGCGATGACCAGTTCGGTGTCGAGGTCCGGAACTTCGCCGGCGTGCAGCGGGAGGTCGTCGCGGTAGTCGCCCGCGGCGTGCGTCTCCTCGGCACGGGGCAGGCGGAACTCCTGGGTCTCGCTCGTGAAGTTCAACACGACGAGCAGACGGTCGTCGTCGAGCGTACGCGTGTAGGCCCAGAGGTCGGTGTGGCTCGGCCAGAGGTCGTCGTAACTGCCGTAGACGATGAGGTCCTTGTGCTCCGAGTCGTCGCGGAGCGCGATGAGTTCCTTGTAGTAGTGCCAGACCGACTCGGAGTCGGCGCGGGCGTCGGCGACGTTGATCTCGTCGTAGTTGGGGTTGACCCCGAGCCACGGCTCGCCGTCGGTGAAGCCGCCGTGCTCCTCGTCGCCGGACCACTGGACCGGCGTCCGGGCGTTGTCGCGGCTCAGCATCGAGATGCTCTCCTTCTCGGCTTCGAAGCTCTCGATGACGCCCTCGTCGATGGCGTTGCTCACGGGGTTGAGCGTGTCGACGTCCTGGAAGTCGTCAAGGCTCTCGAAGGGGTAGTTGGTCATGCCGATCTCCTCACCCTGATAGACGTAGGGCGTCCCGTGGAGCGTGTGGAGCAGCGTCCCGAGCAGTTTCGCGGACTCGACGCGGTACTCGCCGTCGTCGCCGAAGCGCGAGACCATCCGCGGCTGGTCGTGGTTGTTGAGGTAGTTCGAGTTCCAGCCGTCGCCCTCCAGCCCCTTCTGCCAGTGGCGGAAGACGCCCTTCAGGTCGGTCAGGTCGTAGCCGTGGTACTGCCAGAGGTCGCCGCCGCGGTCCAAGAGCATGTGGTCGAAGTGAAACAGCATACTGAGACCGTCGCCGTCGCGGCCGACGTACTGGCGGGCGTCGTCCATCGACACGTCGCCGACCATCTCGCCGACCGTCAGGAGGTCCTCCGAGAGGACGCGGTCGCCCATCTCGCCGATGTACTCGTGGATCTTCGGCCCGTTGAACGTCGCGCCGAAGTCGTCAGGTAGCGGCGGGTCGTTGTCGGTGACGCTCGGCGGCTTGGAGATGAGGTTGATGACGTCCATCCGGAAGCCGTCGATACCCTGCTCCAGCCACCACTCCATCATCTCGAAGACCTCCTCGCGGACCGCCTCGTTCTCCCAGTTGAGGTCGGGCTGTTTCACGTCGAAGATGTGGAGATACCACTTGCCGACCTCCTCGTCGTACTCCCAGGCGGGACCGCCGAAGAACGACCCCCACTCGTTCGGCGGGGCCTCGTCGTCGGGTCCGAGGTCGCCCGTCCAGCCGTCGACGTCCGTCCGGCCCTCGCGCCAGATGTAGTAGTCGCGGAAGTCCCCCTCGTCCGCGCGGGACTTGACGAACCACTCGTGTTCGTCGGAAGTGTGGTTGACCACGAGGTCCATGATGAGCTTGATGCCCCGGTCGTGGAGACCGTCCAACAACTCTTCCCAGTCGGCCATCGTCCCGAACTCGCTCATGATGGACTGGTAGTCGGCGATGTCGTAGCCGTTGTCGGCGTTGGGCGACTCGTAGACCGGATTGAGCCAGATAACGTCGACCCCGAGGTCCTCGAGATAGTCGAGCTTCTCGATGATGCCGGGGATGTCGCCGACGCCGTCGCCGTCGGTGTCGTTGAAACTGCGGGGGTAGACCTGGTAGACGACCGCCTCTTTCCACCAGTTGCGGTCGATGTCTGCACTGTCCATGGGGAGGTCTCACGCCCCAGTGGTTTAGGAGTATTTTAGTTGCGGCGACACTCACCGTGTCACATGGACGACCACGACCACCACGGTGACGACGACGGAGAGTGGCGAGTGACCGCACCGATGCAGGACTTCACGACGAGCCAGGTCGGCACGGGCATCGCCGTCGCCCTCGTCGGCATCGTCCTCGTCTTCGGCGTGCCGCTGCTGCTCGGCTGAACGGCATTACAGTATTTCTCGACACACTCGCTCCGCACCACGAGCAGCTGCTCTCGCGGACGTCGGTGAAAAAGCCAGAAACCCGCGGACAACGACGCTACTCCAGTTCGCGCTCGATGACGTCTCGAAGGTCCGCAATCGCGGCGGCGTCGTAGCCGAGTTCCTCGCCGCCGACCGTGAGCGTCAGTTCCCCATCACTCGTCGCCGACCCGAGTTCCGTCACGGGGGCGACGCCGTCGAAGGCCTCGTAGACTGCGTCGGGGTCCGTCGTCTCGACGACCGCGCGGCCGGGCGTCTCGTCGAACAGCGCGATCTCGTCGGCGAGTTCGACCTCGGCACCGGAGTCGGCGGTGACCATCTCTGCGAGCGAGACTGCGAGACCGCCGTGGCTCACGTCGTGCGTGGCGAGGGTCGACTCGTCGTTGGCGACGTCGGCGAGCGCTTCGACGACGGCCGCCGGGTTCGCGGGCAGACCGGGGAAGCGGTCCGTCCCGCCCGTTTTCGCGAGATACTCCGAGCCGCCGAGCGCGCCGCCCGCCTCGCCGACGAGGAGCAGCGTCCCCTCGCCCGCGAACGTAGCGGGTGGGGCCTCGTAGCCCGCCTTCGTGCCGACCATCGCCAGCGTCGGCGTCGGCGGGATGGGGCCGGAGACGGAGTCGTTGTAGAGCGAGACGTTGCCGCCGACGACGGGCGTCGAGAGCGTCCGGCACATATCCGCCAGCCCGTCGACGATGCCCTTGAAGCCGCCGTAGACCTCGGGCTTCTCGGGGTTGCCGCCGTTGAGGCAGTTGACGGCGGTGAGCGGCGTCGCGCCCTTCGCGGCGATGTTGGTCGCGTTCTCCAGGGCGACGGCGCGGGCACCCTCGTAGGGGTTCGCGCTCGTCCAGTTGGGGTTGGCACCCGACGACAGGGCGAGACCCGTCCCCGCCTCGCGGAGGGCGACGATGGCCGCGTCGTCACCCGGACCCACGCTCGTCCGGACGCCGACCTCGTGGTCGTACTGCCGGTAGACCCAGCGCTTGGACGCCGTGGTCGGACTGCCGACGACGGCCTCGAACGCCTCGGCCAACTCGGCGTCGGGGAGGGCACGCTCCTGCGGTTCGAGGGTCTCGGCGTCGAGGTCGTTCATCGGCGCGCCCTCGGCGAGGAACTCCGGCGGCACGTCGACGACGACCTCGCCGTCGAAGGTACAGACGTAGTTGCCCTCGGCGACCTCGCCGATGACCGAGCAGCCGAGGTCGTACTTTTCGGCGACTTCGGCCACGCGGTCGACGTCGTCGGGAGCGACCTCGTAGCACATCCGCTCTTGGGACTCGGCGAGCAGAATTTCGAGGGCGGACATATTCGGCTCGCGCTGGTGGACACGTTCGAGGTCGATGTCGGCCCCGAAGCCGCCCTTGGCGACGAGTTCACTGGAGGCTCCGCCGAGACCGGCCGCGCCGAGGTCACGGGCGGAGAGGATCAGGCCCTCGTCGATGAGGTCCTCGTTGGCCTCGATGAGCAGTTTCTCCGTGTAGGGGTCGCCGACCTGGACGGCCGGGCGGTCCTCGGTCTCGGCGTCCTCGGCGAGGTCCTCGCTGGCGAAGGAGGCACCACCAAGGCCGTCACGGCCCGTCGCGTTGCCGACGAGGACGAGCTTGTTGCCAGCCTCCTGTGCCTCTGCGGTGACGAGGCGGTCCGGCGTCGTCAGGCCGACACAGGCGACGTTGACGAGCGGGTTGCCGACGTAACCCTCGTGGAAGTCGACGCTGCCTGCCACGGTGGGGACACCGATACAGTTGCCGTAGTGGCTGATACCCTCGACGACGCCCTCGAAGAGATACCGCGAGTGTTCGCGGTCGAAGTCACCGAAGTACAGCGAGTCGGCGAGCGCGATGGGGTAGGCACCCATCGAGAGCGTGTCGCGGACGATGCCGCCGACGCCCGTCGCCGCGCCGTCGAACGGGTCGACGTAGGAGGGATGGTTGTGGCTCTCGATGCCGAACGTGATGTAGGTCTCGTCGTCGCCGTCGTGGAGCGGGACCGCGACGACCGCCGCGTCGTCACCCGGACCGATGACGACCTGCTCGCCTTCGGAGTCGAACGCCGACAAAAGCGGGCGCGAGGAGCGGTAGGCGCAGTGTTCGCTCCAGAGGTTCTCGAACAGGACGTCCTCGGCAGGTGTCGGCTCCCGACCGAGTTCGTCGTGGATGAGGTCGTAGTCCGTGTCGGGTAGGCTCATTCACCTTCCTGTTGAAAGAGGTGCTGTTAATGCTTTTCTATGTGCACACTCGTGTATACTACGAGTCGGACAGAGCGGAAATTCGAGAGCCAGTGGACGGGGTCGGCGACTCCGACAATCCGGTACACATAACACGCTCGGTCGTATCAGCATCCACCAATGGACGAATCAGTCATCTGGGGGGGAATCGGCTTGTTGCTCGCCATCGGTGGACTCGGTATCATCGCGCCGGAAGTCCTACACGAACTGCAGCTCCACGGTGCAGGGTCCCCCGTCGTACTGTACGGAGTCGGCGTCGCCGCCGCTGTCGCGCTGACCGTACTCATCATTCTTCCGAGCATCGCCGCAGACCGGTAAGGCATCCACCTGACTCTGTAGATTCGGAGACATCTCCCGGTGTATCCACTGACGCCCGCGCAGACCGCGGGGCTTTTTAACGGGTAGTGCCAACCACCGCTCGTGTTATCGGTCGAGTTGCACACGCATTCGTCGCTGTCGTACGACGGGCGTGACCCGGTCGAGCTGCTCTTAGAACAGGCAGCAGCGGTGGGTCTCGACGCGATTGCCGTCACCGACCACGACGAGATCGACGCGAGTCTCGAAGCCGCCGAACGAGCCGCCGACTACGGACTCGTCGGCATCACCGGGATGGAGGTCACGAGTGCCGCGGGCCACGTGCTCGCGCTCGGCATCGACGAACTCGTCCCTGCAGGGCTCTCGTTCGACGAGACGCTCGACCGCATCTGGGAGCAGGGCGGCGTCGCCGTCGTCCCCCATCCGTTCCAGAAGTCCCGCCACGGCGTCGCCCCCCACATCAGCCGCGACCAGCTGGCGAACGCCGACGCCATCGAAGTCTACAACTCTCGACTCCTGACCGGCCTCGCGAACCGCAAGGCCGAAAAGTTCGCCGAACGACGCGAGTTGCCGATGACCGCCGGCAGCGACGCTCACATCAGCGAGATGGTCGGCCAGGCGGTCACCGAGGTCGCGACCGACGAACGCGACGCCGACGCGATCCTCGACGCCATCGTCGACGGGCAGACCAGCTACGTCGGCTCGCGGACGCCGTGGCATATCAGCGTCCGGCAGGCCGCTGGCGGCGCGAAACGACGCATGAAACACGGTCTCTACAACATCTTGTGATGTTCGGTGCCGACGCGGCGGCCGTCCGCGCCGCACTCGAGTCGGGCGACCCACTGCCGGGTACGGCTGGCTTCGCCGGTGAACTCGACGGGCGACTCGTTCGCGACGTGCTCGGCCGACAGCCGCTCTTCTCCGACGGAGACGACCACAAGACCTGGAGTACCGACTTGACAGACCTTGAGAACCCTTCTCGAGTCCCACCGGGCACCGTCCGCGACAGCGACGGCGACGAGCTGGTCTGGACGCTCCCCGACCCGGACGCAGCAGCCTCGGGTGAGGCACTCGCTGCCGTCCGTGACGCGGTGCTGACCAGCGTCCGCGACGTCGACGACGACGGACTGGCAGTCGCGTTCTCCGGCGGTGTGGACTCAGGACTCGTCGCGGCAGGTGTCCCGGACGCGCCGCTCTACGTAGCCGGGTTCGAAGGGAGCCACGACGTCGCTGCTGCGCGGGACGCAGCGGACGCGATGGATCGCGAACTCCGGGTCGTCGAGCTGACCCACGCCGCGCTCGAACGGGCGGTCCCGGAGCTGGTCGCGGCGACTGGCCGCGACAACCCGATGGACATCCAGATCGCGCTGCCGCTGTATCTCACGGCCGAGCGAGCGAGCGAGGACGGCTACGACCGCCTCGCTGTCGGGCAGGGTGCCGACGAGCTGTTCGGGGGCTACTCGAAAGTTGTCGACCCCGCCGACGACCACCGCGTCGACGCTGACACGGTTCGCGGGGCGACGCGCGAAGTCGTCGCCACGCTCCCGGACCAGTTGGAACGTGACGTGTTGGCTCTCCGTGCGGCGGGCGTCGAACCCGTCGCACCGCTGTTGCACGACCGGGTCGTCTCGGCGGCACTCCGGCTCCCGCCGGAGCTGTTGGCGACGGACGACGAGCGGAAGATCGCCCTCCGACGGGCGGCCGACGGCGTCCTCCCCGAGTCAGTGCGGACGGCGGACAAGAAGGCCGTCCAGTACGGGACCTACGCCGCGCGCGAACTGGACCGGCTGGCGCGACAGGCGGGCTTCAAACGCCGAATGGACGACCACGTCGGCCAGTACATCCGGTCGCTCTGCGAAGAGTGAGGGTGGGCGAGCAGGCGACGAAGGAGGAAGGCGAAGCGGTGTGTCGCACGACCGCAGGCCGCTACGCGGTTGCTCGTCAGGACATAGCGGGGGTGGCAGCGTCTTCGTATCTAAAGCTTCAGTCGAATCGCTGGCCGACCGTCTCGATAGCCTCGATGCCGATCTGGACGGTGTCGGGGTCGACGTCGCTCGTCTGTAGGTCCTCACGGGTGTACCAGTCCCACGCCTCAGGCCCCTCCTCGTCGTCGCCGTCGGGGTCGATGTCGCGGGCCTCGACGCGGGCGAAGTAGACGTGGTCGATGTGCTGGTGGCCGACGCGGCCGTCCTCGTGGACGTTGATGTCGTAGAGCATCATGTGCGCCGGCTGCGGAAGCGGCTCGCCGTCGGGGGCGTCGACGTCGGCGACGTCGGCGACGAGCGTCGCGTCCAGACCGGTCTCCTCTCTGACTTCGCGGATGCCAGCTTCGTGCGGAAGTTCGTCGCGGTCGACGTGGCCTCCAGGGGCGACTCGGATGCCGAGGCGGTCGTGGTGGTGGAGGGCGGTCGCACCGTCGTTGACGATGTAGACTGTCGCGGTGATGTGGCGAGTCGTCTCCATACTGGTCGGTCCGGACGGTGGGGGTTTGCAGGTTGCGGCTTGGTGTCGAGAATGGTTATCGAAGTAACACTTACAACACGGCGGTGAGAACAGCCGCTGGGAATCCCTCCAAGGCCAACCATGGGTAAAATAATCATCAGAGACGGCACCGTCAAGCGGACAGTCCCCGCGAAAGGTGTCGTCGGACGGATCGAGATCGACCTCTCGGGCGACGAGAGAACTGTTACAGTCCCCGATGGCGTGCGCGTGTTGCGAAGCGAGTGAGAAAGAGCGGCACCGAGCGAAACGGCCGACCGATTAGGGCATCTGGACGCCTTCTTCGGCTTCGAGCAGCTCGTGGTAGCGGTTTCGGATGGTGACTTCGCTGATGTTGGCGACGTCGGATACCTCGCTTTGCGTGACCTTCTCGTTGGTCAGGAGCGACGCGGCGTAGACGGCGGCAGCGGCGAGGCCAACCGGCGACTTCCCGCTGTGGACGCCCTGTTCTTTTGCGTTCTGCAGCAGTTGGCGGGCGCGACGTTCCGACTCGTCGGAGAGTTCGAGGTCGCTGGCGAACCGCGGGACGTAGCTCTCGGGGTCGGCGGGCTGGATCTCCAGTTTGAGTTCGCGGACGACGTAGCGGTACGTCCGGGCGATCTCGTCTTTGTCGACGCGGGAGACGCTCGTAATCTCGTCGAGGCTCCGCGGCGTCCCGGCCTGTCGAGCCGCCGCGTAGAGGGAGCTGGTGGCGACACCCTCGATGGAACGGCCGGGGAGCAGATCCTCGTCAAGCGCACGGCGGTAGATGACCGACGCCGTCTCGCGGACGCTGTCTGGAAGACCGAGCGCGCTCGCCATGCGGTCGATCTCGCCGAGTGCCTGCTTGAGGTTGCGCTCCTTGGAGTCGCGGGTGCGGAACCGCTCGTTCCACGTCCGGAGCCGCTGCATCTTCTCGCGCTGGCGGCTGGACAGGGAGTTGCCGTAGGCGTCTTTGTCCTGCCAGCCGATGTTGGTCGACAGTCCCTTGTCGTGCATCATGTTCGTCGTCGGCGCGCCGACGCGGGACTTCTCGTCTTTCTCCTTGGAGTCGAACGCGCGCCACTCGGGACCGTGGTCGATCTCGTCCTCGTCGACGACGAGGCCGCAGTCCTGACAGACCGTCTCACCGTGGGACGTGTCGGCGTTCAGCTGTCCTCCGCACTCCGGGCAGCGTAGCTGTTCGGAGTCCGAGGCCTCCTCGGACTCTGTCTCTTCCTCGTGTGCGCGGGTACGCTGGCCACTAAAGCTTCGGACACTTTCAGTCATTGTAATGGATGGGGAGGGGGGTGGGAGAGAAGGGTCTCTCTGGTTTTACGCATCCAATTGTAGCGGCGGATTTCACTTAATGGTGATGGCCCTGTGCACGCGCGCGACCAAGCCGGCAACGAGTCACACACCGTTCCCACCGGGGCCACACACCCCACGCAGAAGCACCGACGAGAGAGCGGACGGGCGCGCTGGACCCGCACCGAAACTCTTACTCCCGGTCCGCGGCCACCACGAAGTATGACTCAATCCCGCGTTGACGCAGACGAGGTGCGTCACGTCGCCGAACTGGCGCGGGTGGACCTCGACGACGACGAAGTCGAAGCGTTCGCCACGCAGTTCGCCGACATTCTGGAGTATTTCGACGCCCTCGACGACGTGCCGGAGGTCGAGCGCGAGTCCGACCTCGTAAACGTGATGCGCCCCGACGAGGTCCGTGAGGGCCTCACGCAGGAGGAAGCGCTCTCGAACGCCGCCGAGACCGAGGACGGCTTCTTCAAGGGACCACGGGTGTCATGAGCGACCTCAACGTCTTCATCACCGACGAGACGGTCGAGAGCGAAGGCGACGGTCCCCTGTCGGGGAAGTCCGTCGCCGTCAAGGACAACATCTCCACGAAGGGGCTCCGGACGACCTGCGGGTCCGCCATGCTGGAGGATTACGTCCCGCCGTACGACGCAACGGTCGTCGAACGGCTGAAGGAAGCCGGTGCGTCCATCGCTGGCAAGGCCAACATGGACGAGTTCGGGATGGGCACCACGACCGAGACCTCGGCCTACGGCCCGACGAAGAACCCGGTCGACACCTCGCGCGTCCCCGGCGGCTCCTCCGGTGGCAGTGCCGCCGCCGTCGCCGCAGGTGAGGCCGACCTCGCCCTCGGCTCGGACACAGGTGGCTCCATCCGCTGTCCCGCCGCGTTCTGTGGCGTCGTCGGCATCAAGCCCACGTACGGGCTGGTCTCCCGCTACGGGCTCGTCGCCTACGCCAACTCGCTGGAACAGATCGGCCCCATCGCCCCGACCGTCGAGGAGGCCGCGGCGTTCCTCGACGTCATCGCGGGACCGGACGAACACGACGGGACGACCCGCGAGGAGGGTGCCGACTCCGACTACGCGAGCGCGGCCGACGGCGACGTCGACGGTCTCACCATCGGCGTCCCGACGGAACTCGTCGAGGGCGCGGACGAGGGTGTCGTCGAGGCGTTCTGGGACGCCATCGCCGAACTGGAAGAGCAGGGTGCGACCTACGAGGAAGTCTCGCTTCCCTCCGTCGACCACGCGGTGCAGGCCTACTACGTCATCGCGATGTCCGAGGCCTCCTCGAACCTCGCACGCTTCGACGGCGTGCGCTACGGGAAATCCGGCGGCTACGAGGGCAACTGGAACGAGTCGTTCGCGAAAGCCCGCGAAGAGGGCTTCGGCGCGGAAGTCAAACGCCGTGTCCTCCTCGGGACCTACGCCCTCTCGGCCGGCTACCACGACAAGTACTACTCGAAGGCACAGGACGCCCGCGCCTGGATCAAACAGGACTTCGACGAGGCGTTCGCCGACGTCGACGTGCTGGCGTCGCCGACGATGCCGGTCCCGCCGTTCGAACTCGGCGAGAGTCTCGACGACCCGCTGCAGATGTATCTCGCCGACGCCAACACGGTGCCGGTGAACCTCGCGAACCTCCCCGCCGTCTCGGTGCCCGCGGGCGAGACCGACGGCCTCCCCGTCGGGCTCCAGCTCATCGGGCCGAAGTTCGGCGAAGAGACTATCATCCGCGCCGCGAGCGCGGTCGAACAGTAATCGCGTCGTAGTCGCGTCGCTGGCAGTCTTTCTCTCGGTCTGGTCTTCTGGTCGTCACTGCAGGTCGGAACACCGAGCGAGAGCGACGGTGCCGCCGCTCACCAGTGGTTCGTCAGTGGACGACGACGGCGCGGTCGCTCGGAGTGTAGTTTCCTAAGAGAGTGGCGACGGTGGGCTGAAAATACTCAGCCGGTCGCCATTGGTCCCCGCTGACGCTTCGGCCCTCCAAGAACGAAGCGTCGTATTGGGTGAGTAGTGCAATATGCATAAGACTGTCGGCTGCGGTGTGTGATGCCGCTCAATGTCGGCTCATCAACAAGAACGGGCGGGCGGGGCGATGGCGGCCGCCCGCGACTGCAGGAACGTCTGTAACAGCGGAAAGATCGGTAGCGGCAGGAACGTCGGTAGCGGCGGAACCGTCAGTAGCGGCGGAACAGGTCCTTCTGGCTGTAGATGTAGGCCGCGATGAGCAGCGAGATGAGCAGTCCGAGGATGTCGACACGCAGCAGGTCGACCACGGCCGCGAGCGTGTAGAGTGCCACCCCGGCCTTCCACGCCCACGGCGACAGCGAGATGAGGCCGAACAGGATGACGACGCGGATGGCCGTGAACACCAGCAACGCGAGACCGATGACGAGACCAGTGGAACCGGTCCCCATCAAACCGAGCGCGCCGAGCGTGCTCAACAGCGCGCCGATGAGGCCGAGCGCGACGATCACCTTCAGTCCGAGCGGCGTCTTCCGAGTAGTGGAGGGCATCGGCCGGAACTACTGACAGCCAACGTATATTTCTTCTGCCCGGGCGAGTCGGTCACACGGTCTGGAACCGAGTGGCAGCGGTCGACTGCGTGGGGGCGACGCGGCCGAACGGTACTTTTTCCCGACCGCCCCGCGCAGCCACGGCTGAGATGTACATCGTCATCGTCGGGGCTGGCAACATCGGGACGCCACTCATCGAGATCGCCACCGCCGGCGGCAACGAGGTCGTCGTCATCGAGCGCGACGAGGAGAAGGCCGAGCGGGCGTCGAAGGCGTTCGACTGTCTCGTCATCAACGACGACGCCACGGTCAAGGACACGCTCACCGACGCGGGCGCAGACCGCGCCGACGCGCTCATCTCGACGACCGACCAGGACGCCACGAACATCATGGTCTGTCTCCTCGGGAAGGAGTTGGAGGTGCCGACGATCGTCTCGGTCGTCCACAACCCCGACCATATGGCACTCTTTCGGCGTATCGGCGTCAACACGATGGAGAACCCACAGAGCCTCATCGCCGAATATCTCTACCGCGCGGTCAAGCGGCCCTCCATCGTCGACTACATGCGCATCGGCGACGACGCGGAGGTCTTCGAGATCACCGTCGGCGACGACGCCCCCGTCGCGGGCCTGACGATTCAGGAGGCCGCCTCGGAGGGGCTGCTCGGCGACGAGATGCTCATCGTCGCCGTCGAGCGTAACGGCGAGGGCAATCCCGTCACGCCACGCGGGGGGACCGAGATCCACGTCGGCGACCTGCTGACGGTCTACTCGGAGACGGGCGCGACGCCGGAGGTGACCGACGTCTTCGGCCACTACGAGGACGACAACTGATGGCCCGGCGACGGACCGTCGCGGGCGTCCCCGAGGACCTCGCGACCATCGCCCGCGACGTCGGCTCGCTGCTCGCGATGGAGGCACTCCTGATGACCGTTTCTGTCCTCGTCGCCCTCGTCTTCCGGGAGTGGTACGCCGCGCTCGCGTTCCTCGTCGCCGGCGGTCTCACGGCGGCCGTCGGTCTCGGTGCCCGGCGGGCGTTCGCCGAGGCTCCCCAGCCGGTGATGAAACACGGGATGATCATCGCCGCCGCGGGCTGGTTCACGGTCGCCGTCTTCGGCGGGCTGCCCCTCCTCTTCGGGGCGTATCTCACGCCGCCCGAACTCCTGGCCGCGTACGGCGCGCGCGGCGGCGTCGACGTGTCGAGTCTCGCCGTCTTCCGCGACCCGCTGCACGCGCTGTTCGAGTCGATGTCCGGCTGGACCGGCAGCGGGCTGACGATGGCGACGACCGAACCCAGTCTGCCGAGGGCGTTCCAGTGGTGGCGGTCGCTCGTCCAGTGGGTCGGCGGTGTCGGCGTCATCGTCCTCACCGTCTCCATCCTCGCCCGTCCGGGGTCCGGTTCCTACGCGCTCTACCGCAGCGAGGCGCGCGAGGAGAAGATCCATCCGAGCATCGTCTCGACGGTCCGGACGGTCTGGAAGATCTTCGTGCTCTACACGCTCGCCTCGGTGGCCGCGCTGTTCGTCGCCATCCGCCTGACCTCATACGGCGCGAACCTCCCGCTCTGGGAAGTCGGCTGGCAGGCACTCAACCACGCGATGACCGCGCTGTCGACCGGCGGGTTCAGCGTCACCGACAACTCCATTGCGACCTACGACTCGCCGCTCATCGAGACGCTCCTCCTGCCCGTCATGACGCTCGGAGCTATCGCCTTCCCGGTCCACTACGCCGTCCTCCGCGACCGCGACCTCTCGCAGCTCGTCTCGGACCTCCAGACGCGCTGGCTGTTCGCCCTGCTCGGGGTGGGCGTCCTCCTGCTGTCGGCGCAGAACGTCGTCGCGCTCACGGACGGGTTTCAGGGGACGGCGGACTACTTCGGTCTCTCGGCACTCGGCTTCTCGGCGGCACAGGTCGATGCGGTTCGGGACTCGACGTTCCAGTTCGTCAGCGCCCTCTCGTGTACGGGCTTTCAGTCGGCTCCCATCGGCCGCTGGGCCGACGGCGGGAAGCTGATTCTCGCGGCGGCGATGACGCTCGGCGGTGCCGCGGGGAGCACCGTTGGCGGCATCAAAGTCATCCGCGCCTACACCATCGGCCGCGGCATCAAATGGCAGTTCGCCCGCGTCTTCCTCCCCGCGAACGCCGTCGTCAGCCTGAACATGGACGGTCGGCGGCTCTCGCGCGACGAGATGGAACGGGAGTTCAGCGAGGCGGCCATCGTCAGCCTGCTCTGGGTCGGCCTGCTCTGTGCGAGCAGTCTGCTGCTCGTCAACGTCGCCGGACCAGACTTCAGCTACGCCGACGCGCTGTTCGAAGTGGCGAGCGCGCAGGGCAACGTCGGTCTCTCGACGGGCATCACCGGTCCCGAGATGCCGGTCGTCGCCGAAGCGATGTTTCTGCTCAATATGTGGATCGGCCGCCTGGAGATCATCCCGGTGCTGGTCTTCGCGCGTGGCCTGCTCTACGGACTGGAACCCTGAACTCTGCACCCCACAGACTCCTGATTGGACGTTGAAGGAGAACCACCAGACGACACAGCCGGTCCGGCGCGCGCTGGCGACGCGACGGCGTCGCCGCGTCGCGTGAGGGATGAGTGAGTACCACAGCGAGCGAAGCGAGCGAGGAACGGAACGAATCGGCTGGGGAGGACGTGGCTGTGCTGTGCGGGGCGGCGTGGTGCAGGGCGGGGTCTCGGTGTGCTTCGGCAGTCACCACGAGTGGCAGCCGAACTAGACTCGACGGCCCAAGTAACACGAGGCGGACGAACGACCGGACAGCACACTGAGGGTCGGAGGCGAAGGATGACCTACCGAAGCGCGAAGAATGGAGGTGTGGGTCGAGAACGGAGGCGGTTCGTCGCTGGACGGTCGCTCGATGCGTCAGTCCGCGCCGTGCGGGGGGGCGTAGCCGCAGTCGGTACAGCCCCACGAACCGTGGACTTCGGAGACTGCACCGGGACATTTGGGGCACTGGTACGTCGTGACGGTGGGGTTGGTGGTTGCCATTATCTACTGTGGATGGACCGAGCCGTATGAACGTTATTATAATATTGACTTAATCATATAAGGGACATATAATCACATAGTGTTGGATATTGTGTTAATCGACTAGCGTTATATGCGCCCGCCGCAAACGGCCGTCCATGTCGACGGCGATACGCCGAGACGACAGCAGACTATGAACCTGACGAGCCGAGACGTCGGACTTCTCGGGGCACTACTGGACAACTACGGGGAGCGTGACTACCCGGTGAGCGGCGCGGAATTGGCCGAACGCACCGACCAACACCGATCAAACGTCAGCCAGCAGATGGGGACGCTGAAGGCACTCGGGCTGGTGGAAGCGGTGCCCGGGGCGAAAGGCGGCTACAGCCCGACGGCGAAGGCCTACGAGGAGCTGGACGACCAGCGACTCGACACCGACGCGTCCCTCACAGTGACCCGCGAGCACGACCGCGTCGAGTCCGTCGTCGAACGGGTCCGGTTCACCGACGTCAATCGGCCGGACCGCTGTACGGCGGTCGTCCACGTTCGAGGACAGACGGCGCGTCTCGACGTCGGCGACCCCGTCATCGTCGGGCCGACGCCGTGCGCCCGCCTCGCTGTGACCGGGGTAGTCAGCGCGGTCGACGCTGACGGCGACGGTACCGAACTCCGGGTCGACGTCAGCCGACTCGAAGCACCGCTGGACTAAGGGGCGACCTTACCGCCGCCAGTACTCGGGCGTCAACAGCACGAGCACGGGCAGGATCTCCAGGCGACCGATCCACATCAGGAACGCCATGTAGACCTTCGAGAAGTTCGAGAAGGCGAGATAGCCGCCCATCGGGCCGAGGATGCCGAAGCCCGGCCCGACGTTGCCGATAGTCGAGGCCGACGCGCTCAACGTCTCCAGGATGGAGACGTCGAGACCGACGCGGACCGCATCGAGGAAGATGACGCCCGCCGAGACGAAGAAGAGCACGAGGTAGAGCAGCGTGAAGGCGTAGATGCCGCGGAGGGCACGCTCGTCGAGCGCGCGGCCGCCGAGTCTCACGGGCCGGACGGCCTCGGGGTGGGCGGTCGTGAACAGCTCACGACGGATGGATTTGAGGATGACGTACCAGCGGACGATCTTCACCGCACCACCGGTCGACCCCGCCGAGCCACCGATGAACATCGCGAAGAGCAGCACGTACTGCGCTGGCGCGCTCCACGCGTTGAAGTCCATACTCGCGTAGCCGGTCGTCGTCACGATGGAGACGATCTGGAACAGCGACTGCCGTATCGACGGCTCGACCTGCATGGTGATGCGGCTCGTGTACTCCGCGAGATAGGCCGCGTCGAAAGTCCCGTTCGTCGGTGCCTGCGTGACGAACCCCGCACCGACGAACAGCAGTCCGGCGAGGATCGCCGTGAGCGTCCCCATCACGCCGATGTAGAACCGGAACTCCGTGTCGCGGAAGAGCCGCTCGGTGTCGCCGGTGAGCGCGTGCCAGAAGAGCGCGAAGTTGGTCCCCGCCGCGATCATGAACGGGATGATGATCCACTGCGCTGCGGCCGAGAAGGCCTCGATACTCCGTGCCTCGGGCGAGAACCCGCCGGTCGGCATCGTCGTCAGCGCGTGGGCGACGGCGTTGTAGGCGTTCATCGCCGGGTCGACGCCGGTGAGGTAGAGTCCGTAGAGGAGAAGCGCTTCGAGGACGGTGAAGCCGAGATACGCACCCCAGAGCGCGCGCGCCGTCTCGGCGATGCGCGGGGTGAGCTTCTCGATGCCGGGGCCGGGTGCCTCGGCGTCCATCAGCTGCGCGCCACCGACCGAGAGTTCGGGGAGGATGGCGACCGCGAGGACGACGATCCCCATCCCGCCGAGCCACTGAGTCAGCTGTCGCCACATCATGATACCGCGGGTGTGGGTCTCGAAGGAGATGTCGCCGAGGACGGTCGCGCCGGTCGTCGTGAAGCCGGACATCGACTCGAACAGCGCGTTTGCGGGGTTGCCGAGCGTCGATTGGGGGTGGACCGCCGGGAAGACGAACGGGATGCCGTGGGCCTCGATGAGATACGGAATCGAGCCGACGAGGGCGACGGCGAACCAGGTCAGTCCCACCATCAGGAAGCCCTCGCGGGCGCGGATGTCGGGGTCGGGGCGGAGCCGTTCCAGCCCGATACCGAGACTCGCCGTGACGACCATCGTCACGAGGAAGGGCACGACCGTCTCGTCGTAGACGAGCGCGACGAAGACCGGGAAGGCGAGCGGGGCCACGAGATACTTCAGGACGGTACCGACGAGGCTGAGGCTAGCGCGGTAGTCGACGCGGAGTCTCACGGGGCGACGCCCCCGGTCGTTCTGAACACAGTCGAGCGTCGGACCTAGCGTGTATTAAGATACTGTTCTCGCCCGGTATGTTGGCGGGGGAACGCCACCTCAGAGCTTCGACGTGACCTCGTCGACGACGGCCGCGTCGGCGAAGACGACGACGTGGTCGCCGGTCTGGATGACGGTGTCACCACGCGGCGTGATGAACTCGCGGTCTCTCGTAATCGCGCCGATGACGACGCCCGTTGGCAGTTCGCCCACTGCCTCGCGGATGGGCCGCCCGGCGAGGACGCTCGCGTCGTCGACCTGAATCTCCAGTACTTCGGCCTTGTTCGTCTCGATGAGGGCGATGTTCTCCGCGCCGCCCTCGCGGGTGAACCGGGTGATCTCCTCGGCGACGACCTCGCGCGGACTGACCGCCACGTCGACGCCGACCGTCTCGAACAGCTCGACGTAGGCGGTCGTGTCGATGACGGCGACGGTCCGTTCGGTGCCGAGCCGTTGGGCGAGCAGCGAGACGAGTAGGTTCTTCTCGTCGGAGTCGAGCGCGGCGACGACCATGTCGGCCTCGCCGATGTGTTCGCGCTCGAGGAAGGCCATGTCCGTCGCGTCCGACTCCATGACGACGGTGTTCGGGAGGTCCTCGGCGAGTTTGCGGGCGCGCTCGGAGTCCTGCTCGATGAGCCGCGGGCGGAAGCCGCGTTCTTCGAGCAGGCGGGCGACGTGGTAGCCGATCTCGCTGCCGCCGACGACGACGACCTCCTCGGCCGCCCCCGGTGACTCGTCGGGTGCGACGGTCTGGGCGAACTCCTGGACGCTGCCCGGACTGCCGATGACGACGACGCGGTCGCCGGGTTTGATGACCGTCTCCCCGCTCGGTATCTCGATGGAGCCGTTGCGGAGAATCGCGGCGAAGGTCAGCGAGTCGAAGCGGTCGGCCTCTCGTACTGTTTGGTTCGAGACGGGGCTGTCGTCGGGAATCTCGAACTCCGCCATCTGGACCTTGCCGCCCGCGAAGGGGTCGACGTCACGGGCGGCGGGCAGGCCGACGACCCGGACGATGGACTCGGCGGTCAGCAGGTTCGTACAGACCATGAAGTCGATGCCGAATGCCTTCTCCGAACGCTCCCAGGTCCGCAGATACTCGGTGTTCTTGATGCGGGCGATGGTGAAGGCGTTGGAGATGGCCTTCGCCGTCGAGCAGGCGACGATGTTGGTCTCGTCGTTGTCGGTCGACGCGATAACCATGCCCGCGTCGTCGATACCGGCCTCCTCCAGCGTCGAGACTGCGGTCCCGTCACCCTGAATTGCCAGGACGTCGAGCGAGTAGTTCAGTTCCTCGACCCGCGCCGGGTCGCGCTCGACGACGATGACCTCGTGGGTACTGTCGAGGTCGGCGGCGATGCTCGACCCGACCTGTCCCGCGCCGATGATGATTACGCGCACGGCTCGGTCGCCCCCATATTCATAGCCTGCGCTACTTGCGCGTGGGGTATCACTATTTCCCTTGCCGATGGAGGGAGAGAGTCAGATGTCGCTCGGCTTGTTTTCGATTGTCAACTCGACGCGACGGCGACGGCCTTCGAGGTCGGCGACGATGCGCTCGACGATGTGCTCGGCCTCCTTCACGACGACCGGCTTGATCTTGTCGAGAACGCGGCTGAAGGAGATGAACCGCGGGAGGTTCAGCGCGTCGGAGTTGGCCGTCCCCGCGTCGAAGTTGAGTTCGAACCAGACCCGGCAGGCGGTCTCCGCGTCGTCCGGCGCGTCGTCGGGGAGTTCGTCGAGTTCCTGAATCCGCCAGCAGCCGTTGGCATGGATGTCCTTGACGATCTCCCAGTCGATGCGGTTGGGTCGGTCGAGTTCGACGACCTCCGACCGGGCGGTGTAGGTGAGCTTCCACCACGCGAGGCGGAAGTCGTACTGTGTGCCGGGCGAGCCGTCGCCACGCTTGCGGACCTCCTTGAGATGCTTCGAGTAGTCCGTGTACGTCGAGAAGTCCAAGAGGAAGTCGTACACCTCCTCGGGGGGCACGTAGACGACGGTGGTGACGACGATTTCGTCCACGTCCCTCGGTTCGTCGCTGGCGACCTAAGGCTTGTGGGGCGACGGAGTCCGACCCCGTGGACCCGACGGAGACCGCTCACAGTCGCCGTGGCTCGCTAACGTCCACCGCGGCTTTCGGCGAACCTAAAGACCGGTGTCTTTTTGTGGTTTAGGCGGGCCAAAACCAGTATGAAGCGACGAATCGGCTCCGAGCAGGACGAGCAGCGGACGGGGGCGAGCGGCTGAGAATGGCGAGCGACACGCGACAGTCGGGCACGGTGTCCGCGACGACACGGCTCCCCACGTGGGTCGACGGACCGCTTCTCACGCTCGTCGTCGGGAGCAGTCTCGTCGTCTTCCTCTCCGCGCTCGTGCAGGTCAGTTTCGGCGCGTTCACGATGTCTATCGGCCAGGCGTGGACGGCCGTCTTCGACCCGCTCGTCTGGTCGAACCCCTACGTACTCCTCCAGTTCTTCTTCGGCGAGGGCGTCGCCGGGTTCGTCGCCGGTGCGTTCGGCCTGTCGACGGCGGTGCCCGACCTGACACGCGAGAGCCTCATCGTCTGGAACATCCGGCTCCCGCGGGTCGTCGTCGGCGCGCTCGTCGGCGTCAACCTCGCCGTCTCGGGTGCCATCTTCCAGGCCGTCACCCGCAACGAACTCGCGAGTCCCTACATCCTCGGGGTCAGTTCCGGCGCGGGTCTCGCGATCCTCCTCACGCTCGTCGTCTTCAGCGGGCTCTCCTCTTTCCTGCCCATCTTCGCCGCCCTCGGCGGGACCGCAGCCTTCCTCATCGTCTATGGAATCGCGTGGAAGAACGGGACGAGTCCCGTCCGGCTCGTCCTCGCGGGCGTCATCGTCTCGACGGTCTTCAGTTCGTTGCAGACGGCGATGTACCTCCTCGCGAGCGACATCGGCGTCGTCCAGAGCGCCATCGCGTGGACGACCGGCTCCTTGACCGGCACCGATTGGGAACAGGTCCGGATGATTCTCCCGTGGACGCTGTTCGTGACCGTCCCGCTCTCGGTCGTCGCCGCCCGCCAGCTGAACGTCCTGCTGCTCGGCGAGAAGACGGCGAAGGCCCTGGGGATGCCCGTCGAGAAGATGCGCTTCGCGCTCTCGGGGGTCGCCATCCTCGCGGCGAGCGCGGCGATCTCGGTGGCGGGCATCGTCGGCTTCGTCGGTCTCATCGTCCCGCACGTCGTCCGCACCGTCGTCGGCAGCGACTACAAGCGGCTGCTCGTCGGCTGTCTCTTCGCCGGTCCCGCGCTGATGGTCGCCGCCGACGTCGGCGCGCGACTCGCGCTGAACCCGACGCAGATTCCCGTCGGCATCGTCACCGGTCTCGTCGGCGGGCCGTACTTCCTCTATCTGATGCGCCGCAAGCAACAGCTGGGTGATCTCTGATGGCGGGGGACGGACGGCAGTTGGCCGAAGAAGACGGCGAGGCGGAGCAGCAGTCCGACGCCTCAGCCACCGACGCCTCAGCCACCGACGCCTCAGCCACCGACGCCTCAGCCACCGACGCCTCCACCACTGACGCAAGTTCCCTCCGCGCGGCAGATCTCGCGCTCAGCTATCCGACGATGGACGAGCCAGTCGTCGAGTGCGACCGCATCGACATCCCCGCCGGTGAGGTGACGGCACTCGTCGGCCCGAACGGGTCGGGGAAGAGTACGATGCTGAAGGCACTCGCAAAGCAGCTGGAGCCCGACCGCGGCCACGTCGTCCTCGACGGTGCGAGCATCCAGGAGCTGGACTCGAAAGAGCTCGCCCGACGGCTCGGTCTCCTGTCGCAGGAGAACGAAGCACCGGGGAGCCTGACAGTCGAGGACCTCGTCTACCACGGCCGCTACCCGCATCGCGGCTTCTTCGAGTCCGTCAACGAGGACGACGAAGCGGCCGTCGAACGCGCGCTCGACCTCGCGGGCGTCGACCATCTCCGCAACGACGAGGTGGGCAACCTGAGCGGCGGCCAGAAACAGCTCGCGTGGATCGCGATGGTGCTCGCCCAGGAGACGGACGTCTTACTCCTCGACGAGCCGACGACCTACCTCGATTTACACCACCAGTTGCGCGTGATGGAGGTCGTCCGGACGCTAAACCGCGAACGCGACGTGACCGTCGCCGTCGTCCTCCACGACCTCGGACAGGCCGCGCGCTTCGCGGACAACCTCATCGCGATGAAAGACGGCGAACTCTACGACTGGGGGCCGCCGCGGACGGTGGTGTCGGAGGAGTTGCTCCGGGACGTCTTCCGCGTCGACGCCGACGTCGACGCCGAGCATCCTACGGGCCCGCACATCTCACCACACCGGGCACTCGACGAGTAGCGAAGGCGGATCAGGAAGGCGAACCAGGAAGACAAATCAGAAGACAAGTCGGAAGACGAATCACGAACAGCCATCACCCCGTCCCGAGAATCTGCGACTATGACAGACGACGACGATACGACGACAGAAGCGAGTACCGAATCGAGCGACGAACCGGCAAGCGAACGCCACGCGACCGGGAGGTACGACGTCCTCGTCGTCGGCGGCGGGGTCGCCGGTCTGACCGCGAGCGTCTTCACCGCCCGCGCGGGGCTCAGTACCGTCGTCGTCAACGACGGTGAGCCTATCGTCCGACGCAACGCCCACCTGGAGAACTTCCCCGGCTTCCCCGCTGGCGTCAACTCCAACCTCTTCACCGATATGCTCGGTGCGCAGTCGACGCGGAACGGTGCCGACCACGTCGAAGGGAGAGTGACGGAGATTCGGCGTGCCAGTGGTGACGACGGGGAGGGCGATAGGGAAGGCGACGAAAGAGCGGGCGACGACTCCGGTGCGTCGCGGTTCGTCGCCGACGTCGAGGATGTTGGCGAGGTCGCCGCGCAGTACGTCGTCGCCTCGTCGTGGGCGGACGCCGACTACCTCGACGGGCTCGGCGTGGAGATCCGCGACGCTGGCAGCAAGCGCTACGTCGACGACGACGGCCTGGGCCGGACGACCGTCGAGGGCGTCTACGTCGCCGGTCGCCTCTCCGAACGGTATCACCAGGCTATCGTCGCCGCAGGCCACGGCGCGGAGGTAGCGATAACACTCATTCACGACTCGGAGGTTCCCTACTACCACGACTGGGTCGCCCCCGAGGGATACTTCACCGACCGCGGCCGGGAGGTCCCCCCGGGCTGTGAGGAAATCGACGAGACCGAACGCCGTGCCCGCGAGCGCGAGTCGATGGCCGTGATGCAGGAGTACTTCTCGGAGCCGCATCCGGAACGCCAGCGGACCCATCCCAGCCTGGTCGACGACGAACTCGGCCGACTCGCGGACGACGAGTAAGCACCCGGTCGCTCCCTTCTCGAGACCCTCCCACACCAGTTTGCAAATGTTCTCCGTCACGAGCGTGGGGTGTGTCGAGTTGGGGAAGTTGGATAGTATATAAATAAACGAGTAGAGCGGAGAGGCCACAGCGGTTTTCAAATGTTTTGACCCCACCACGTACGCTCTTTTACTCGATTGAGAGAACCAGCAACATACACACATACACATACATTCATAAATAGTATACTAGAGGGACGAGAGACAGAGAGGAGGAGAAGGTCGAAGCCGACGGAATGGAGAGAAAATTCCGATCTCACACAAGGAACGTCGTGTCGGCCGATGAGCGGGGTTCCGGCCGAGCGGGTCCCTGCCTGCCGTCTCGCCGCGTCTCGTCACCACGTCGGCGAGCGGGAGAACATTTGAAATCCGCTGTCGTCCCCCTCGATTCTCCCCACCCCCCACCCTCACGACGGAAGCATTTGCAAACCGCTGTGACAGGGTTACCGCCCCACGACGGGAGCATTTGAAACACATGAAGCACTTGAAAAAACATAAGTACGGTCGACTTTAGCATGGAGACATATGCCGCCGGATTCGATCTTCGAGGACGAGGCCGAAGTTTTCAGGAACATCGAAGTCCTCGAAGAGGATTACACCCCCGACACGATTCTCTGTCGCGACGACGTGATGAACGAGTACATCAACGTCCTCAAGCCCATCTACAAGGGCCGCCCGCCGCAGAACGCCTTTCTCTACGGTGACACCGGGGTCGGCAAGACCGCGGTCACGAACCATCTGACGAACCAACTGGAGCGCGACATCGTCCAGAAGAACGAGGAAGAAGACGACCCCATCGAACTGACCATCGTCAAGGTCAACTGCCAGAACCTCACCTCCACGGGCGAGGAGACCTCCTCCTACCAGGTCGCCATCGCGCTCGTCAACGAACTCCGGCCCCCGAAGGACATGATCGCCTCGACGGGCTACGCCCCGCAGGCGGTCTACTCGATGCTCTACGACGAGATCGACGAACTCGGCGGCACCGTCCTCATCATCCTCGACGAGGTCGACCGTATCGGCGGCGACGACACCATCCTCTACGAACTCCCGCGCGCCCGAGCCAACGAGAAGATCGAGAACGCCCGCATCGGTCTCGTGGGCATCTCGAACGACTACACCTTCCGCACGAACCTCTCGCCGAAGGTCAAAGACACCCTCTGTGAGACCGAGTTGAAGTTCCCGGCCTACAACGCCAACCAACTGCGCGAGATCCTCCACGACCGCGCCGCCAGCGCGCTTCACGACGGGACGTACACCGAGGACGTCATCGCCCTCTGTGCGGCACTGGCGACCCGCGAGTCCTCCGGCAGTGCGCGCAAGGCCATCAACCTCCTCCGTCGTGCGGGCGAGATTGCCGAGAACGACGGCCAGACCGAGATCACGGAGGCGAACGTCCACCAGGCGAAAGACGACCTCGAATACGGCGACATGGTCGACTCCATCACCGACCAGGACGCCCACAAGCAGTATATCCTCGCGGCCGTCGCCCATCTCTCGAAGGCCGACCGGACCCCGGCGAGAGTGAAAGAAGTCCACCGCACCTACGAACACGTCGCGAGTGCTTATGGCGCGGACCCGCTGAGCCAACGCGGGATGTACAACCATCTGACCAAACTCGCAATGCTCGGCTTTCTGACCTCTCACGACAACAACGAGGGCATCAAGGGCGGCCAGTACTACGAGTTCGAGTTCAGCGACGAGGTCGACTCGAAGAAGGTCGCCGAAGCCTTCGAGCAGATGGGGCTCGGCTGGCAGACGTTCCAGATGCAGAAGCGGCTCTGAGCGTCGACAACACTTGCAAACCGCTGTCGGCGGGGCGAAACCGCCCGTTCTCCACCGCCAGCGGCCGAATCACTTGTAAACCGCTGTCGCGCCGGACTATCAACCGAGAGTCCGGCTCCTGACGCTCTCGCCTTCCACCGGAGAGGTACGGTTAACTCGCCGCGACGAAAACCACGAGTGAATGCTGGAAGGAGTGAACGTCGCGCTCGGCGTCTCGGGGAGCATCGCCGCCGTGAAGGTCGTCGAACTGGCCCACGAGCTGCGTCGCCGGGGTGCCTCGGTCCGCGCCGTGATGACGAGCAGTGCGCAGGGCATCATCCATCCGTGGGCCGTCGAGTTCGCCACCGAACACGACGTCGTCACCGAGCTCACCGGCCGCGTCGAACACGTCGAACTCTGCGGCCGCGAGGGCTGGGCGGACGTCCTGTTGCTCGCGCCCGCGACGGCCAACACCGTCGGGAAGATCGCCGCTGCCGTCGACGACACGCCCGTCACGACCTGCGCGACGACCGCCCTTGGGGCCGACGTGCCGGTCGTCGTCGCCCCCGCGATGCACGAGCCGATGTACGACCATCCGGGCGTGCTGGACGCCATCGCCCGCCTCGAAGAGTGGGGTGTCGAGTTCGTCGACCCCCGTATCGAGGAGGGGAAGGCCAAGATCGCCACCGAGGAGGCCATCGTCACCGGCGTTGCCACGGCGACCACGGAGGGGACGCTCGTCGGCAAGACCGTCGTGGTCACCGCCGGCGCGACGAGCGAACCCATCGACCCCGTCCGGGTCATGACGAACCGCTCGTCGGGGAAGACCGGCCGCGCCGTCGCCCGTGCGTGTGCCATCCACGGGGCGGACGTCACCCTCGTCCACGACGGGTCGGCACGTCCGGCGGACGCCGACGTCCACTACGCTGAGGTGCGACAGGCCGAGACGGGCGCGGAGATGCTGGCCGCCGTCGAAGCCGCCTGCCGCGACGCCGACGCGTTGATTTCGGCCGCGGCTATCAGCGACTTCACCGTCGACGTCGCCGAGGAGAAGATCCGCTCGGGCGAGCCGCGGACCCTCGACCTTGAACCGACGCCGAAGCTCATCGACACCGTGCGCGGGGAGTATCCCGACCTCACCATCGTGGGCTTCAAGGCCGAGACGAGCGGCGACGACGAGGCGATGGTGCGAGAGGCCCGACGCATCCTCGACCGCGTCGGGCTGGCGTTCGTCGTCGCCAACGACGCCGCCGTGATGGGCGCAGACGAGACGCGGACGCTGTTCGTCCGCGACGACGCGGCCGAGGAGTTCGTCGGGAGCAAGGACGCGTTGGGTGGCCGCGTCGCCGCCGAACTGGCGGCCGAACTCGACGGCTGAGGGGACTCCCGAGCGCGCGACAACCGTGCGGAGACTGCGGCACAATCGGCCGACCCGGCCGTGTCGCTGCGAGCGGTGTGTGAGTTGTTCGTTTGGGTGAAAGGAACAGGTTTCGGCCACACGGCCGACTGTTGTTCGCCGGAGCGGGAGCCATCAACAGATTCGTCCAAAAACACCCCGGACTTTCGTACGTTCTGCACCAACAACCCGCCCGCACGCGAGATGAGAATAGTTTTGCGTTGTTAGCGACTCGCTCTATACGATTAGTGACTATGAGGTGTCGAACAGAGCCGAGCGACTGTCAGCCCCCCGACAGTTGCCAAGCGAGGTGGAACAACCGTGTCGGATGACGCGAGCGCCCACGTTCTCGTCCCAGTCGGCGAGTCCCCGACGCTCCGAAACACCGTCGCGTACGCCGTACAGACCGCCCGCGACCGTGCCGCAGAGACGGGAGAGACCGCGACCGTTCACTTCGTCTACCCCGCCGTCTGGCGGGTAGTCGAGCAGACACGTGCAGAGAAATTCGAACGCGCCCAGGAACTACTGGACCGCGTCGAACTCTGGGCCGAAGAGGACGTCGGCGACGGCGACGGTGCCGACTCCCAGCCAGCGGCCACCGTCAACATCGAGACGGCTGTCGTCGGCGACGAGGAGTATCTGTTCAGCCCCGCCGACTTCGCCCGTGTCATCGTCGCGTACGCGAACGAACACGGTATCGACCGGGTCGTCGTCGACCCCGAGTACCAACCCGGCGGCAACGCCCCGATGCTCCGCCCCCTAGAGTTCGAGTTGGCGAAGTCCGAACTCAGCGTCGAAGAAGCACCGGTCGAACGGCCCGCGCGCCGGAGCGCGCTCGTCGGCCGCGAGAGTCTCGCACAGTATCTCGTCGTCTTCGGCGCGTCCTACCTCTTCTATCTCACGCTCGGTGGGTTCAGCGGGACGTTCGACCTCGTGACCGGCGCGATCAGTGCCGGTGTCGTCTCGCTCGTTCTCGGACAGATCGCGTTGAAGGGACGCCCCGCGTTCCGCGAGCTGCCCGGCAAGGTCGGCCGGTTCCTGCTCTACGCGCCGTATCTCCTCTGGGAGATCGCGAAGGCGAACGTCACGCTGGCGTACGTCATCCTCCATCCGCGACTCCCCATCGACCCCGAGATGGTCCAGTTCAAGGCGGCCGTCTGGGACGACCTCCCGGCAACGACGCTCGCAAACAGCATCACGCTCACGCCGGGGACGCTCACCGTCGAGGTGAGCCAGCGCGAGTTCTACATCCACTCGCTGACCGGCGGGGCACGTGACGACCTGCTCGACGGCGCGCTCGAACGTGCCGTCCGGTTCGTCTTCTACGGCCGCGCCGCGGCCCGTATCCCCAGCCCGCGCGAGCGGGACGCCAACCGCGCGGCTGCCGACCGCCGTCAGATCACCGACACCGATACGGACCCGGCGGTCACCCGACGGGAGGGCGACAGATGAGCGAGGTGACACCGCTCGTCAGTGACGCGCTCCTCGGTGCTGCGGCCGCGTTCGTCGCGCTGGCCGTCGTCGTCCTCTTCCGTGTCGTGAAGGGGCCGACGATGCAGGACCGCGTCATCGCGGTCAACGTCATCGGCTCGAACACCGTCGTCGTCCTCGCGCTCGTCGCGGCGGCGCTCGGTCAGCCGGGCTACCTCGACGTGGCACTCGTCTACGCCCTGCTGAACTTCCTGATGAGTATCGCCATCTCGAAGTTCACCGTCGAACGAGGTGGCGTCATATGACTCCGGTCGAACTGCTCATCATCGCGCTCGCGGCCGGGGGCGTCTTCTTCGCCTTCGTCGCCGCGGTCGGCGTCATCCGACTGCCCGACCTCTACACGCGGGCCCACGCGGCCTCGAAGAGCGACACGCTCGGCGCGGTGTTGAGCCTCGCCGCCGTCGCGCTCGTGTTCGGCGCGGACATCGCGACAGTGAAGGCCGTGTTCCTCCTCCTGTTCATGTTCGTGACGAACCCAACGGCCGCCCACGCCATCGCGCGGGCCGCCTACGACCAGGAGATCGAACCGTGGCACAAGGAGGACGCGGCGGGTCCGGCACCGACCGTCTCGGGCGACGAGACGGAGGGGTCGGAGTCACTCGCGACCGACGGCTCCGGAGCACCGGGAGGTGAGCGATGACAGTCCTCGAAGCGACCGTCCTCGCGTTCGTCATCGGCTGCGCGCTGGCGACGGCGTTCCTCCGAGACATCCTCGCGGTCATCGTCGCGTCGGCCGCCTACAGCCTCGGCATCTCGATCCTGTGGGTACTCCTGCAGGCACCCGACGTCGCGCTCACCGAGGCCGCCGTCGGTGCTGGCGTCATGACCTTGCTGTTCCTGTTGACCGTCGCGAAGACGGTGAACCCCTCCACGGACACGCCCTTCGAGAGCGTCCGTCCGCGGACGTTCGTCGTCCTCGCGTGCTTCCTCGGTGCCGTCCTCGTGACGGTGCCGGCGTTGCCGGCCATCGGCGATCCGACGTCGCCCGTGGTGGGTGGCGAGGTGACGACCTACTACCTCGACAACGCCTACGACGAGACGGGCGTCGAGAACGCGGTGACGGCGGTGCTCGCCGCCTACCGTGGCTTCGACACCCTCGGTGAGGCCGCCGTGGTCTTCACCGCCGGTGTCGCAGTACTGCTCGTGCTGCGACGGGAGGCGTTCGTATGAGCCGCGACCCCTCGACCGACGGCGGCTCGTCGGTCCGAACGCGGCCGGAGAACAGCGTCTTCCGGACGGAAGACCAGGTCCCGTACGTCGAGAGTACCATCATCATGACGACCGTCCGCATCGTCGTCCCGTTCATCTTGACGCTCGGGCTGTTCGTGATGTTCCACGGCGCGGACTCCGCGGGCGGTGGCTTCCAGGGCGGAACCATCGCCGGAACCGTCGTCCTGCTCTTGGCGTTCGCGTACGGTATCGAGCCGGTCCGTGACTGGCTCGCCGCTTCGCGTCTGCTCGCGCTCATCGCGGTCGGGCTCCTCACCTTCCTCGGCATCGGCTTCGGGTCGATGCTGTTCGGTGGGGCGTTCCTCCAGTACGTCGCGTATCCCTACTCGGAGGCGAGCAAGTACGGCATCGAGCTGGTCGAACTCGGTATCGGTGCGGTCGTCGCCGGCATCATCACGGGGCTGTTCTTCCTCCTCGCCGCCGGTTTCGAGACGGACGAACCGATGGAGGACGAACCATGAACGTAGACATCCTCTTCACTCACTACAACTACATCGTCGTCGCGTTGCTGTTGACTATCGGCGCGTACATGCTCATCGAGACGCCGAACCTCGTGAAGAAGGTCATCGGGATGAACGTCTTCCAGTCGGGCATCTTCCTCTTCTTCATCACCTCGGCCTACCGGGTCGGCGGCTCGCCGCCCATCCTCGGCCACGGCGGCGAGTCGACGACCTACGTCAGCCCGCTGCCGCACGTGCTCATCCTGACGGCCATCGTCGTCGGCGTGAGCCTCACCGCGGTCGCGCTGGCACTCATCGTCCGCATCTACACGGAGTACGGAACGCTCGACGAGCACGTTCTCCGGGAGGTGCGTACCGATGAATGAGCTGCTGCCGCTCCTGGTCGCACTCCCGCTCCTCGGAGCGGTGCTCACGCTCGTCGCCGGCTTCCGTTCGGACCGGTTCGCCTGGCCGCTGACGTTCCTGACGACGCTCGTCCACGCGGGACTCGCAACGGCCGTCGCAGCCACCGTCTACGGGGGCGGCACGCCGCTTGCGGCCGGCGTCGGCGGCTTCACGCCGCCGTTCGGCATCGAACTCGTCGTCGACGGGCTCAACGCTGCCGTCATCGTGCTCGTCTCGGCCGTCACCGCGGGCGTGCTCGTCTACGCTCGTCGCGCGGGTCCACACTCGGTGGCGTTCCACACGGCGACGCTGCTGCTGCTCGCCGGACTCTCGGGGATGACCATCACGGGGGACATGTTCAACCTCTACGTCTTCCTCGAGATTACGGGGCTGGCCGCCTACGCGCTGGTCGCGACCGGCGACGACGGCCGCGCGGCGGTCGGCGCGCTGAAGTATCTCCTCGTCGGCACCGTCGGCGCGTCGCTGTTCCTCATCGGCATTGGCTACGCGTTCGTCGCGACGGGGACGCTCAACATGGCCGACCTCGCGGCGAACCTCGGCTCGGCCGACCCGACGCTCGTCGGTGCCTCGTTCGCGCTCGTCGCGACGGGGCTGGCCGTGAAGACGGCGCTGTTCCCGCTGCACACCTGGCAGCCGGAGGCGTATGCGAGCGCGCCCGACAGCGTCAGCGGTCTCATCGCCGCACTCGTCTCAACGGTCTCGGCGTACGCACTCGCCCGCGTGACGTTCAGCGTCTACACCGTCGACTTCCTCACGTCGTCGGCGTTCGCCCAGGAGTTCCTGCTCGCGCTCGCCGCCGTCAGCATCGTCGCGGGGAGCGTCCTCGCGGTGATGCAGACCGAGATCAAGCGGATGTTGGCCTACTCGTCGGTCTCGCAGTTCGGCCTCGTCGTCGCGGGTGTCGCCATCGCCAACGAGGCGGCACTCACCGGCAGCCTCGTCCACCTCGTCGGCCACGCCGTCATGAAGGGCGGGCTGTTCCTCACGGCGGGCGCGCTGGCGGTCGTTGCCGGTGCCCGCACCGTCGACGACTACGAGGGACTCGGCGCGCGCGCGCCGCTGCTCAGTGCCGCCTTCGCCGTGTTGTCGCTGTCGATGGTCGGGGTGCCCCCGGCCGTCGGCTTCGTCGGCAAGTGGTACATCACGCTCGGCGCGATCCAAGCCGAGTCGTGGCCCATCGCCGTCGTCATCCTGCTGAGCACGCTGCTGACGCTCGCGTACTTCATCCGGCTCGTCGAGCGGATGTACTTCCGCACGTCGTCGGCCGCGGACACGGCGTCGACAGGCGCGACCGCGGTCGCAGACGGTGGTGACGACGCGGACGACGACGTCCTCACCCGGCCGACCGTCGGGATGGTCGCCGTCGTCCTCGTCGCGGCACTGCTCGCGGTGGTTCTCGGTCCGCTCGTCTCGACCTTCGAACCGCTGCTCGAACCGACCCTCGACATCCTACTCCAGCTATGACAGACATCCCAACGCTCAGACCGCTCGCGGCGGTCGCCATCCCGGCAGTCGCCGCCGTCGCCATCCTCGCGTCGGGCCGTCGCCCGAACGTCCGCGAGGGATGGACGATTCTGGCCGCCGCATCGACGTTCGCGCTCGTCGCGAGCATGGTTCCCGGCGTCCTCGCCGGCGACACGTACGTCACCGACCTCGGGGCGTTCGTCCCGCTCGGCACCGGCAGCGTCGACTTCGTCGTCCAGGCCGACGCGCTCGGCCTGCTGTTCGGACTGCTGGCCAGCCTGCTGTGGCTGGTCACCAGCTTCTACAGCATCGGCTACATGCGCGGCCTCGACGAACACGCACAGACCCGGTACTTCGCCTCGTTCGCCGCCAGCGTCGCCAGCGCGGTCGGCGTCGCGTTCGCGTCGAACCTGCTCGTGCTGTTCGTCTTCTACGAACTGCTCACGGTCGCGACCTACCCGCTCGTCACCCACGACGAGACCGCGGAGGCCCGTGCGGCCGGCCGAAAGTATCTCGCGTACACCTTCGGGGGCGGCGTGGCCGTCCTCGCAGGGACCGTCCTCGTCTACGTGCTCGCCGGGAGCGTGACGTTCACGCCCGGCGGCATCGAGGGACTCGCCACGGCCGACCCGATGCTCGGCCGCGCGGCGTTCGCCCTCCTGGCGACCGGCTTCGGCGTCAAGGCGGCGCTGATGCCGGTCCACTCGTGGCTGCCGGACGCGATGGTCGCCCCGACGCCCGTCTCCGGGCTGCTGCACGCCGTGGCCGTCGTCAAGTCCGGCGTCTTCGGCATCGCCCGGGTCGTCCTCGAAGTGTTCGGGCCGGACACCGTCGCGAACCTCGGGGTCGGCGTCGTGCTGGCTGCGGTCGCGGCGTTCACGCTGCTCGCGGCCAGCGTCATCGCACTCAGACAGGACAACCTCAAACGTCGGCTCGCCTACTCGACGGTGAGCCAGCTCTCGTATATCGTCCTCGGGCTGGGCATCGGCGCGTCGATGGGGGGTGACGCTGCGAGATACGCGCTCGTCGGCGGACTCCTCCACATCCCCGCCCACGCGTTCATGAAGCTCACTCTGTTCTTCTGTGCGGGAGCCATCCACGTCGAGACCCACACCGACGACATCAGCGACATGGCCGGCATCGGTAAGCGGATGCCGCTGACAATGGCCGCCTTCGCCGTCGCCGCGGCTGGGATGGCCGGCATCCCGCTCGTCGCCGGCTTCGTCAGCAAGTTCTACCTCCTCATCGGGACCGCCTCCGGTGGCGAGGTCGCGTTCACGGTCGCCCTGCTCGTCTCGGGCGTTCTGAACATCGCGTACTTCTGGCCCGTGGTCTACCAGGCGTTCTTCGAGAGCGAGTCGCCAGACGGCCACGACCGCAAGCCGCTCATCGAGAACCCGCTCGGCGGCCGTGCAGCCGTCGCCGCTGACGGTGGCAAGCCCAACAATCAGCAGTCGGCCACGAGCGGCCAGCCGGCCGCGGACCCCGAGGGCGAGTACGCCGTCGACCGCAACCCGAGCGACCACATCCGTCCGGGTGAGGCCGAGCAGGAACACGAAGAGAGCCACAGCGACGCGCACGACGCGCACGACGACGCCGACGACCACCACGCTGACGACCACCACGGCCACCACGGCGGCCCGCCCGCCGGTGGCTGGGAGCGTCGGAGTTGGCTTGGCGGTGAAGGCTCGTGGTTCGTGGTCGCCCCGATTCTGACTGCGGCGACCGGCTCGATCGTCCTCGGGCTCATCCCCGGCCGGGCGGTCTTCCTGCAGCTCGTCGAGTACGTCGTTTCCGCGGCGACGGTCGTGGGGGTGTTCGCTTGATGGAGGTTCTCACCACCATCCCGCCGTTCGTCTACGTCCTCGTCGCGGCACTGTTGGTGCCGTTCGTCTCCCGTCGCGTCGGCCACGCTCTGGGCGTGCTCGCGACGGGTATCGTCGTCCCGCTCGCGGTCTTCACGCCCGAGGGGACCCACTGGTCGGTCAAGCTCTTTGGTGCAGAAGCCCAGCAGTTCGGCTTCGAGGTCGTGCTGTTCAACGTCGACGAGTTCTCCCGGCTGATGGGCATCATCTTCGGCTTCATCGGAGCCGTCGCCGTCCTCTACTCGTACGCCTCCGAAGCACCGAACAAGCAGACCGCCTACGCGCTCACCTACGCCGGCACCAGTATCGGTGCCGTCTTCGCGGGTGACTGGCTCACGCTCGTGTTCTTCTGGGAGCTGATGGCCGTCACCAGCACGGTCCTCGTCTGGGACTACGGCGGCAAGGCCGTCCGCGCAGGCTTCCGCTACGCCGTCCTGCACGGCATCGGCGGCAGCCTCGTGCTCGCGGCCATCGTCTGGCACTACGCCGAGGTCGGCTCGTTCCTCTTCACCGCTTCGACGGGCATCGTCGGCGGGACGCCCGCCATCCTCGCCGTGGCCGCCATCGGCATCGGCGTCAACGTCGGCTTCGTCGGCCTGCACGCCTGGCTGCCGGACACCTACCCGCGGCCGCACGTCGCCGCCAGCGTCTTCCTCTGTGTCTACACGACGAAGACCGGCGTCTACGCGATGTACCGCGCGTTCCCGGCGGACGGCCACCTCTGGCTCGCCTACATGGGCGCGGCGATGGCTGTCTTCGGTGCGACGATGGCAGTGTTGCAAAAGGATATGCGGCGGCTGCTCTCGTACCACATCCAGTCGCAGGTCGGCTACATGATCGCCGGTATCGGCATCGGGACGACCGTCGCCACCGCCGGTGCCTTCGGCCACGTCTTCAACCACATCCTCTACAAGAGCCTGCTGTTCATGACGGTCGGCGTCATCATCTACCGGACCGGCGAGGAGAGCCTGAAGTACGTCGGCGGACTCGCCCGCGATATGCCGATTACGTTCGGCGCGTTCGTCGTCGCGGCACTCTCTATCGCGGGCTTCCCCGGCTTCAATGGCTTCGTCAGTAAGGGGATGATCATCGCCGAGGCGCACTACAAACATCTCGACGTCGTCTGGTATCTCCTGCTCGCAGGAGGTGTCGGGACGTTCCTGTCGTTCATCAAGCTCGGCTGGTACGCCTTCTACGAGGGCGACTACGACGGCGAAGTCCGCGACGCAAACCGTCTCCAGCAGGTCGCGATGGTCTCGGTGGCGGTGCTCTGTGTCGCCTACGGTCTCGTCCCCGACGCGCTGTTCGCCATCCTGCCCGGCAACGAGGGTGGCTTCGAGTACACGACGTACACGGTCGGCCACATCGTGGAGGGTCTGATTCTGGCCGTGCTGGGTATCGTCGGCTTCGCGATCCTCAAGAAGCCGCTCGACCGCGTCGGCCGCGTTCCGGACATCGACGCCGTCTACAACCCGCTGACCTTCTACGGGACCCGCGGGCTGGTCCGCGGCGTCACCGAGACGTACGCCGCCGTCGACCGCGCAGTGGTCGCCACCGCAGGCGGCGTCACCCGGACGCTCCGTAATCCCGAGACGGTCGTCCGCAACGCCGTCGGCCGGACGCCGGACGAGGCAACCGGCGAGGACGAGGCCGCGTGGCCCCGCTCGCTACACGCGGGAATCGGGACCAGCATCCTCCTGTTGGTCGCCGTCACGACCATCGGCATCGCGCTCATGGTCGTCGTCTAACTCGTCGTCTAACCGCCCGCTTTCTCCTATTGTTTCGACCGAATTCAACACGCTGTCGCTGACACAGACTGTCCGTATGCAGTGACAGTCTTTCTCCCTGCTACTTTATCCTCTCAGAGCGCGTTAGTGAGGACGTAGTACACGGGGGAGACGCCCGCTACTTGTTGCTTGGTTGGTTCTCGACGAACGAGCCTCCGGCAAGTGGCGTCGCTCTTCGGGTCGACGACTCACGTCTACCCAGACGCGACGCAGGCGGGAGAGAGCCCTTCAGCACCGACGCGTGTAGAGCGATCACCGACTCGTGTACGGAGTCACAACATGACGTTCACTACGTTCACCACAGAAGAGCGCGCAGTCTCGCCGGTCATCGGCGTCATCCTCATGGTCGCTATCACGGTCATCCTCGCAGCCGTCATCGGGACGTTCGTCCTCGGCCTCGGGGACTCGGTCGGTCAGACGGCCCCGCAGGCGTCGTTGAAGGCGACGGTGAGTGCGGCTGACGACACAGTCACCATCCAGCACAACGGCGGCGACGCGCTGCACTCCGACGAGACGCGAGTCATCGTGACTATCGGCGCGTCGACGACGACCTTCGAACCCACCGCAGCAGGTTCTGATACGACCCTCTCGGCGGGTGGTTCAGCAATCATTGAGGTTGATGCGGACGCTGGTCCGTCGGAAACGCAGATTTCCAACTCGTGGGTCTACGGAACTCCCACGGCCGACAACATCGACGGAATCGCCACCGGTGACGTTGTAACCGTCAGAATCATCGACATTGAGAGTCAATCAGTCATCTTCCAGACCGAACTGACGGCCTGAATTGATTGATTGTCCCTGCTGACTGTTCGGCCCGCTTACAGTGCGACACCCCCACGAACCACCCTCGAACCGCCATCTTTTACATAGAACCTGCGAAACAGGCGACATGGACCAACTGCGGCAGTCGCTGCTTGATGCACCCATCATCGAGAAAGGCGAGTACGAGTACTTCGTCCATCCGATCAGTGACGGCGTCCCGATGCTCGAACCGTCGCTTCTCCGCGAGATCGTCATCAAGATCATCCGGAAGGCAGAGCTGGAGAACGTCGACAAGATCGTCACGCCCGCGGCGATGGGCATCCACATCTCGACGGCCGTCTCGCTGATGACGGACATCCCGCTCGTCGTCATCCGAAAGCGCGAGTACGGTCTCGACGGCGAAGTTCCGCTCTTCCAGGAGACGGGCTACTCCGAGTCCGAGATGTACATCAACGACGTCGAGGAGGGCGACCGCGTCCTCGTCCTCGACGACGTGCTCTCGACCGGCGGCACGATGAAGGCCATCCTCGACGCGCTGACGCAGGACGTCGGTGCCGACGTCGTCGACGTCGTCGCTGTCATCAAGAAGGCCGGGCCGAACGAACTCGACGACACCGACTACGACGTCAAGACGCTCATCAACGTGACCGTCGAAGACGGCGAGGTCGTCATCGTCGACGAACACGGCGACGGATAACCGCGCGAGTCGGTTTCTGCGTTTTTCACCCCGGGAGCGACCGCACCGACGACCAGCCTCGAACCGTCGGTCGCGGCCGGACTCTCCGACTTCGAGCGTCTTTTTCCGTGTGACCAGCAACGTGGTGGTATGCCATCCGCACTGTTCATCGTCAGCGAAGAGGGCTACTGGGCAGAGGAATGTATCGAGCCGCTCACGACGCTCACCGACGCTGGCTTCGACATCACCGTCGCGACACCGACGGGCGAGCCGCCGGTCGTCGACGAACGCTCGCTGGACCCCGACGACATCGGCGAGGAGACCGTCGAGGAGTATCGCGAGATCCACGAGACCGACGACCGGCTCACCGACCCCGAACCGCTCGCGACGGTCGACGCCCGCGACTACGACGCGACGGTCTTCCCCGGCGGCCACGGCACCGTCTGGGACGTCAATCAGGACCGACACGCCCGGCAGGCACTCGTCTCGGCCGTCGCCGGCGACGAGGGCAAAGCACTCGTCGTCTGCCACGCCGTCGGGATACTGGCGTTCACCCGCGAGGCCGACGGCTCGTTCCTCGTCGAGGACCGCGACGTGACCGGCTTCCCCAACGAGTGGGAGGAGGGCATCGTCGACGACAACGACGTCTTCGAGGGGCGCAAGCTCCCCTACTGGGTCGAGGACGAGGTCAAGCTGGCGGGCGGCAACTGGGACGCCGAACTCGACCAGGAGACGAGCGTGACGGTCGACGGCGACCTCGTCACGGCTCGGGGTCCCGGCTCCAGCCACGACGCGGCACAGACGCTGCTCGACGAACTGGATCAGTAAGGAAGTCCGCGACGCCCGTTGGCCGCGATCCGCTATTTTTCGCTAAACTGCTCCGGCGAGCGAGCAGCCTGTGCGACACGAACGGCAGCGACGTTCTCGGCCACGTCGTGGACGCGGACGATGTCGGCACCGCGGTCGACCGCGACGGCCGTCGCCGCGACCGTCGCTTCGAGGTTGTCGCCGGTCTCCGCCCCGACGAGTTCGAACATCGACTTGTGGGAGTGGCCCACGAGAACGGGACAGCCGAGCGCGTCGAACTCGTCGAGCCGCCCGAGCAACTCGAAGTTCTCGGCTTTCGACTTGCCGAAGCCGAGACCGGGGTCGACGATGACGTTCTCGCGAGGGATGCCCGCCTTCTCGGCGAGCAGGACCCGCTCACTCAGTTCGTCGACGACGTCCTCGACAACGTCGTCGTACTCGACCTCTTTGTCCGGAATCACGGGGGCGTCGATGCTGTGCATCACGATGACCGGGACGTCGCGCTCGGCGGCCAAGAAACGCATCTCGGGGTCGGCGAGACCGGTCACGTCGTTGAGGATGTCTGCGCCCGCGTCGAGCGCGGCGCGGCCGACGGCGGCCTTCCGGGTGTCGATAGAGATGGCGACGTCGAGGTCGGAAACGGCCTCGATGACCGGGACGACGCGGTCGATCTCGTCTTCCACACTCACTTCGTCGGCACCGGGGCGGGTGCTCTCGCCGCCGATGTCGATGATGTCGACGCCGGCGTCGATCATCGCCTCGGCCTGCTCGATGGCGTCGGTCGCGTCGAAGAAGTCCCCGCCGTCGTGGAAGCTGTCGGGCGTGACGTTGAGGATGCCCATGACGGCTGTGCCGTCCTCCCACGGGTAGCCCTTCGATACCTGTTCGACGCGGATGCCAAGCCGCTCCCGAATGTCGTCAGCGAGGGCTTCGAGACCGAAGGGTTGGCCCGCCAGTTTGTCGATGAGGCGGTTGAACTGCGCGAATGTCCCCATCAAGACGACAGAAGAGAGTTCGCCGTCGGTCATGTGTCCCGACGTCGCACACTCGCCGCCGAGGCTCAGCATCTCCTCTTTGAGATACTGCGCCTGTCGACGCTCGACGCGGAGCTTCAGCGAACGGTGGACGGCCTTGCCGCGCATCCGCCAGACGCCGGGCGAGGTGACGTGCGCGCCGTCGAGCATCGCCTCGGCGTCGTCGAGGTCGCGGACGCGCTTCGGGACTTCGAGCCGGGTCCACGTCGTCCGCGCCTCCGCGACACAGAAGAGCGAGCCGGTGACGAGGATGCAGTCGTCCGCTCCCGCCCGCTCCCGTATCTTCGCGAGCGACCCGGCCACGGAGAAGCCAGCGTGGACGTCAGCGACGCCCGCGTCCTCGAAGACCCGCGCGAGCACCTCGGGGTCCTCGGCCCGCGAGAGGTTCGGCTTGCAGGTGATGACGGAGTCGACGTCCGGCAGCGCGTCGACCATCGCGCGGTGGTCCTTGTCGTGCATCGCGGCGAAGACCAGATGGAGGTCCGCGTACTCGTCGTCGAACGCGGCGAGTGTCGTCGCGAGTTGGCCACAGGCGTCGGGGTTGTGCGCGCCGTCGAGGACGACCATCGGCTCCCGTTCCATGACCTCGAAGCGGCCGGGCCAGTGGGCGTTTCGTAACCCTCTGGCCAGCGTCGCCTCGTCGACAGCGGCCGCATCGGCGTCACCGACATCGCCACCGTCGCCACCGTCGCCGACGATATCAGCGACCTGCCGTGCCAGCGTGCAGGCGACACCGGCGTTCAGGGCCTGATACGCCCCGAGTAGGGGAAGCCGCGACTCGACGTGCCAGTCCGGCCCGTCGACGGCGACGGTCGATTCGGTGTGGTTGACCGGCCCGCGGGAGACGGCGGTCACGTCCGCGGCCGCGTCCGCGTCGCCGACGGTGACGACGTCGCCCGCCTCCCGCCGGATTACCTCCAGTGCCTCGCCCGTCGCGGCGGTCACGAGCGGTGCGTCGGCGGGGGCGACCGCTGCCTTCTTGACTGCGATTTCCTCGACGGTGTCGCCGAGGACCGAGGTGTGCTCCAAAGAGACGTTCGTCACCGCGCTGGCGACGGGGTCGACGACGCTCGTCGCGTCGAGTTTCCCGCCCATCCCGACTTCGAGGACACCGACGTCGACGTCGGCACGGCCGAACTGCCAGATGCCCATGGCCGTCACGACCTCGAAGAACGTCAGCGGCTCGCCGTCGGCGGCCTGCTCGACGAGGTAGGGTTTCGCCTCCTCGACGAACTCGACGAGTGCCTGCTCGGGGATCTTCCGCCCGTCGACGCGGATACGCTCGCGTACGTCGTCGAAGTGCGGCGAGGTGTAGAGACCGGTCTGGAGACCGGCTTCGCGCAGTATCGACTCGACCATCTTCGCCGTGCTCCCTTTCCCGTTCGACCCGGCAATCTGGACGAAATCGACGTCCTCGTGGGGGTCGCCGAGGTGCGCGAGCAGCTCCCGAACCGACTCCGTGCCGGGTTTGACCTGAAACCGGCGGAGGTCGAAGAGGAAGTTCGCCGCCTCGTGGTAGTCCATGCTATCTGAGACAGACGGTGCGCGCTAAAGCGTGTCGAACCCGGACCTCGCCGTCGCCGTCTTCGACGTCGGACACCGACCGACGACGGCGTCTCGACTCACGCCTCGTCGATACTCGGGTCGTGACAGACCAACTCGACTCGGTTTCCTTCGGGGTCGGTGACGTACAGCGACCGCCACTGCACCCAGTCGTGGGTCGTCGTCCACACGTCGAGCCCGAGTCCTTCGAGACGGTCGACCTCGCTCTCGAAGGCGTCCAGCGGAATCCCGAAGGCGATGTGGTCGACGGTCGTCCGGGCGGCGTCCGGCGGCGTGTAGTCGTCCTCGCCCGACCGGTCGAACAGCGCGAGGATCTGCGTGTGGCCTTCGACGCCCTCGGCGATCTCGAAGAAAGTTGCATGGTCGAAGTCGCCCAGGATCGGGAGGCCGATGACCTCGGCGTAGAAGTCGGTCATCTCGTCTAAGTCGTCGACGCGAAGGGCAATCTCGCCGAGGCCAACGATGGGGGTGTCGGTCATGGCGAGGGGACGACGCCGGTCGAGAAAAGGATTCGCTGTAGTTGAAGGCTTTACGGCCGTATTTCTGGATGAATATCTGGATAGAGTTCTAGAAATCTCGTTGGGTCAGGAGATAACGGACAGTCTCGTCCCCGAGGTTCACTGGTCGCACGAAAACGAATCTGAAACCGCGCGAACTCGCCGACGCTCGGTCGCTGGCTTCCGACACTCCGTCGCAGTGCTCAGTCGTGACGGAAATCGCGCGAGACGGTCACCCTCACTCCGTTCGGGTGCTGCGACTCGCTGACTTCCAGCATTCCTTCGTTTCACTCAGTCATGCCGGAAGCACCGCTGACCGGTAAACGCCATCGCCATCCCGTGCTCGTCGGCGGCTTCGACGACGTCCTCGTCGTTGACGGAGCCACCGGGCTGGATGACGGCCGTGATGCCCGCTTTCGCGGCCTCCTCGATACCGTCCGGGAACGGGAAGAAGGCGTCCGAGGCCATCACGGCACCTTCGGCGTCCTTGCCCTCGGCGTGCTCGTCGGCCTTCATCGCGGCGAGTCGGACCGCGTCGACGCGGGAGACCTGTCCCATGCCGACGCCGACCGTCTCCGTGCCCTTGGCGAACAGGATGCCGTTGGACTTGACGTGTTTCAGCACCTTCCACGAGAAGAGCATCGTCTCCAGTTCTTCTTCTGTCGGCTCGCGCTCGGTCGGGATTTCGAGGTCGTCGACCGTCGGCGTCCACGTGTCGCGCTCCTGGACGAGGCGGCCGCCGACAATGGGTTTCTCGGTGAAGCGTTCGGTGATCTCGCCGAGGCTGTCGACGTCGCCGACGTCGAGCACGCGGAGGTTCTTCTTCCCGGTCAGGACGTCGAGCGCGGCGTCGGTGTAGCCCGGCGCGACGACGACCTCCTTGAACGAGTCGACGACCTGCTCGGCGGTCGCGGCGTCACACTCGCGGTTGAGTGCGACAATCCCACCAAATGCGCTCATCGGGTCCGTCGACAGCGCGGCCTCGTAGGCGTCGGCGAGCGTGTCGGCGGTCGCACAGCCCGCGGGGTTGGTGTGCTTGATGACGGCCGCGGCGGGTTCGTCGAACTCCTTGATGAGATTGAGCGCGCCGTCGGCGTCGTTGTAGTTGTTGTACGAGAGTGCCTTCGCGCCCTCGTTGAGCTGGTCGGCGTGGACGACGCTCGCCTCGTCGCAGGAGGCGTCGGCGTAGACTGCGGCGTCCTGATGCGGGTTCTCGCCGTATCGGAGCGTCGCTTCGCGGTCGTTCGAGACGACGCGACGCTCGGGGAAGTCGCCGCCGTCGTCGCCGTCGACGGAGACGGACCCGTCCTCGACCGTCACGCGGTCCTCGGCGAACCAGCGGACTGCACGGGGATACGCGGTGAACTCCGCGTCGTTGAGGACGCGAGATTTGAGACTCGCTTCGTCGTCGTCCTCGTAGACCGGGACGGCCTCCTGGGTCACGATGGGGCCGGCGTCGACCTCTTCGTTGACGACGTGGACCGTACAGCCGGTCGTCCGGACGCCGGCGTCGAGCACCTGCTCGTGGGCGTCCATGCCGGGGAAGGCGGGGAGGAGCGAGGGATGGACGTTGAGCGTCGTCGGCGCGTCGTCGAGGAATTCCTCCGTGAGGATGCGCATATAGCCGTCGAGACAGACGATGTCGAAGTCGTAGCTGTCGAGGCGGTCGAGGACACGTCGCTCGTGGTCCGCTCGGGACTCGTCGTCGCCGCGTGTGACGACCTCTGTGGGGATGCCGCGCTCGGAGGCACCTTCGAGCACGGGCGCGCCCTCCTCGTTCGTGAGGACGACACTCAGTTTCGCCCCACCGGGGGCCTGGTCGGCGATGTGCAGCAGGTTTCGTCCACGGTTGCTCGCGAGGCCAGCGATCTTGAGCATACACGAACCACCCGAGTCCGAGAGAAAAACAGTTGCGGTTGCGAGACGAGAGATATACAAATTCGCGAGTATTCTCGCCACATCTCGCGGCCATCACCCGACTAACTACACACAGACGTGTATTACCGGTGGTCGCCGACGAGCTGTTGGAGATAGAACCACCGACGGGACCACAGCTGTGCCGCGCTCGACAGGGCCAGGACGACGAGGAAGACGCTCGCCCAGACGGCTGTCGGAAGCGCGGCGACCGCGACCACGTCGAATTGCGCGGCCAAGATGACGAGCAGTGCGAGCAACAGCAGCCGTTGGTAGTACTCCGCCCACGTGATGCCGTACTTCGTCACCACCTCCATGTAGAGGTCGACCTGTCTGACCTCCCTTCGCAGTGCGACCGTCTTTCTGTTCTTGTCGTAGTCGACGACGCCGTACGCGTCGAGTTTCGGCAGATGCGTCTGATGCAGCGAGTTGTAGACGCTGTCGCGGATACGCCGCGGCGGCGGCGATTCGCCCGTCTCCAACTCGGCGATGGTCTCCGCGAGCGCGCGGACGGTCACGACGCCGACGCGCTCCTGTAACTGTTTGAGCACTCGTCGCCGCCGCGAGTTCCGCAGTAGTTCGTGAATCTCCCCCTCCGTGATGTCCGATTTGCGCGTGGTCAGTTGGTTCATCGAATCGTTCACCGCCGCGTCACCCCCGTGACTGTCGGCACGTACAGGTCTGCGATACCGATGCATAGCTAATGTCTACTTTAGCGACGTTCGGCCAGCCATAACAGTCGTCAACGAGTGACACACGCCCGAATAATCACTGCTCTAGGCTTCTAAACCGCGGATTTAGCCCGAAATAACGGCTCCCATGCTATCCGAACGGCGGCGAGAACGACGACGAACGAGACCGATTTCATGTCTCTCGGCTGTTAACTAATGCGGCATCGCTCGTCGGTGAAACCACGTCCGACCCACTCAGGACGGGTGGCACTCGGATGGGTGAAGACCAATGTCCAAGAAGAAACTCAAACTGTCCCGGCGCAATATGCTCGCCGGGCTCGGCACGATCGGTATCGCATCGGCAGGCGCGGGCTTCGGAACGTGGGCGGCCTTCAGTGACACGGAAGAGGCGACGACGACGTTCACTGCAGGCGAGCTCGACGGTCACGTGGGCTGGTACGCGTCGTACAACGGTGAAGAAGTCAGCCAGGGAGACGAGATCGAGGTTCAAACCGGCGAGGACAACGGCACTCAGCATCTCGCGTACAGTTTGGATGATGTCAAGCCTGGCGACTACGGCTCCATCGTCTTCGAAATCGAGGTCGAGACCAATCCGGCGTGGGTGTTCTCGTGTCTCGACTTCGACAACAACGACGACAACTCCATCGAGGATCCGGAAGACGAGGTGGACAACGGAGCGATGAAGGAAGCCGAGGTGAGCGCGAATACCTACAACAACGACACCGTCACGGTCCAGTACGGCAACGGCGAACTCGCCGACAACCTCTACGTGCTTCCTTTCTACGACTCGAACAAGAACTCGAGCTTCTTCGACGGCGGCTTCCAGGGGAGCTTCAACCCGACCAGTCAGGGCGTGACCTCGCCCGCGTACTGGGACAACGCGACGGGGAGTCTCGTCCCTCGACCCCTCAGTGGGGCAGTCTTCTCACAGCTCGACCAGGGGACTGTCGGCTTCAACGACGACGGTGAGACGTACACGACGCCCGCCCCGGTCAACCGGCGCTACGCTGGCTGTATCCTCCTCAACGGCGAACAGAACGGAGATACGAACAACGAGCAGGGCTTCAGCCCGCTCCAGCCGGAGGGAACGATTCGGTTCGGTTACGACTGGTCGCTGCCGTTCAACGTCGGCAACGAGGCGCAGACCGACAGCATCGACATCTACTTCGGCTTCGACTTCCAGCAGGTCCGCCACAACGAGAGCCCCGCGCGGCCGTACATCTCGACGCCTGGCTACAGAGCCCAGGGTGAGCCGACCGAGGGAGACGCTGACAACGGCGGCGACTGACGGAGCACGATGGGCGCACGACGGCAGCTACACGGTGTCGTGCTCGCCCTCTGGCTACTCTCGAGTCCGTTTCTCGTCGTCGTACAGCCCGGATTGGTCGGTGCAGACGCTGGGTACGCGGTCGCATCCGGCAGTATGGAACCGGAGATCAAACGAGGGAGCCTCGTCCTCGTCGAGGCGGTCTCCCCCCGGACCGTCGAGGTGGGTGACGTCATCACCTTCCGTGGCGAGGGCAACGTTGGTCCGACGACGACTCACCGCGTCGTCGGTATCCAGCGAAACGACGCTGGGTTCGCCTTCGTCGTCAAGGGCGACGCAAACCGGTCGCCGGACAACGAACCGGTCGATGCTTCGCGGGTCGTCGGCCGAGTCACGGCGACTATCCCCTGGGTCGGCTATCCCGTGTTGGCTACCGACATCGGGAGCGCGCTCGTCTTCCTGTTCGTCGTGCCCGCGGCGACGCTGGCACTCGAGCGAGGCCAGTATCTCCTCTCAGCAGTCGAATAAGTCGGCCACGGTGGCCCTGAACCGACGGAAGACCACGACTACGATACGACTATTTCCATGACACGACCCAGACGAGCCGAACAGACGGCCGCCGAAGGCGACGCCAGCCGTGGGTGGGCGAGTTCTCGAACCGTACTCCACGCACTCGGCGTCCTCTTGCTCCTCGCCGTTCTCGCACCCTTCGTCGTCCAGGCGGTCCCACAGACCGTCGGTGCCGACCAGAGCTACACCGTCCTCTCGGGTAGCATGGAGCCATCCATCAGCCCAGGCGACGTCGTCGTCGTCGACGACGTCGGTGCCTCGACGCTCGAACGCGGTGACGTCATCACGTTCCGTCGAGACGGCGAGACGAAACCGACCACGCATCGCATCGTCGAGATACGCGAGACGGAGACCGGCCGGGCGTTCGTGACCAAGGGTGACGCCAACGAGGCCCGCGACGGCCCGACAGTCGCCCCCGAGAACGTCGTCGGCGAGGTGCTACTCGTCATCCCGCTCGTCGGCTACGTCGTCCAGTTCGCCGGGACGCGACTCGGCTTCGCCGCGCTCGTCGGCGCGCCCATCGCCCTGCTCGTCGTGAGCGAGGTCTGGAAAGTCGTCACGTCGTCGTCGGCCGAAGCAACCGACGGTCGGACTGACGAAGCCCAGCCGACGACCGACACTGGGGCGGCCGACCCAAGCGACTCGAACGACCCGGAGGACCCGAACGACAGCGACGAGTTCGAACTCGAACTGCCCGATCTCCGTGTCGCGCTCGTCCCGTTGGTCGCGCTCACGGTGTACAGCGCGGTGATGGCCTACACGACCCGAACGCCGTGGTCCGTCGCCGTCGCCGTCGCGTCCGGTGGGTTCCTCCTGCTCGGTGGCGGCCTCTCACGGATGGCAGAGGAGGTCGAAGAGGTCGAGGAGGACGACCCGATGGCGCGGGACGTCGAGACCTCACCACGCGACACGTCGCTCGTCCCGGTCACGGACGCGTCGCTTCCCGACGGCGGTCCGCGGCGGGTCGTCGTCGACTCGGCGGTCTCGCTGGTCGACGTCGCCGCCGAGTGCGGGCGGCCGATACGCCGTGACGAGGCGGGCGAGCGGCTCTTCGTGCGGGACGGCGCGCTCGTCTTCGTCTGGGACGGCACGCCCCCGGACGACGCCTCGCCGCCGGCCGACCGGGGTGAGGCGGGATGACCGACCCCGACCCGTTGCCCCGACTCGGCGTCCTCGTCGCCGTCGTCGTCGTGTTCGCGGCCAGTGCGGTCGGCGGCTACACCACGTACGCCAGCTACACCGACGAGGAGACGGCCAGCGCGACGTTCCAGGCGGCGGCGAACTTCGACGCGGCGGGTGCCGGGAACGTCGGGTCGCCGAATGCTGGGAACGCGGGATTGCCGAATGCCGGAAACACGGACACAGCGTCCGGGCTGCCGAGTGCCGGAGGCCAAGAATCGGGAGGCGGACCGTCGGAAGACGGTGAAGAGAGTTCCGACGGCGGGACCGACGGGGGGTCCGACGACGGCGAGCACAGCCGGGGGAGTGGACTCACCGCAGCAGGCAACAGCGAGGGTGAGCCGTCGACGCCCGAGGGAGGCGCGGACGGCACGGCCGGGACGGAGACTGTCTCGGATGACTCGTCCGGAGCCGCAGGAAACGCACCGAAGAACGACACCGCAGCGGCCGTACGGACGACGTTGCTCGGCGCGCCGACGGCTGGGACCGCCGTCGGTGTCGACCCGCTGGACCGATGATGCGGGCCGTTCCGACGTGGCTCACGGCGAGCGTCCGACGGTGTGAACGGGTCGTCTTCGTGCTGCCGGGGGTAGTCCCGCACGCACCGCGACGAAACGCGATCGTCGGTCTCCTCTATCTCCTCCTCCTGTTCGTCGCGATCAACGTCGTCTCCGCGGTCCTCGCGGTCTCGGCGACCACACCGGTCACAGTCCGACTCGGAGACGGACCGAGACGCGAGGCCTATACGTGTTGGTGTATCGTCGCCGGTTCTATCTCGGTGTTGTTCGGGTAGAAACGCCACGTACGTGCACACATTTCATCGACACGCTTTTGCGGCCACCTGTGGCACCTCCAGACATGACAGACCTGCCGCGGAGCGACCCACTCGCCGCCGTCTCGCCGCTCGACGGCCGGTACGCAGGCCGAACCGCACCGTTGAGTCCCTACGCCAGCGAGTCCGCGCTCATGCGTGCTCGCGTGCGTGTGGAAGTCGACTACCTCCTCGCACTCGCCGACCTCGACGCGACGCCGCTCACGCTCGACGAGGCCGAACGCGCCGACCTGCGCGCGCTCTACGAGGAGTTCGACGCCGACGACGCTCGGCTCGTCAAGCAGATCGAAGTCGAGGGCACAGAAGCGTTCTCCGCGACCAACCACGACGTGAAGGCCGTCGAATACTTCCTCCGCACGGCCGTCGACGAGTCGGTCTACCCGTGGATTCACTTCGGGCTGACGAGCGAGGACGTCAACAACCTCGCCCAGCGGCTGCTCGTCAAGCCCGCCGTCGAGGAGGTCCTGCTCCCCGCGCTCGCCGAGGTCCGCGACGAGCTGACCCAGTTGGCGCAGGACAACCGCGACCTGCCGATGCTCGCCCGCACCCACGGTCAGCCCGCGACGCCGACGACGTTCGGCAAGGAGATGGCCGTCTACGCCGCCCGCCTTGGGAAGGCGATGGCCCGCACGAACGAGGCCGCCGAAGAGCTATCTGGCAAACTCGCCGGGGCGTCGGGCACCTACGCGGCCCACGTCGCCGCCTACCCCGACGTCGACTGGCGGGCGTTCTCCCGCGAGTTCGTCACCTCGCTCGGTCTCGACCACACCGCGCTGACGACGCAGGTCAACCCGTGTGACGACCTCGCGACCCTCTTCGACGCGCTCCGCGGCGTCAACAACGTCCTCGTCGACCTCGACCGCGATATGTGGCTCTACGTCTCCGACCGCTATCTCGGCCAGCGCACCGTCGAGGGCGAGACCGGCAGTTCGACGATGCCGCACAAGGTCAACCCCATCGACTTCGAAAACAGCGAAGGCAACCTCTCGAAGGCGAACTCCGACCTGACGTTCCTCGCGGACTACGTCACCACCTCCCGGCTCCAGCGTGACCTCTCGGACTCGACGGTCAAGCGCAACATCGGCGCGGCCTTCGCGCACTGTCTCATCGGCTACGGCAAGACCACCAAAGGCCTCGACAAGGTCGTCCCCAACGAACAGGTCATGCGCGACGAACTCGAATCCACGCCCGAAATCATCGGCGAGGCCGTCCAGACCATCCTCCGTCGCGAAGGTGACACCGCTGCCTACGAGCGCGTCAAGGAACTCACCCGCGGCCGCAACGTCACCATCGAGGACTTCCACGACCTCTTCGCCGACCTCGACGTCGACGAGAGCGTCCGCGAGGAACTGCTCGCGCTGACACCAGCGACCTACACCGGCGTTGCGAGTGACCTCGTCGACGACCTCGACTAATTCGGCCCCGCGCTGACAGCCTCGACTACTCCGACCCCACACACCGACGACCTCGAAGGCCCACTTTTCACGGCGTTTCTCAGCGGCCGAGAACCAGCTTTCGGCTATATCGATATCCCACTCCTCGGTAGAGTCATGAACAGTGACAGAATCGGTGCCCCCGGAACCGGAATCTCACGACGCGACTTCCTCAAGGCCACCGGCGCGACCGGTGCCGTCGCGGTCGCTGGCTGTATGGATGCTCCCACTGCGCAGGTCCCCGCCGCCGGTGGTGCCGACTCGCTGTCGGCGTCGACGGCCGACCTCCCGCTGACCGGCCAGCCCGAGGTCGTCGACCTCGACGAACTCGGCGGCGAGGTGACGCTCCGGACCGTCACGGCGCGCCACGAGGCCCACCCCGGACAGGCGATGAACGGGCCTGTCACCCTCCCCGTCGTCTGGGCGTTCCAGGCGAACGACGGGACGCCCTCCGTCCCCGGTCCGGTCCTCCGCTGTACCGAGGGGACGGAGCTGAAGATCACCCTCGACAACACCGACAACGTGCATCCACACACGCTGCACTTCCACGGCGTGCGCAAGTCGTGGATGGACGACGGCGTCCCGACCACGACGGGCATCACCGTCATGCCGGGCGAGACGCACACCTACACCATCCCCGCGAACGTCGCCGGGACCCACCTCTATCACTGCCACTTCAACACCCCCTTCCACATGGACATGGGGATGTACGGCATCCTCCGGGTCGACCCCGCGGGCTACGAGGAGGCCGACAAGGAGTACTTCATGACGGTCAAGGAGTGGGACTCGCGGCTCTCGCGGCAGTACGGCGGCGAGAACGTCAAGTACTCGCTGCCCGACCGCATGGGCGACGTCTTCACCATCAACGGCCGGTCCGCACCGTACACGCTCAACCCCGAGATGGGGTCGCCGGTCATCGTCGACTCGGGTGACACCGTCCGCATCCATCTCGTCAACGCGGGCTTCATGAGCCATCCGATGCACACGCACAACCACCGGTTCAAGGTGGTCGAGAAGGACGGCTCGCCGATGCCGGAGCCGCTCCAGTATCTGCAGGACGTCGTCAACGTCGCCCCGGCCGAGCGCTACACCATCGAGTTCGTCGCCGACGCCGACCCGGGTATCTACCCAATCCACTGCCACAAGGTCGACCACGTCCGCAACGGCAACTCCTACCCCGGCGGGATGCTGACCGCGACGGTCTACACCGAGGCGATGGACTCCGACGTCTTCCGGAAGGTCATGGACTACGCGGGGTACGAGCTATGAGTGTCAGCCGCAGACACTTCCTCCGGACGGGCGCGGCCGCCGGGCTCGCGCTCGGAGCGACCTCGCTGACACCCGCTGTCGGATCGGTCGCGGCCCAAGAGTCCCCAACCCAGACCTTCGACGGCTGGCTGGACAACGTCGACAACTACGACGGCGTCGTCGACGCCCGCGGGAAAGCGGTCGCGCTGGTCGAAGTCGGCACGAACGCCAACGGTGGGGCGTTCGGTTTCGGTCCGGCGGCGGTGCAGGTCGACCCCGGGACGACCGTCCGCTTCGTCTGGACCGGCCAGGGCGGGATGCACAACGTCGTCGCCGACGACGGCAGCTTCGCCAGCGACCTGCTGAGCGAGGCTGGCGAGACGTTCGAGTACGTCGCCGAGACCGAGGGCGTCGTGAAGTACGCCTGTGAACCGCACGCGCCGATGGGGATGAAAGGTGTCGTCGTCGTCGGCGACGTGCCCGGCGTCGAGGTGAGTGCCAGCGCGGGCGACGGCGCGGCCGACCCGGCCGCCGTCTACGGCGACTGGTTCGACACCGTCGACAACTTCGCAGGCACCGTCGACCGCCGCGGCGAGTCGACCGTCACCGTCGAAGTCGGTGCGTCGGGCAACGGCGGTGCGTTCGGCTTCGAACCCGCAGCCGTGCAGGTCGACCCCGGAACCACCGTCCGCTTCGTCTGGACCGGTGCGGGCGGCGTCCACAACGTCGCCGCGGCCGACGGCTCCTTCGCCAGCGAGCTGACCGGTGACGCCGGTCACGTCTACGAGTACGTCGCTACCGACCGGGGTGTCGTCAAGTACGCCTGCGAACCCCACGTTGCGATGGGGATGAAGGGGGCGTTGCTCGTCGGCGACGACGCAGCCGCCGGACTGGCATTGCCGCAGGTGACCGGTCTCCACGTCGTCGGCGGCGGTCTCCTCGCGGCGGCGGTCTCGCCGCTCGCGCTCTGGGCGTTCCTCGCACTCCACGGCACGGGCGAGGAGTCGCCAGCCGCGGGCGGTGGCCGGGTGTACCGCCCGGACGGTGCCACGCCCGACACGCCGGCCGAGTAGTCACGGCCGGTCTGGTGCGTGCGCGTGCGACGCGCTGCCCTCGCTCTGTGTTAGGATGGACGACGAACAAGTTCTCGCGGCCGTGGTCGACTCACTGCATTTCGTGGTCGTGGTCGGCCCACCGCATTTCGTGGTCGTGGCCGACCCACCGCATTCAGTGAAATTTTCCTCGAAAACCTCAGAACAGATCGCCCAGCGTCGACTCGACGGCTGCCGCTGCGGCTCGCACGTCTTCGGTTTTTACGTACTCGCGCTCGGCGTGAGCGACGGCTCCCTCGTCGTCGGCGAGGTCGCCGGGACCGAAGACGACGGTCGGGGCGGGCGCGAAGTACGACGCCTCCGTCGCGGCGGTGAACGGCCGAACCGTCCCACCCGTCCGTCCGGTCGTCTCGCTCGCCTCTCGGGCCGCCGCGGCCAACGTCTCTACGAGCGGGTCGTCGGCGTCGGTCGCGAAGGCTTCGAGGAAGGGCGTCGGCCGGTCGGTGAGTGAGAAGTCGACGCCGACGTCGTCGGGGACGGCCGCGCGCAACTGGGTCGCGAGCGCGTCGCGGAAGCTCTCGGCCGTCTCCGGCGGGATGGTCCGGCGGTCGACGACGATGCGACAGTCGGCGGGAATCTGGTTCGTCGCGGAGCCGCCCTCGATGGTGGTCGGTGTGAGTGTCGCTGGCCCGAGCGACGAATGCGGCTCGCGGTCGGCGTCGAACGCGCGGAGCACCGAGAGCACCTGCTCGACGGCGAAGATTGTGTTGACACCAGATTCGGGTTCGGCAGCGTGGGCTGCGACGCCCGAGAGCGTGATGGTTCCCTGGAACCGCCCTTTCGCCGCGTTGCAGACGTCGAGACCGGTCGGCTCGCCGACGATGTACATATCGCCGTCGAGGTCGAGCGCGGCCGCGCCGGTCGACAGCACCTCCTCGTCGGGGGTGATAGCGAGGGTCAGCCGTCCGGCGTCGCCAGGGTCCGTGGCTAAGAACGCCGAGAGCAGTGCGGCGAGCGGTCCCTTCGCGTCACAGGAGCCACGGCCGCGAATCACGCCCGCCGCGTCGTCGCGTTCGAGGGGGACGTGCGGCGGGACGGTGTCGATGTGGGTGTTGAGGACGATATGTGGCGCGTCCGCGTCGCCCGACCCTTTCGTCGCAACCGTGTTGCCCGCGCCGTCGACGGTCGCCTCGACGCCGTGGGCCGCGAGCGTCTCTACGAGGAACTCCCGCATCTCGTCGACCGCCTCGTCGGTCGAGTCGATGGGGACGGCCTCGACGAGGAAGTCGACCGGGTCGAACGTCGCGCTCACTGGTCGGCCGACGGGTCGCGGGCGAGTTCGCCGGCGAACTCGTGGGCGACGGGACCACGGAGCGTCGCGGGCGCGTCGTCCGGGACGGTGATTTCGAGGTCGCCGCCGGGCGGGCTGACGGTGACCGGCTCGTTCGCGTCGACGAGTCCGAGCCGCTTCGCGGCGGCGACGATGGCGACCGCGCCGGTACCGCAGGACTGGGTCTCGCCCTCGACGCCGCGCTCGAAGGTCCGCTGTCGGATGCCGTCCTCGCCTACCGAGGCGACGTTCACGTTCGCGCCCTCGGGGAAGACGTCCGCGTGACGGACAGGGGGAGCGACGGCTTCGAGGTCGACGTCGTCGACGTCGTCGACGAACGCGACGGCGTGGGGGACGCCCGTGTTGACGGCCGTCACTCGCAGGCCTTCGACGTCCTCGTCGACGAGCGGTTCGTCGCGGGCCAGCGGCACGTCTCGCGGCTCGAACGACGGCACGCCCATCTCGATAGTGATGTCCGCACCGTCGACGGTGGCGTGGCGGGTGCCCGCCTGCGTGTCGACCATGACCTCGCTCGCGCCGGTCCGTTCGGCGGCCCACGCGGCGGCACAGCGCGCGCCGTTGCCGCACATCGCGGCCGTCGAGCCGTCGGGCTGGACGAGCGTCATGATGACGCGCGGTGGCGAATACTTCTCCTCTAAGGCGAGAAAGAGCACGCCGTCCGCGCCGATATGGCCGTCGGGACCGATGTCGAGGTCGACGCCGACGCCGCCCTCGCGGTCGCAGTAGGTGGTCGCGAAGGCGTAGCGGTTCGGGACGAACTCGTCGGCGTCGACGATGACGAAGTCGTTACTCGTTCCGTGGTACTTCTCGAAAGAGACAGTGGGGTCTGCTTGTAAACTCATACGTGGTCCTCCAGCTCGGTCAGTTCGCATAACTGCTCACGTCGGCGGACGAGTCGGGAGTCACCGGACTCGAGTGCGACTTCCGCCGGTCGGGGCCGCGAGTTGTAGGTGCTTGCCATCTCGTAGCCGTAGGCACCGGCGTTACCGATCGCGAACAGGTCGCCACGGGCTGGCCGCGGCAGTGGGCGGTCTTCACACAGTACGTCACTGCTCTCGCAAATAGGGCCGGTGACGGTGACAGGTATTGCCACGCGGTCGTCGTCGGCTCCGTCGGCTCCGTCGGCTCCGTCGGCCTCGGCAGCACTCAGGTTTGCGAGCGCGTGATACGAGCCGTACATCGCGGGGCGGAGCAGCGTAGTCATCCCCGCGTCGATGCCGACGACGGTCGTGTCGTCGGCCGGCTTGACGGTGTTGACCCGCGTGAGCAGGACGCCCGCGTCGGCGACGACGTAGCGGCCGGGTTCGACCGCGAGCGTTGCGTCGATGTCGCCGATGGCCTCCCGCGTCGCGTCGGCGACGGCCTCAAGATCCAGCGGCGGTTCGTCCTCGTGGTACGGGACACCGAAGCCGCCGCCGACGTCGACGAACTCCAGCTCGCCGACGTCGCGGGCCAACTCGCCCATCCGCCGGACGAGTTCGCGGTGGTTCTCGAGGTCATCTCCAGAAATGCCGCTGCCGGCGTGGGCGTGGATACCGACGACGTCGAAGTCTTCTCGGGCCTCGGCGAGTAGGTCCGGCACCCGGTCGTACGGGACGCCGAACTTGGCGTTCGCGCCGGTCTGGACCTTCTCGTGGTGGCCCGCCCCGACACCCGGATTCACTCGCACACAGAGTCGGCCGTCGAAGCCGCGCTCGCGCAGGCGGTCGACCGTGTCGGCCGCGCCGACGGTGATGGTGAGGTCGGGATGTTCCTCCCACGCGTCGACCACGTAGTCGAGGTCGACGGCGGGCGGGTTGACGGCGGTGTACTGGACCTCGTGGCCCTCGTAGCCCGCATCGAATGCGCGCATCACTTCACCCGCCGAGGCGCACTCGGCGGCGAGTCCGGCCTCGCGGACTGTTTCGAGGACGGCGCGGCCGGTGTGGGCCTTGACGGCGTAGCGGACCTCCTCGTCCGGGAACGCCGACTTGAGCCGCTCGCAGTTCTCGCGCACCCGGTCTAAGTCCATCACGTACAGCGGCGTGTCGTGCTCCGCAGCCAAGGCTCGCAGGGACTCGCCGTCCCAGTCTGCCAGCCGCCGGACGTCGGGGTTTTCGGACATTTACTCTCGCAGTGCTTCTTCGCGGCGGGTCGCGTCGATGGTATCCTCCTCGACGTCGAGCGCGACGACGGCGGGCTTGTACGCGCCACCGGCGAACAGGTCGTGGTCGCCGAGCGAGGACTCGACGAAGCGTGTGAACGCGCGACGCTCGGCCGGCAGTTCGCCGTAGAGGACTTCCTCCTCGACGAGGTCGTAGACCGGGATGCGCGGCGTCAGGAGCGTATTTTCGCCGACGATGGAGTTCTCGCCGACGACGAAGCCCGAGGTGACGCGGCAGCCCGCACCGAGCGAGACGCCGTCCTCGACGATGACCGGCGCGTCCTCGACGGGTTCGAGGACGCCGCCGATGAGCGTGTTCGCGCCGAGCTTGACGCCCTCACCGATCTGCGCACAGGAGCCGACCGTGTCACAGGAGTCGACGAGCGTGCCGTCGCCGACGTACGCGCCGATGTTGACGAACGAGGGACTCATCATGATGCAGTCCTCGCCGAGGTAGGCCCCGCGTCGGATGGTCGTGCCATCGGGTGTGTTGCGTGTTCCGCGCTCGGCGAGGTCGGCCGTGTCGCGCAGCGGCAGCACGTCGTGGTAGCGGACGTCGCCGTACTCGCGCGGTTCGGTCTCGCGCAGGCCGAAGTTGAGGAGAATCCCCTGCTTGACCCACTCGTTGACCGTCCAGGCGTCGGGACCGCTGCCGCCGTCGTTTTCGGCGGCACGGATCTCGCCCGCTTCGAGCGCGACGAGGAACTCGTCGAGCGTGTCGAGCGCGTCGGCTGCGTCGGCGGCGGCGAGGTCGTCGGTCTGATACTGGTGCCACAGGTCGGATACGTCAGATTGGAGCGTCATGTGTTGGTAGTTGAGGCGTGGTTAGTTGAGTACGTCGAAGAAGTCGTAGCGGCCGGTGTCGCGGTCGTCGAGCCAGACTGCTGCGTCGAGCGCGCCTTCGGCGAAGACGCCCCGAGACTCTGCGCGGTGGGTGAGTTCGAGGAGTTCGTGGTTGCCCGCGACGAGCACCTCGTGTTGGCCGGTGATGTCGCCCGCGCGTCGGGCGTGGACACCGACTTCGCCCTCCTCGCGGGGCTGGTCGCCCTCGCGGCCGTGGGTCCGGTGGGTGAGGTCTCCTCTGACCTCTTCGATGTCGTCGAGGATACTGTTGGCCGTTCCCGAGGGAGCGTCGCGCTTCGCGTTGTGGTGGGTCTCCATCACCTCGATGTCGTAGCCCGGCAGCGAGCCGACCGCCTCGCGGACGGCCTGCCGGAAGGCGGCGACGCCGCGGGCGAAGTTCGACGCCTTGAGCAGCGGCACCGACTCGCTCGCGTCGTCGAGTGCGGCCTCACCGTCTTCGTCGAAGCCGGTCGTGCCGACGACGGCGGCGACGCCGGTCTCGGCGCAGGCGGCGACGTAGTCGAGGCTGGACTCGGGCCCGGTGAAGTCGACGACGACGTCCGGATCGCGCTCGGCGAGGAGCGACGCGAAGTCGGCCGCGTCCTCGACGGCGACGCCAGCGACTGCGTCGACGTCGCTGCGGTTGACGGCGAGGACGACCTCGACGTCCTCGCGCTCGCTCGCGGCCTCGATGACCTCGCGGCCCATGCGCCCGCCGGCGCCGGTGACCGCGAGGCGTGTCATCGCTCGGCCTCCACGGGTTCCACGTCGCCCTCGAGTTCCGCGAGCAGCTGTCGGAGCCGGTCACGGTGCTGTTCGGAGAGCCGCGACAGCGGCGGCCGCATTCTGGCACTGCCGTGGCCGCGCATCTGCATCGCCTCCTTGACCGGGATGGGGTTGGTCTCGACGAACAGCTGGCGGGTCAGCGGGCCGAGTTCGTGGTGGATGGCCCGCGCACGGTCGTAGTCGCCCGCGAGCGCGGCACCGACGAGCGCGCAGGTCCGTTCGGGTTCGATGTTGGCGATGACGCTGATGGTACCCGTGCCGCCCACCGAGAGGACCGGCAGCGTCAGTCCGTCGTCGCCCGAGAGGACGTCGAAGGCCTCGTCGCGCGTGCGTTCGACGACCTCCGAGACGCGGTTGAGGTCGCCGCTGGCTGCCTTGTAGCCCGCGATGTTCTCGTGGCTCGCGAGCTCGACGACGGTGTCGACCGCGATGTTGCGGCCCGTCCGCGAGGGGACGTTGTAGACGATCTGGGGGACGTCGACCTCGTCGGCGATGGTCCGGTAGTGCTCGTACATCCCGGCCGGTTCGGGCTTGTTGTAGTAGGGTGAGATGAGAAGCAGTGCGTCGGCACCGGCGTCGGCCGAGCGCTTGGAGAGTTCGAGTGCCTCCCGCGTGGAGTTCGAGCCGGAACCGGCGATGACGGGGACGTCGTCGACCTCGTCGACGACCGCCTCCACCACCTCCACGTGTTCGTCGTGCGTCAGCGTCGCGCTCTCGCCGGTCGAGCCGACGGGGACCAGCCCGTCGACACCGGCGTCCACGAGTCGTTGTGCGTCCGTTCGAAGCTGTTCGAAGTCGATGTCGCCGTCGGGGGTGAACGGCGTCGTCATCGCCGGATAGACCCCGTTGAAGTGTGTGCGTGTCATGTGTCCTGTCTCTGGTTGTCGTACTCTCGTGTCCGTACCTCCGCCGGGGGTTCACCCGGGACAGGGTCGCCACCCCTGCCGCGAGCGAGGTTACGGACGTTTTTTGAGAAAAGCGAACGCGGCCGCTGTTGTCCGGGGCGTGCCCGACGCAACGACGGCGTGAATCACGTTTAGGCTACTGTGACTCTCGATATTATAACTTACGTCACGCACCAGAACTGCCTGCCATGGCCCGTGGTGACACGAACCGGGGCGTCTGTCGCGGCTCGTGGGGCTCCGAATCGGAGCCGTCCGAGACCACCCGGACGGGGCGTGGACGAAGCTTCTATGGCGCTCCGCCCGGACTGGCCGAGTAATGACTGAAATTCACCCGAACCAGCGCGTCGCGGTCCTCGCCGACGCGCAGAACCTCTATCACACCGCCCAGAGTCTCTACTCACGAAACATCGACTACTCCTCGCTCTTGGAGAAGTCGGTGCAGGGCCGGGAACTGACGCGGGCCATCGCCTACGTCATCCGTGCGGAGTCGCCCGACGAGGAACGCTTCTTCGACGCGCTCGTCGACATCGGCTTCGAGGCGAAGATCAAGGACATCAAGACCTTCGGCGACGGGTCGAAGAAGGCCGACTGGGACCTCGGCATCGCGCTGGACGCCGTCACGCTCGCGAACCACGTCGACACGGTCGTCCTCTGCTCGGGCGACGGCGACTTCGCCCGGCTCTGCTCGCATCTCCGTCACGAAGGGGTTCGTATCGAGGTCGCGGCGTTCAAGAACTCCACCGCCGACGAACTCGTCGAGGCCGCAGACGCCTTCATCGACATGTCCGAGCGCGAGGACACGTTCCTGCTCTGATTCGCCACGCGCATCCGAAGCCGCTTTCACCGCGCGTCGGCAACGACGCGCCATGAGTGACGCCGAGGATCTCGCCGACCTACGGACCGTTGCCGACTACCAGTTCGGCGCGGGCGCGGGCGACGGACTGTTTCCTGCCGACGAGCAGTTGCGGGTATCGCGGTCGACCAGCGGCCGCCCCCGCCAGATTCACGCCGGTGACGACCGCGTCGTCTCCTACGGCACCGACGGCCGGTTCACGCTCGGTATCGAGGGCGGTGCCCGCCTCGTCGCCGCCCGCGACGGACTGGCGAACCGCGTCGTCGTCGACGACGAGAGCGAACCGTTCGTCCGCGACGGCAAGAACGTCTTCGCGAAGTTCGTCTGCGACGTCGACGAGGAGATTCGCCCCGGCGACGAAGTGGCCGTCGTCCACGAGCGTGGCGACCTGCTCGCCGTCGGTCGCGCAGAACTCTCTGCGGATGCGATTCTCGACTTCGACAGCGGCATGGCCGTCAAGGTGCGCGAAGGCGCGGACGACTAAGCGACTGTTTCTCCCTCAGAGATACGGCCCGAGACCAAGTGCCTGCACGAGCGAGACGCCCGAGAGCACCGCACCAAGCAGGTAGCCGCCGATTGCACCGCCGTTGAGCAGCGGAAGTCCCGCGTGGGCACGGCCCTTCATCACCATCCACAGTAGCGTGCCGAGTCCGAGGAACGTCCCGACCATCGCAAGGAGGGCAGGAAGGTTGAGTGCCGGGAGGACGGAGAGCCCGAGGTTGCCGGCGTCGAGGAAGAACGCACCGCTTGCGACCATCACGGTCGGCATGACCGCGTCGCCGAGACCGATGAAGAAGACGTCGCGCTCGTCGGCGTCGGGCGAGACCTCCTCGCCGCGGGACTCGGTGTCGTCGGCCACTTCGGCGGCGTCAGCACTGACTTCGGCGTCGTCACTGGCGTCGCTGGCGTCGGCTGTGTCGCCACCGTCGGTGGCAGTGCTGGCAGATTCCTCGGCCTTCGCGTCGGCCTGTGCGTCCAACAGCGAGTACGACAGCGTGAGCGGGATGACGAGCACGACGGGGATGTTGAGGTCCATCACGCCCTCGGCGAGGTCGAGCATGTGTTCGGTGCCGTAGACGCTGATGGCGTCGTAGACCGCGAGCAGCGTGAGGAGGACGACGGCGGGCAGGAGACCGAAGCTGATGCCGAACAGCGCGGCCGCGGCCGCCCCCATCAACACGCCCGCGGTGTCGATGACGTACCACTCGGGGTAGACGAGCAGCGCGACCGAGACGGCGACGGCGAGCGCGACGGCGACGACCGGCGAGACGAGGACGTTGAAGACGTACCACGCGAGCAGGCCGCTCGTGAGGATGATGATGCCGCGGATGACCTGGTCGAGATTGTACTTGAACGCCGCGAGCATGAACCCCGTCATGACGAGGATGGCGGCGATGTAGTAGAGGCTGTTCGTCGGGTCCGAGGGGTCCTCGACGGTCTGGTAGCCGGCGGCCTCGAACGAGGGCACGAGTGCCAGCGCGCCCAACTGGACGAGGAGGAAGATGAGGGCGGCGAGGCCGACGCCCCAGTACGTGCGGGAGTTCATACGGGCCGTTCGGCCGCGGAACGTTTGGTGGTTGCGTTTCTCCCTATCGCGCGTAGAGCTTCTGTCCCAACAAATCGGTCAGGAGGACGCCCGAGTCGGTCGCGACGGCGACGTAGGGCTGGCTCACCGGGCCGAAGACGTCGACGACGCGGCCGACCCGCGAGAGCGACTCGTCGACGACGCTCGTGCCGATGTCGGGGTGGTCCTCGCCGTCACAGTGGATGATGGCGAGGTTCTGTGCCGTCTTCGAGACGGTGCCGACGCGCTGCATCAGTCCCGGAGGATGCCCACGTAGGCCGCCACGGCGGCCACGAGGTCGTTCTTGCTCGAATCGTCCGCTCCCTGTACGAGGACGCGTCCGCGCTGTTCGTACTCGCGGGAGTACGTCTTGTCGCGCTCGACGATGGCGTCGTAGCCGACCTGCTGGACTGCCTTCGCGATCTCCTCGACCGTCGGCTCCTCGACGGCGTTATCGAGGGGGACCCGTCGCCCTTCCGACCGCGTCAACTCCGCGTCGATGTAGGCGGGGTAGATGACGTTCTCGACCATATCCGAACTGGCGTGACCCGGCCGTAATACGGTTGTGGTCCGCTATTCTGGGGTGGTGCTTGGTCTGCTTCCAGGGGGAGTGTCGTGGGAACCGCCGAGAACACCTCGGAAGCCCCCGCGCTGTCGACTCCCGCGGCACACTCTGCGCTCCTCACTCGCTTCGCTCGTTGTGGTGCTTGAGGTACCGGGGTTCGTCGACAGCGCGGCCCCTTCCAGTCCCGCCCGTACCAGTCGCTGGGCAGTCGTCGACGGGAGAGTACGAAGCGTCGCGTGCGAGAAAGAGAGTCGAGTCGTCAGCGACGGCGGGTGGCGAGCAGCGTCGTCGCGACGAGCGCGAGGACGGCAGCCGCGACACCGAACCCGGGACTCGTCGCGTCCGTCGGTTCGGCTGTTGCCGGCGTGTCGTCGACGGGTGCCGGCGTGGTCGTCGTCTGGGTCGTCTCGGTCGGCTCGTCCGTCTCCATCGACGCCGCGACCTCCGCACGCGTCACGAACTGTGCCCCACCGTAGGCGTCGGGGTGGAAGCCCGCCGTCATGTTGCCGACCGCGTAGACCACGCTCCGCGGTGCGGGCTGATTGAGGTAGTTCCGCTCGACGTAGACGGTTCGGTTGTTCTCCGCAGCGGGCGTGCTGGCGTAGGGTTCCGAGTCGAGGATGGCGGCACCGCCCGGCGTGGAGATGAGCACGACCTCGGGCCCCGACTCGATGACCTCCTCGTCGCTCAGTTCGGGATAGCCCGCGAGACCGAAGTCGGCGACGACGTTGCTGCCGCCGGAGGCCGTGATCATCGCGTCGATGAACGTCTCGTCACCGGCGACGAAGCCGCCGCCGAGGGGGTAGATGACGCGGGGACGCTCCGCGCCCTCGACGGCCGTCTGGGCGGCGTCGACGTTCTGGGTCATCCACGCGTTCGCCTCCGCAGCACCCGCACAGTTGCCGGTGAGCTGCCCCGTCAGCGTCGTCTTCGCCTCGATTGCCTCGATGGAGGTGGCCGACTCGAAGCGGAAGACCGTCAGCCCGGCGTCACGGAGCGCGAGCACCGTCTCGTTGGAGATGGAGTTCGGCGCGAGGACGAGGTCGGGGTCGGTGCCGACGACCTTCTCGTTGTTGACGCCGAACCCGGCCGCCGAGACGTTCTGTCTCGACTCCGCGCCGTCGAGATAGAGCGCGAACTGCGAGAGGCCGACGACCTGCTCGCGGCCGCCGATCTCCCACATCGTCTGGGCCGCACTCGGGTTGAGCGTCGTCACGCGTTCGGGGCGTTCGTCTACCGTTATCTCCGTCCCGGTCGCGTCGGTCGCGGTGAACGGGAAACTACACTGTGTCTGCTCCTGGACGCTCGCCGACGCTGCCGCCGTGGCTGGCCCGAGACCAGCACCGACGACGGAGAGCGTCACGAGAAGCGCGATCAACATCGCTCGTGTGGTACGCATCGTCGGGTCGGACTCACTAATCCAATAAGTATTTATCTAATGCAAGTAGGCTTTCGTAGTATGCGCGTGACGACGAAGACCGGCGTCTGGTCGCTCGCCCTCACCGGCCTGCTCGCTGCAGTCGTCCTCGTGAGCGCGGGCATCGGCCCGGTCTCTATCCCCGCAGAGACGGTCGCGAAGGCCGTCCTCAACGCCGTCGCGCTGCCGACGAGCGTCGCCTTCTCCGTCGCCGACGTCTCGCTCGTCGGTCTCTCGGTTCCGGTTCCCGCCCCCGACGTGAGCGTCGTCCACCCCTTCGACTTCGCGGTGAAAGACACCCACTCGACCATCGTCATGAAGATTCGCCTCCCCCGCATCGTCCTCGGAGCCGTCGTCGGCTTCGCGCTCGCCTCGGCGGGCGTGGTGATGCAGGGCTTCTTCCGCAACCCGATGGCCGACCCCTCCATCATCGGCGTCTCCTCCGGCGCGGCCGCGGGCGCGGTCTTCTCCATCGTCGTCCCCTTCGCGCTCCCGTTCGGTCTCCAACTGCAGGGCGCGGCCTTCATCGGCGCGCTCGTGACGGCCTTCGGCGTCTATCTCATCGCGACCGAAGGCGGCCGGACGCCCGTCGCGACGCTCCTGCTCGCGGGCGTCGCGGTGCAGACGCTTTTGGGAGCCGTGACCTCGTTCATGCTCCTGCACAGCGGCGAGAGCCTCCGACAGGTCGTCTACTGGCTCATGGGCCATCTCGACAGCACCGCGTGGAGCGAAGTGCTCGTCGTCGCCGCCCTCGTCCCCGTGCTCTTCGTCGTCCTGCTCGCGCACGCCCGCGACCTCAACGTCCTCCTCTTGGGGGAAGAAGACGCCCACAGCCTCGGTATCGAGGTCGCCCGGACGAAGAAACTGCTCCTCGCCGTCGCCAGCGTCGTCACGGCCGCCGCCGTCTCCGTGACGGGCGTCATCGGCTTCGTCGGTCTCATCGTCCCGCACATCCTCCGGCTCGTCGTCGGTCCCGACCACCGGATTCTCCTCCCGACCTCGGCGTTGGCGGGGGCCTCGTTCCTCGTCGCCACCGACACCATCGCCCGTGCGGGCACCGCGGAGCTGCCAGTCGGCATCGTCACCGCCGCCATCGGCGCGCCCTTCTTCCTCTATCTCCTGCGGCGACAGGAGGTGCATCAGCTGTGAGCAAGCTTCTGGAAATCGACGACGTCGCCGTCTCCCTCGGCGGCGTGCGCGTCCTCGACGGCGTCACCGCGAGTGCCGACGCGGGCCGGTTCGTCGGTCTCGTCGGTCCCAACGGCGCGGGCAAGACCACGCTCCTCCGAGCACTGAACGGCGCGCTCACGCCCGACCGGGGCGAGGTGCGCGTCGCCGGTGAGACGATTACGGGGCTGTCGGCGAAGGCGGTCGGCCGCCACGTCGCGACCGTCCCACAGGACACGAGCCTCGCGTTCGACTTCACCGTCCGCCAGACCGTCGAGATGGGCCGGACGCCCTACCTCTCGCGGTTCGGCGGAATGCGGGGGGAAGACCACGACGCGGTCGACCGCGCGATGGAACGGACGGACGTCACACAGTTCGCAGACCGCTCCGTCACGGCCGTCTCCGGCGGCGAACGCCAGCGAGTGCTGCTCGCCCGCGCGCTCGCCCAGGACACGCCGCTGCTCCTGCTGGACGAACCCACCGCGAGTCTCGACATCAACCATCAGGTGCGGACGCTTGAACTCGTCCGCGACCTCGTCGACGACGGCAAGACCGTCGTCGCCGCCATCCACGACCTCAACCTCGCGGCGCACTACTGCGACGACCTCCTACTCCTCGGCGACGGCTCTGTCCTCGCCGCGGGCGACCCCGCCTCGGTCCTCACCGAGGAGACGCTCGAACGCGCCTTCGGGGCCAACGCGGTGGTCTCGAAGCACCCCGTCACAGGATCGGTCTACGTCACCGCGTTGCCCGAGCAGCGTGCGACGGGCGACGCCGAGGGCCGCGTCCACGTCGTCGGCGGCGGCGGGAGCGCGGCGCGCTACCTCTATCTCCTCTCGGCGGCGGGCTACGAGGTCTCCGTCGGCGCGCTCAACGAGGGCGACTCCGACACCGAGACGGCCCGCCAGCTCGGTCTCGACGTCGTGACGGTCGACCCCTTCGCCCCGGTGGACGCCGCCGCCCGCGAGACGGTCATCGACCACGTCGAACGCGCGGACGCGACGCTCGTCGTCGACGTGGAAGTCGGCGAGGGCAACGTGGCGAACCTCGAAGCCGCCCGCGCGGCCGACGAACTCGTCCTCGTCGAGACGCGACCCTTCGCCGAGCGCAACTACGCTGGCGAGTCGGCCGCGCGGATCTACGACGGGCTGCGCTCGCATGCGACGACGGTCGCGCCCGACGCGGTGCTCGGGGCGGTCACGGACGCGGTCGAGCGCGGCCGTCGCTCCGGAGTGTCTGCCGAAACGGACGATTAACGCGGCGCGGCCCTCGACGACATGCTCTCACCCGTCGGTTTCGAGATAGCGGTCGTAGACGAAGTCGGCGACGAGCGAGCCGACCACACCCGGCAGGACGAAGAAGGAGCCGACCAGCACGGTCACCAAGCCGAGCCACCGCGAGAGCGGGTCCGCAGGCGGCCAGAGAAGGGGAATCGCCGTCGCGACCAGCCCCCGGAACTGCACGAGCAACAGTGCCGAGAACAGGGCCGTACAGCCGAGTCTGAACGCGAGCCGACGCGCCGACGGGCCGGGCTGTGGATCGGGGAATCGGGGGTCGCTGTCGAGCGACATAGCGACCACTCGGGGTAGCACGCGTATAAACGAGTCGCGTTCCGAGTATGCGGCGAGTACTCTTCGCTGTCGCTCGCTTCTCTCCCGAGAGAACTCTTGGAACTCGCGCTCATCGGCGTCGGACGCGTAGGCGGACTTGTCGTCGACGCGCTGGTCGCACACGACCGGGCACACGGTGGCGGCCTCGTCGCTGGTGCTATCGCGGTGGATACGGCAGTCGCGGACGTCGCCGGTCTCCGCTCCGTCCCGGCCAGCCACCGCGTCGTCGTCGGCGCGGCGTATCCCGCCCGTGCGGGCGTCGACGGTGACAACGAACTCGCCGCGAGCATCGCTGCCGAAGACCTCGACGCTATTCTCGCCGGGGTCGACTGTCTCCCCTCGCATCGCGCGGACGCCTTCCTCGTCGTCGCCGCCCTCGGTGGCGGAACCGGCGGCGGTGGCGCGCCCGTCGTCGCCCGCGCTCTCACCCGGCTCTTCTCGCGACCGGTCTACGGACTCGGCGTCCTCCCCGCCCGCGACGCCGACGAATCGACCGCCTACGACACTGCTCGCTCGCTCGTGACCTTCGTCCGCGAGGTCGACAGCCTCGTCGTCGACACGGGCGACGGCTGTCATGGCTCGGATGTCTCGACGCTCGCGCGTCGGGTCGCGGCAGTGTTCGGGGGCGGAGGTCCCCACAGTCGGCCGCTATCGGCGTGGCAGGAACACGGCGGCGTCGACGGCGATGGCCGCGACGGCGTCAGCGACGCTTCCGGCAAGCGGGAACCAGCCGACGCGGCCTCCAACAACTCGAACAGCGAGGAGATCGCCGTCTTCCGCCCCGACGTGGCGGCGACGGTCTCCTCGGTGCTCGCGGCGGGACGGCTGTCCGTGCTCTCCGAGGCGCGGCTTCCGGCCGAGCGACGGCTCTTCGCGCGGCTCCGCGGGAGGCGACCCACGGGTCGGGAGACGATGGCGGTCGTCCGGGTCGTCCGCGATGCAGCCTTCGGCGTGTCGCCGTCGCACGTCGGCCGGTGGTCGGTGCGACGCGTCGCAACGGGCGAGGACACGTCGCTCGCGTCCCGGCCACCCGTCGCAGAGGCAGCGTGGCTCGTCCTCGACGGCCCTCCCGAGACGCGCCCACGCCACGGCGTCGACTACGCCGACCGGTGGCTACGCGACGAGGTGGGTGTGAGCCTCGTCGGCGGCGACGTCCGCGACACGGGCGGCGACACGCTGACGTGTACGTTGCTGCTCTCCGGCGTGCGCCACGTCCCCCGGCTCGACGACCTCTGGACAGCCGCCGCCGCACAGTCACGGCGTGCGGGGGATCTGCGGCTGCCAGGTCCAGACACGTCGGTCCCACCGACACTCGACGCCGTGGCCGAGACGGTCGATCCGCTGTTCTGAGTCGGCTCCGAGCCGCGGACCCCCCGAACCGGCCGACGAAGACCGAACGGTAGGCCGTGTCTATGCGGACGCTAGGCAGTTGCTGACGCTCAGTAACGGGTCCATACATACTGTCTCTTGCCAAGACTGTGTGAGATATGAGCACATCCGTCGCGACCACCCTCCCGCCCGAAACACAGCCAGCAGACCTCACCGCAGACACGGTGTTTTCCGCGCTCTCGAACGCGCGGCGGCGGGACGTGCTCGCCCTCCTCAGTACGGACGAGATGACCGAGACGCCGGTCGGCATCCGAGACCTCGCAGAGCGCATCGCCGCGTGGGAGAACGACGTCACCCCCGAAGCGGTGACCTACAAGCAACGCAAGCGTGTCTACACCTCGCTGCACCAGACGCATCTCCCGATGCTCCAAGACGCCGGTCTCATCGAGGCCGAACGGGCGTGGGAGAATCTGACGCTCACGCCGCGCGCGGAGGCACTCACCGTCTACCTCGACAAGCCGACGCGGCCGACGCCGTGGTCGAACTACTACTTCGGGTTCGCCGCCGTCGGACTCCTGCTCGCGGGCGTCGCGTGGGCGGGGCTCTACCCCTTCGACCTCCTCCCGGGGCTCGTCTACGCGACGGTCCTCGCGCTCGCGCTCTTCGCCACCGCTGTCGTCCACGCGGTTGCCGTCCACCGCTGAACTGAGAAAACGTCAGCCTTACTCGCAGCGGCCGCGTCGGTCGGAACATGAACGTACCCTGTGTCCGCGTCCCGCGCGAGGAGGGCGAGGCGACTCGTCGGACACTCGCCGACGCGGACCTCCTTGACCACGGCCACGACATCGTGGTCGACGACGGCGTCCTCTACATCCCCGTCGCCGACGCGACCGCCGTCCCCACCGACTACGACGTCGTCGACTACGACGCCCCAGCACGCGAGGGCCGGACGCTCCCCGAAGACGTCCTCGGCTTCGAACCCAGCTACGAACGCCTCGGTGACATCGTCATCGTCGACGAGGACGACCCCGAGCGTGCCCAGGCCATCGCCGACGCGCTCGTCGAATCGGACATCCGCGCCGAGACGGTCGTCAACCGCGCCTCGAAGATCAAGGGCGAACTTCGCGTCCGCGACTGGGACGTCCTCGTCGGCGACGACACCGAGACCGTCCACCGAGAGTACGGCTTCGAGTTCCTCCTGGACATCGCCTCCGTCTACTTCTCGCCACGGCTCGCAACCGAACGCCACCGCGTCGTCGAACAAGTCCACGAGGGCGAGCACGTCTTCGATATGTTCGCCGGTGTCGGTCCCTTCGCCATCCCCTGTGCTGCACGGGGTGCCGAGGTTGTCGGTGTCGATCTCAACGAGGCGGCCGTCGAGTATCTCCGCGAGAACGCCCGCCGCAACAAGGTCGCGGACCGCGTGACTGCGGTCCACGGCGACGTTCGCGACGTCGCCGCCGACTACACCGACTGGGCCGACCGCGTGATTATGAACCTTCCACACAGTGCCGACGACTTCCTCGACACCGCCGTCGCCGTCGCGGGCGACGACTGTGTCCTGCACCTCTACGACATCCAACACGAGGACGACCCGTTCGGTCCCGGGCTGGCTGCGGTTCGCGCCGCCGCCGAACCCGAATACGAGGTCGAGGTCTTAGGAGAGCAGACCGTCCGCTCCTACGCCCCCCACGAGTACAACGTCTGTCTGGACGTTCGCCTGACGCGACGGGCGTGAGGCGACGGCCGTGGCATGGCCCACCGCGTCACAGTGGCCGTATTCCGGAACCCTTATTGAGGTATTCGCGGTAGGAAGAGATGCGTTGGAACGGCCGACGTGTCCGCACGCGCCGGTGTAGCTCAGCTGGCAGAGCGATTCCTTCGTAAGGAATAGGCCGAGGGTTCAAATCCCTCCACCGGCTCTTCTCGCGCAACCCATCTCGTCCAGCGACGCCTTTCCGTGTGCCTTACTTCTCTCATCTACCCACTCGGCTCTCACTCCTCTGTCGCCGACAGCTTCAGCTGCATGAACAACGCTTCGTCGTGGAACTGCTCCGGAAGCCGCGTCTCGGGGTAGGGCGGTGTCCGCTCGAAGCCCAGTGACTCGTAGAGTTCGTGTGCGGCCGTCGCCCACGGTGGCGTCGTGAGACCGAGTGTCTCGTAGCCCTCCGTGTGGGCCTTCTCGGCGACCGTCTCGACGAGTGCTCGGCCGAGACCGGAACCACGGGCGGCCGGGTCGACCCACAGCCGCTTGAACTCGGCGACGTCGCCAGCGGTTCCGTACAGGAGGACACAGCCCGCGGGCTCCCCGTCGTGGGAGGCGATCCACGCCCACGACTCGGGGTCGTCGGCCAGTGACTCGACGTCGTGACGGAGCTCGGCGTCCGGGCCGTAGACGTCGCCAGCGTGCTCGTGCATCCACTCGTGGTAGTCCGAGAGGAGTGCTCGTAGTGTCGAGTAGTCCCCGTCGGACGCGACAGGCGTGATCACGTCTTATCTCCAGCGCGGCGGAGAGAATAACGGTGTGGTCGCGGAACCCCCTGTCCGTTACCTCTGTTGCCCCCGGCCGAGGGGTTCAAATAGCCTCGTTACCACTGCACACGCCATGAAGACCTGCTCGCAGTGCGGCAAGAGCGTCCGGCGGACCGAACTCGCCGAGCCGGAGTTCGGTCTCCCCTCCTTCGACGGCCGGAAGTATCCCGACGCCTGCCCGAAGTGCGATACCGCACTCTGAATCCCTGTCGGTGACGGCTTGACCCATTCAGAACCGTTTTAGCCCGCAGTCGCTTCCCGCAGGGCAGAGATTATGTACCGGTGTTCCCGGCCGGGCTGTGCGTGGCGGTCGTTCGCCCCCGCAGCCGCGGCCGCACGAGAGCAGTACGTCGAACATCTCGTCGACGCCCACACTGAGGACGTCGACGTCGACGTCCCCGAAGGGATGGTCCAGCTCCATGTCGACGACGAGTGGCTGACCGTCACACCCGAAGAAGCCCGGAGGCTCCACCGCGAGCGGCACGTCGACTCGCCCGACGAGGAGTGACGTCTCCGACGACACCGAACACGCGCCGCTTATGAATCCCCGCGGCCGAGAGCACGTATGCTCACCTTCATCGGACTCGGTCTCTACGACGAACGCTCCATCACTGTCGAGGGACGGGAGGCACTCCGCGCAGCCGACCGCGCCTTCGCAGAGTTCTACACCAGCAAACTCATCGGGACGACGGTCGAGGACCTCGCCGCCCACCACGACGTCGACATCGAAGTCCGCGACCGCGCGGGCACCGAACAGGACCCCGAAGCCATCCTCGACGCCGCCGAGGAGGAGGACGTCGCCTTCCTCACCGCGGGCGATACGATGATCTCGACGACGCACGTCGACCTCCGGCTCCGAGCCATCGACCGCGGTATCGAGACGCGCGTCATCCACGGGGTGACCGCACAGTCGGCGGCATCCGGTCTGACCGGTCTGCAGAACTACCGCTTCGGAAAAGCCGTCACGCTCCCCTTCCCCTACGCCCACGGCGGTGACGACGTTCCCCAATCTGTCATCGACAGCATCGAAGCGAACCTCGAACGCGGCCTCCACACGCTGGTCTATCTCGACATCAAGGCCCACCGCGACGAGTACATGAGTGCCTCGACGGCGGCGGAGATGTTCGCCGACGGCTGGAAAGACACCGTCGCCGTCGTCGTCGCCCGCGCCGGAAGTCCCGACCCGCTCGTCGCCGCCGACAAACTCTCCGCACTCGCAGAACGTGACTTCGGGGACCCACTCCACATGCTCGTGATTCCCGGAGACCTCCACCACGTCGAAGCCGAGGCACTCGAGCAGCTCGGTGGCTGTCCGTCGGATTTGCTGGAGCCGTTGTAACTGCCGTCACTGCTCGTCGAAAAGAGTCGTCTCGTTCTTCTCCGCTACTCGTCGACCTGTTCGCCGCCGTCGGCGCGCGGCACACGGACGTCGAGTGCCTCCTGTAGGTCGTACTCCTCTTTGGTCACCATGTAGAGGACGTCTTCGATGACGACGAGCAGTTCGGGTAGCTCGCGGACGACGGCGTAGGTCAGCCCGACGAGGACGACCACGGCCAGGAGCTGGCTAATGATGCGGTCGGAGATGAACCACGACACCATGTAGGGGTCGCTGGAACCGAAGAGGAACAGCACCTCGTCGACGAAGAACTGCAGATACTGGTTGCCGAAGGTGACGCCGATGAACGTCGTCCGCGCGAGGTTGAGCACGTAGATGATGGGCATCGAGATGGCCAGTGCGCGGAGCTTCCGCGAGAGCGGTGCCCGGACGGCAGCGATGAGTCCCGCGAAGATGGCCATGCTCCCGAGACCGGTACAGGCCAGCACGATCTCGAAGTGCAGCCGGTGACCCTCGGGCGTCGTAAAGAGGAACGCACTCGGGTAGCCGCTCTCGGTTCCCATGACGACCTCCGGGTTGTAGCCGAACAGACTCATCATGAACCCCGTCTGGTCGGCGACGGTCTGGATGAGAAAGCGTCGTGGTGCGGGGATGGTCAGGCCCGCGACCGTAATCGCTGGAATCGTCTCGAACGGGAGATAGACGAGTCCCATCACGGCGACGGCACGCGAGAGAATCATGAGCGTCGAACGGCCCTGATACAGGAGCCAGCCGGCGTAGATGCTGGCGGGGACGGCGACGATGGTGAGGATGCCCTCGACGTAGCTCTTGTGCTCGAAGATGAAGTGGGGGATGAGCTGGAGCCAGAAGAGGGCGAACAACACCCACGCACCGGTGGTGGTGATCCGTGCGGCACGCTCGTCGTACCGTTCGAGCACGACGCCCGCACCGAACAGGAGGATGACCACCCAGGCGAGGGTGTCGGAAAACACACCGGGCATACGCGTTGCAACGGCGTGGCGGAATAAATCCCTTGTCGTTGGTGGTGTTCGGACGCACGAGCGAGCGATGGAGCTGTCGCTGGCGGGTGTAGCGTCCCAAAGAAAAATTGCTGCAAGGGCCGGCGTGAGCCGGTGGTTAGTTAGCGCTGGTTAGTTCTCGCGGCGGAGTGCGAGGAGTGCAGCACCTGCGAGTGCGACGAGGGCGACGGCGATGCCGAAGCCGGGCGACGTGGTGGTCGTCGTCTCAGGCTCGTCCGTCGTCGTCGTCGTCTCGGACGGCTCTTCCGTCGTCGGCTCTTCCGTCGTCGGCTCTTCCGTCGTCGGCTCTTCCGTCGTCGTGTCCGGCTCTTCCGTGGTGGTCGAGTCGTCGATCTGCTCAACGACCGTACCATCGTACTCGACATCCTCGTCGAAGCTGCTACGCGAGGTGTCGGTTGCCGTCACGGTGAAGTTCGTACCAACTGCGCGGTCCGAGAAGTCGAACGAACCGGAGAAGGTACCGTCAGCCGAGACGTTGACCGTCTGGGTTGCGACGAACGGGTTGTCGGAGCCCGAGACGGACTGGACGCGAAGCTGGATCTCGCTGCCAGCTGCGATGGTCGACGTGCCGGAGATCGAAGCGTTCTCGCTTGCTTCGACTTCGACGATGTCGTCATCGTTGGCGTCGAGCGTGGCTTCACGCGTCACCATCTCGAAGGACGAGGTGACTTCCTCGTCACCCTCTGCGAGTTCGGAGGCACTGACAACGTCGAAGGAGACGTCGAATTCGTCGTTGTCGTCCCATTCGCTGGCGTCACCGTTCTCGCGCATGATCTGGTCGTTCTCGGCCGTGTCGATGACCGCGAAGACCTGACCGTTGTCACCGTCGACGATGTAGTCGATGGTCTGGTTGTTGACCATCTTGTTCGGACGGTTCGGCTCGGGGTTGGTCTGACGGATCGTCAGGTTGAGGTGTCCGTTGACACCCTCGTCTGCACCTTCGAAGGCGTCGGAGACCTCAGACGAGTCGGTCTCAGTCGAGACAGCCTCGATGTACCCGTCCAGGCCAGATGCCTGGATCTGGACGATGATGTGGTCGCCCTGTGCGATGGTGCCGTCCTGCGTGACGGTACCGTTCTCGATAGCGCTGGCGACGTCGTCAGCGTTCGAGATGTCGCTGCGAGCGTCTTCGGAGGCCGTCCACGTCTGGACGCCCGTCGTCGTACGGTCGGTCACTGCCAGGGTACCGACGTCATCGGAGCTGTCGTCGGTATCGTGGCGGTAGAATTCCTCGGGACCGACTGCGAGGTCGTAGTTCGCTGCTGCAAGCGGAACGTCTTCGCTGTCGGTGCTCGGGATGATCGTACCCGTCGCGTAGTCGTCTCCGTCGCCGACGATGTCGTCAGCGGAGGAGATCGTCTGGTCGTACGTGTTAATCGTGAAGTTGACGTAGCCGTCGTCGTTGTCGTCCTCGATGGACGCGTTGTAGACGAAGCCGTCTTCTTCACTACCGATGGAGACAGCGCCGGTCGAGGCGTCGCCCATCGAGATGTTGACTTCAGCGATACCACCGCGAGCGACAGAGACACTACCGTCTTCGAACTGGTAGTTCTTGTTCAGGCGCTCAACAGTGATGTCGTCGCTAGCTTCTGCGTCCGTGTCGGTCACGGAGAAGTTGAACGTGTAGTCACCGCGGTCGATGTCGGTGAAGTCGACAGTCTCGGTCTGGTCCTTGTTCAGGGTGACCGTGAGGATGTCGTCGTCGTCGGTCGTCGACGTGTCGTAGTCTGCGAAGATGTTCTGCAGGTCGCCTGCGTCGAGACCGTCCGCGGAGACGTTAGCCGTGAAGTCCCCTGCACGGTTCGCCGAGGAGACGTCGAGCTCCGTCTGTGCGTCGGAGCCTTCGTCAGTGACGGTGCTGTCGTCGAACTCGACGTCGAACCGCTGTTCGACGAGCGAGAAGCTTGCGACGAGGTTGTCGTCGCTGTCGAGGACAACGTAGTCGTCGGACTCGAGTCCGTCGGTGTCGATGAGAACTTCGCCGTCAGTCTGAGCCTCGAGGTCCAGCGCGAGCTGGTCGGGCTCATCGGCGTTGTCTTCGTCCTCGGTGTAGACCGTGATGGACTCGCCGGACGTGATCGAGCCGGTGTCCATGTTGTCGTCAGTGAACAGGAGCGTCTGGCCAGCGTAGTACGGGCCAGAGACACTGTCGGTGTCGACGTTACTGCTGTCCGTGTCCTGGACTCTCAGCACGACGACGTCCTCAGCGGACGCGGTCGGGCCGTCACTGTCGACGACTTCGGCGTTGATGCCGTAGTCAGTCGTGGACTGGACGTTCGGCTGCTCGACCGTCACGTCGACGGTTGCCGTGACGTCAACGGTATCAGCGTTGCTGTCAGGGCTGATAGTGAACTGGAGCGTGTCGCCGCTGTTGACGACGCTCGTGCCAGTGACTTCGATAGTGGAACTATCGTCACTGTTCTCGACCGAGACATCCTCCAGCGTGAGCGAGCCCTGGTACGCGTTAGGGAACTCGACGCGGAAGGTGTCCGTGTTGCCGTCGTCAGCAACGTTGTCTACCTGGAATGAAATCGTGTGCGATGCACTCGCCCCCTCATCGACGCTGACCGGTCCAGACGGGGTTTGCCCGTTGAACGTCACGTCGGAGAGGTTGTTGGCCGCAGCTGCAGTACCGGCGAACGCGATGGAGCCCGCGAAAACGGACGTGACCATCAGCGCAGCCAGCAGCAGGCCACGGATCTTCTGATTAGTATCAGATGTCATGGTTTGGTTGTAGTCTGTCGGCGGCGGCATCTTTCTCCCACCCTGGACCTCGGTGCCCACCGTGCCACCTCGGCGCGGCGGACTCGGGCTGGGATACTCACTACTGCCACCATGGGTAGGGGTACAGTCCAAACGTAAGCCTCTCGTTATAAATGCTTTGTGGTCAACAGTGTATCGCGTCAACGTTTCACACGGCCGATTTCAGGGGGTAGAAGCCCTCTCGCCGATTTCTCGCTTAAGTACTTTCTGGCAGTAACGGGGGAGATTGTCGGGCGTGTGTCAGTGTGGACCACGACCGACTTTCGTCGTCGACAGTCTGAAAAAACGAGACGTTTTGCCGCACTCACGCCGATGAGGTGTGTCGCGCGCTGCTCTACGCCGGGAACAGCGACTCGTCGCTCCAGTCGCGTTCGAGGACCTCGATCTCGTGGCCCTCGGGGTCCTTGGTGAACGCGTAGAGGTCGTCGCAGTCGGCGGGCGTGCGGTACTGCTCGGTCTCGCGGGTCTCCAGCGTCTCCCAGTAGTCGTGGAGGTCGTCGGCGCGGACGGCCAGATGCCCCCAGGCGTCGCCGAGGTCGTACGTGCGGCCGTCGTAGTTGTACGTCAGCTCGATGGCCATCGCGTGCTCGGACGCCCCTTCGGGCTTCATGAAGTAGTTCGCGAAGGTGTCGGACTCCCAGCGGCCCGTGTGCTCGTACTCGAACTTGCGGGTCCAGAAGCCGATTGCCTCGTCGACATCCTCAACGCGGATCATCGTGTGGTCGATGCTCCACTTCGCGCCCTGGTCGCGCTTGACGATCTCGATCTCGTGGCCGTCGGGGTCCTTGACGAAGGCGTAGCGGTTGCCACAGGACTCGGGGTCGCGGTAGTCCTCGACGCCCTCCTCCATCAGCTGGTCGTAGGAGGACTGTAGCTCGTCTTCGGGCACGCGCACGGCGATGTGTCCCCAGGCGTTGCCCAGCTCGTAGCTGTTGTCGCCGTGGTTGTACGTGAGTTCGAGCATCGCACCCTCGTCGTGCAGCTCCTCGGGCCCGATGTAGACGTTGGTGAAGGTGTCGGCCTCCCAGCGACCCTTCTCCTCGTAGTTCAGATGTGTGGTATACCAGTCGAGCGACTCCTCCAGATCCTCGACGCGGATCATGACGTGGTCGAACGTGCCAGACATACGCGGCACAACGCCACGAACGTGGAAAAGCGTGCCGAACGCGGAAGCCCCGCACCGCGTTCGCACACCGCTCACGCGAGCTGTGACGAAGTTCGTTTATACGCTCCGCCGGAAGGATGTGTACGGTGTCCTCGCTTCCGAACCCCTTCCGCCGTCTCATCGTCTCTATCGGTCTCCTCTTGGCCCGACTCGGGCTGATCGACCGCGAGCGAGCGGTCCGGACGGCCGACCTCTCGTGGCCCCGCATCGTCACCGGTATCGCCCGGATGTCGAAGAACGCCGTCGACGTGGCGATGGTCGGGATCGCCGCGGGGACGGCAGCCATCACCGGCGTCGGTATCGCCGGTCCCTTCTGGGGACTCGCCTTCTCCATCGGTGGCGGCGTCGCTGGCGGCACCATCGCACTCGTCTCGCAACGCTACGGCGCGGACGAGAGCGAGGGAATCGGTCTCGCCGTGCGCTCCAGTGCCCTCCTCGTCGTCCTCGTCGGTCTCCCCGTCACCGCTGTCTTCTACACGTACTCGACGGAACTCATCTCGCTCATCAACGGCAACGCCGCCGTCGTCGACTACGGTGCGACCTACCTCGCCGTGGTCGGCTTCGGAGTGCCCTTTGCGGGTCTCAACCTTGTCGGCAGCCGCGTTCTCGTCGGTGCCGACGACGCCTACACCGCAATGGTACTACGCGCGAGCGGGGCGGTCATCAACATCGGTCTCAACGCAGTGCTCATCTTCGGGCTGGACATGGGCGTCACCGGCGCGGCACTCGGCACCGTGTTCTCGAACGCCATCGTCACCGGCGCGTTCGCGCTCGGGCTCGTGCGCGGGGGACTCCCCGGTGTCGGCGCGTTCCCGGTTCAGATCGACCCGTTCGGCAGCTACGTCGACGCCGACAACCTCCGGGACCTCGTCCAGATCGGCCTGCCGGTAATGGGCCGAAACCTCGTCTGGACGGTCGCGGAGTTCCCGATGCTCGCCATCCTCGGCGGGATGCAGGAGGGCGTCCTCGCCGCGTTCGTCATCGCCCGACGCATCTGGGGCATCATGAACACGCCCGGCTGGGGCTTCGGCCTCGCCTCCTCCAGCCTCGTCGGCCAAGCACTCGGCACCGGCGACGAGGACATCGCGGAGACCTACGGCCGCGAGGTCATCCGGTTCGCCGTGGCAACCTACCTCGTCTCGGCGGTCGTCGTCGCCGTCTTCGCTCGCCCCATCGTCTCGCTGTTCGTCGAAGATCCGACGACACAGGTCTTCTCTATCGCCGTCTCGCTTGTCTACGTCGCCTGCGTCGCCGTCGTCTTCCAGGGCGTCTCCGGCGGGGCGGCCGGGCCGCTCGACGCCAGCGGCGACACGCGGTGGGCCTTCGGTAGTCAGTTCCTCGGGATGACGACCTCCATCGCCCTCGCCTTCGTCGGCGCGAGCGTCCCCGCCATCGGAATCACGGGTCTCTACGTCGCCTTCCTCGCCGAGACGACCATCCCCGCCGCGCTCAACTACTACCGCTTCCGGACGGGTACGTGGAAAGAGGTTAGCCGGAACTACCGGCCGGGCGCGACGGCAGACGACTGAAAGAAGGGTGACAAGGATGACAAACCGAGCGGCGGTCGGCTACGGCTACTCGGCGTAGTATCGGTACAGCAGATATCCGCCGACAGCCCACAGCACGACGGTTCCGAGCGGCCACGCGACGCGGTTCGGCTGGAGGGAGAAGCCGCGTGCGAGCTGGAGTTGGGTGACACCGGCCAACGCGAGTGCGATGGCCGTGAGTCGGACGTCCTCGCGACCGGTTACCGCACCGACCGCCGCGCTCGCGACGGCGACGAGATAACACGCCACGCCGAGGGGCCACGCGAGGATGTAGTCGGGGAGTCCCACCGTGAACCGGAGGAGGAAGTCCCAGATGGTGGTAACGTTCGGCGGGTTGGTGTTGAACAGCCCCCACGCGAACAGAAAGGTGACGTCACCCGTCGAGAAGACCTGGACCGACCACGGGACGGCAGCGAGCGCGACAATCAGAAGGAGCCGTCGGTAGCGACCCGTACCGACAGCCTCGTCGCCGGTGACGTGAGACGGAACGGCCACGTCCGTTCACCGGGTGATGGCGATGCGGAGGACGTCCTCGTCGGCCAGTTCGTGGTCCTTGCCGACCTGTTGGTCGTCGTGTTTCGCGCTCTCCCCGGAGACGCGGGCGAACCGGAACCGCTCCTCGAAGTTCTTTCCGAGCTTTTTGCAGGCCGTGCCGACGGTGTCGCCCTCCATGAGCACGAGCGGCTCCTCGTAGTCGACGCCGCGGCCCGGCTTGTCCATGTAGATGCGGATGAGACCCAGCGCGTCCCAGATCTTGTCCTTCAGCGCGTCGAGTCCCTTCTCCTTCTCGGCACTGATGAAGACGACCTCTTCGGGGTCGAGACCGATGTCGCGGAGGTCATCCTGGACGGTCGGCAGATAGTCCTCGTCGATGAGGTCCGCCTTGTTGGCGGTGACGATGGAGGGGAGATAGATGCGGTTGTCCATGATGCCGTCGATGAGTTCGTCGACGGTGATGTCGCCGCGGACGGTCACCTCGGCGTTGACGTAGCCGTGTTCCCGCAGGATTCCCTTGATGGTGTCCTCGTCCAGTTGGACCTCGTCGGTCTTCGTGACGCGGATTCCGCCGCGGCCCTTCTTGTTGATGAAGATGCTCGGCGGCTCCTTGTCGAGGCGAATCTTGTTGTAGTAGAGTTCCTCGCTCAGCCGCTCGTACTTCTCGATCTCGAAGACGGAGAGGACGAAGACCACCAGGTCGGCGGTCCGGACGACGGAGAGGACCTCCTTCCCGCCACCACGGCCACCCGCAGCACCCTCGATGAGACCGGGGACGTCGAGGACTTGGATGTTGGCCCCGCGGTACTGCAGCATACCGGGGTTGACGTCGAGCGTGGTGAACTCGTACTCACCGACCTCACTGTCGGCGTTGGTGAGGGCGTTGATGAGCGTCGACTTGCCGACGCTCGGAAAGCCGACGAGAGCGATGGTCGCGTCGCCCGTCTTCTCGACGGCGTACCCGACCCCCCCACCGGCGGAGGACTGGTTCTCCAGTTTCTCCTTTTTCTCCGCGAGTTTCGCCTTCAGCCGGCCGATGTGCCCCTCAGTCGACTTGTTGTAGGGCGTACTGGCGATTTCCTCTTGGAGCTCTTCGATTTCCTCCTCAAGACCCATTACCCGTAATTCCGCTTCGTCCCTCGAAAAACCCTTTCCTTCTGTGTTTGCGTGCGCGTGACGAGCACGCGGGCACGGCGCGCCACGTGCGCCCTCGCCTTCGCGTGCGTCCGCGGGAAGAATGTATATCGTGCGACTTCGACACGGTTAAAAGTCATCACAGAGTGCTGACGAGTACCGTATGCCGGACCCCTCCCGTCTCCGTGAAAGCACGGAGATCGTAGTCCCTTGTGACGCGCTCGACGGGATGCGTGACGAACTCGAATCGGAGTTCGTCGTCACGGTGTTCACGGCGAACACGCACTGCCGGATCATCGGCAGCCCCGTCGAAATCAAGGCGGTCAACGACTACCTCGCCCGACACGGTGTCTTCCTCCCCTGAGGCCGCTTCCGAAGTGCTTTGTAGGCTCCAGCCGTTACGACCGGTATGGACGAAGACCCCGGATTGAGCGACCAATACCGGATGGCGAGCCCGTGGCCGCTGTTTATCGCCCTCGGCATCCCGATCGCCGAGGTCGGTATCCTGTTCGACCTCGCACCGCTGTCGGTCGGCGGGCTGATCCTCTTCTGTGGGAGTGCCGCTGGGATGGCCAAGGAAGCTGGCTACGCCAAGACACCGTGGCGCGCGCTCGTCGTCTGTTCGGTCCTCTTGTTCGGACTCGGAGGACTCTTCCTCTACGCCGACACCCTCGTGACGGCCGAAGGCATCCAGCTCCTCGCTCGCGGCTACGCCGTCATCGCGGCCGCCGTCATCCTCCTCGTCGGGAGCCTCGTCGGCCGGACGGTCCTCCGCGACCCGAGTCCGTTCTGAGCCGCCGTCGACTGGCGGCTGCATCGTCACCGACGACTCCACCTCCCATCGCCTGCCTCGCTTTATTCTACGACTCCAGCACAGCCACGTCACACAGCAACGCGAACCAACAACCTATTTGCTTGGGCGTCTGCAACACGTCGGTATGGCCGCCAAAATCTTCGACAAGGACACACTCCTGGACTTGACGGTTAACATCGTCCCGCTCGGGATTATCGCCGGGTTCATCGCGCTGTTCGCCGTCTACGACCCCTTCGGCTACGACACGCTCGGAACGCCGATCATGTACGGGCTGATGCTGTTCCCGTTCGTCGGCCTCGCCATCCTGACGTATCTCTCCGGGAAGGCCATCGCGGGGGACGAGAAGCGTTCGGAAGTCTATCTCGCCGGGGCGGCGACGGTGCCCGGTGCGGAGACGCTCGAAGAGTACGAGGAGCGAGCTCACTCCGACGGTGCCGACGCACTCGAGGAGGCCGACGACGAATCGGCCGAATCGGACGAGACGTCCGAGACTGACGACGACGATCTCACCGCCGAAAGCAGCAACTGAGGACCGACCGCCCGCGGCTGTCACCCGAATCTTTCTTTACCTTCCACTCCTCACCCTCCTCCATGGAGATCACTGGACAGTTAGCACTGACGGTGTTGATGGGGGTCTTCCTCGTCGCCGTCGCCGCCTGGCTCACCCGGGTGGAGAACTGGCGCTCTTACACGCCGCTGGCGGGCGGCGGTGGGGGCGGATACGGACAGGAGAGCGGTCACGCACACGAGAAACCCGGCGGCTTGATCCGCTGGTTGACGACCGTCGACCACAAGGACATCGGGATGCTGTACGGTCTCTACGCCGTCATCGCCTTCCTCGTCGGCGGTGCGATGGTCATGCTGATGCGGGCGGAACTCGCCGACCCCGGCATGACGCTCATCTCGAACACGTTCTACAACTCGCTTCTGACGAGTCACGGTATCACGATGCTGTTCCTCTTCGGGACGCCCATCATCGCGGCGTTCGCGAACTATCTCGTCCCGCTCATCATCGGCGCGGACGACATGGCGTTCCCACGCATCAACGCCATCGCCTTCTGGCTGCTTCCCCCGGCCGCCCTCCTCATCTGGGCTGGCTTCCTCATTCCGACCAACGACATCATCCCCGCACAGACCGCGTGGACGATGTACACGCCGCTCTCGGCGGGTGTCGGCTCCGGTAACCAGGCCAACGCTGGCGTCGACTTGATGCTGCTCGGGCTGCATCTCTCGGGTGTCTCGGCGACGATGGGGTCGATCAACTTCATCGCGACCATCTTCACCGAGCGCGCCGAGGAAGTCACCTGGGCCAACCTCGACATCTTCTCGTGGACCATCCTGACCCAGTCGGGACTCATCCTCTTCGCCTTCCCGCTTCTGGGCAGTGCGATGATCATGCTGCTCGCCGACCGTAACTTCGGCACCGCGTTCTACGCCGGACCCGGCGGCACCATCCTCTGGCAACATCTCTTCTGGTTCTTCGGCCACCCCGAAGTCTACATCCTGGTGTTGCCCCCGATGGGTATCGTCAGCTACGTGCTGCCGCGCTTCTCCGGCCGGCGGCTGTTCGGGTTCAAGTTCGTCGTCTACTCCACGCTCGCGATCGGTGTGCTCTCGTTCGGTGTCTGGGCGCACCACATGTTCGCGACGGGTATCGACCCACGCCTCCGCGCCTCCTTCATGGCGGTGTCGATGGCGATCGCGATCCCCTCTGCGGTGAAGACCTTCAACTGGATTACGACCATGTGGAACGGTCGGATCCGGCTGACAACGCCGATGCTCTTCTGTATCGGCTTCGTCAGTAACTTCATCATCGGCGGTGTCACGGGCGTCTTCCTCGCCTCCATCCCCGTCGACCTCGTGCTCCACGACACCTACTACGTCGTGGGTCACTTCCACTACATCGTCATGGGGGCCATCGCGTTCGCCGGCTTCGCCGGGCTCTACTACTGGTTCCCCCTCTTCACCGGGCGGATGTACCAGCGGAAACTCGGCAAGTGGCACTTCTGGCTCTGGATGGTCGGGACGAACATCACGTTCTTCGCGATGATCCTGCTCGGCTACGGCGGGATGCCGCGTCGCTACGCGACCTTCCTGCCGCAGTTCGCCACGCTCCACCAGATCGCCACGCTCGGCGCGTTCATCCTGATGCTCGGCGGGTTCATCTGGCTGTACAACTTCGTCATCTCGTGGCTCGAAGGCCCGAAGGTCGAAGACGGCGACCCGTGGAACCTCAAGGAAGACGGTCTCTACACGTCCGAGTGGGACTGGTTCGACCGCAAACTGCAGACGAAGATCGCCGACGGTGGCGAGGAAGAAGAACTCGCAACTGACGGCGGTCAGGAAGCCGACGTCGAATCCGACGAATAGCGACCGACTGACTGCGGTTTTTCGAGCGTTGTTTTCGCCGTGTCTGCTAGCCCGGTAGCTACAGCGTTCGTGGTCCAGGCGGCCGCGCCGCTCGGCGAGAAAGTCTCGGTATGTCGGGCGGTGGTTCGCCCGTGCTCAGAACGCGACGTTCAGAACGCGAGGATGAGACCCGTCGCGAACATCAAGAACGCGACGCCGGTGAGCACGATGCCGAGGAGGTCCTTGTCGGACATAGTCGACAGTCGGGACCGAGCCGACAAAGACCCGTCGATACGCCGGATGAGGCGACTCCGAAAGCGATAATCACGACCGCCGCCGTGCTCTAGACGTGCCCAAACGAGGCTTCAGTGGTCAGCGGTTCGTGCTCGTCCTGTACGCCGGACTCGTCGCCGTCGCTGGCACCGCCGGCTTTCTGACGGCGACGTTCGTCGACAACCTGGAACCGCCGGCGTATCTCTTTCTCGTCGAGTTCCCCGCGACCCAACTCGGCTTCGCCGCCTACGGCGCGCTGACCATCGCGACTGTCCTCGGAATCCCGTTGCTCGTCGTCGTCTACGTCTCGCAGTACGTCGACGACCCCGACGCCGTCTCCCCAAAAGACTAAGCGGTCAGGCCGGGAAATTGTGGGTATGTATCACGTGGTACTCGGTGTCGATGAGGACGAAGCCCACGCCCGGCAGTGCGCACAGGAGATCGCCGACCTCCCCGGCGAGGGGTCCGAAAAACACGTGACGATCATCCACAGTTTCACCGACAACCCGAGCGGTGCGTCGGCGACGCAGATCGCGTCGGTCCGCGAGGCGGGCGACCTGTTCGACGAGGCCGGCATCGAGTATGCCGTCGAGGAGTCCAGCGGCGACCCGGCCGACGCAATCATGGAGCTCGCCGCCGACATCGACGCGGACCTCATCGTCGTCGGTGGCCGCAAGCGGTCGCCCGCCGGAAAGGCATTGTTCGGTAGCGTCACCCAGACGGTGATTCTCAACGCCGGTCGGCCCGTGATGGTGACGGGCGTGGCGAAGGACGCCTGAGCGAGAACGACCGACGGCAGACCGCAGCTGTCAGTCTGCGGGACGCCGAACGGCGGTTGGCTTTTTATGTCATCGAGTCACACACAGTGTATGGAAATCCGTGAGGCGACGGCGGCCGACACTGACAGCATCCGAGAGGTTGCACACGAGTCACTCGTAGCGTCCTACGGGCACGGTCTCGACGAGAGAGTCATCGACGACTCCGTCGACGAGTGGTACGGCGACGAGCTCGCCGATGAACTCGATGCCGACGACGCGGTCTACCTCGTCGCCGAAGACGACGGCGAGGTCGTCGCGTTCTCCCAGTGTTATCTCACCGGCAAGGGCGGCGTCACCGGCGAGATCAGTTGGCTCCACGTCCACCCCGACCACCGTGGCAGTGGCGTCGGTGCCCGGCTGTTGACGACGACGGAGGAGACGCTCGTCGACCACGGCGCGACCCGACTGACGGGGAAGGTCCTCGCGCTCAACGAGGCCGGGGCGGACTTCTACGAGCACCACGGCTACGAGGAAGTCGACGGCCGGAGCATCGACCTCGGCGACGAGGCCTACGACGAGCGCGTCTTCGCGAAGTATCCCGGAACCGAGGGCGAGGTGGCCGCACCGCTCGACCCACACGAAGTCGACGGCGAGACCGTCTACGTCGCCTTCGACGAGAGCGACCGTGGCTCGCAGGCCCCGTTCTACCTCGCCTACGTCGACGAGGACCGCGGAGACCGCTACGGCTACTTCTGTGGCAACTGCGAGGGATTCGAGGTCACGATGGACTCGATGGGACGGGTGCTCTGCAACGACTGCGGGAACAAACGCCGCCCGTCGCGGTGGGACTCGGCGTATCTCTGAGGCCAATACCGCCTCCGAGACGGTCGCGGCCGACGACCCGGACCTGTCGGCCACACAGCAACCGGCGGCACGGGCCGACACTGTCACACTTTTTTGACCGCGCGTGGTCCCTCCGGTATGAGCCACGCTCTCGTCATCGGCGGCACGCGCTTCATCGGCCGCCACACCGTCGAGGAGTTTCTCGCCCACGACTACGACGTCACCATCTTCAACCGCGGTACCCACGACAACCCCTTCGCCGACGACGACCGCGTCGAGCACATCCAGGGTGACCGCACCGACGACACCGACCTCCAGACCGCTTCCCTCGCGGCCCGACCGGACGTCGTCGTCGACTGCGTCGCCTACAAACCCGCCGAGGTCGAGCGCGCGACCGAGGTATTCTCGGACGTCGACGCCTACGTCTACATCTCCAGCGGCGACGCATACGGCCGCGAGGAGATTCCCAAACGCGAGGGCGAGACGCCGATGCGACCCTGCACGCCCGAGCAGGCCGAGGACGACACGGGTGAGACCTACGGCAACCGGAAGGCCGAGGGCGACCGCAAGGTGTTCGCGGCGGCCGAGAACGGCGTCAACGCGATGAGCGTCCGCCCCTGTATCGTCTACGGGCCACACGACTACACCGAGCGGATGGACTACTGGCTGGACAGAGTCGACAGCCACGACAGAATCCTCGTCCCCGGCGACGGGCAGAACGTCTGGCACCGCGCCTACGTCGAAGACGTCGCGAGCGCGTTGCGGGTCGTCGCCGAGGAGGGCGAGGCGGGTGAGGTCTACAACGTCGGCGACCGTCGGCTCGTGACGCTCGACGAGATGCTCCGCCTCATGGCCGACGCGATGGATACCGAGGTCGAACTCGTCCACGCTGGCGAGCGCGAACTCGCTGCGGGCGGGCTCGCCCCCGAGGACTTCATCCTCTACCGGGACTATCCGCACGTCCTCGACACGAACAAACTCGCGGGACTCGGTTGGGAGTCGACGCCGCTGGACGAGGCGATGGCCCAGACCGTCGCAGAACACCGCGAGAGCGACCGTGACGGGTCGGAGCACGACCCCGGACGCGACGCCGAAGAGCGGGTGCTCGACGTGCTCGACACGCTGGCATAATACGTCCGAAGAGGGTGACGACCTCGGCGTTACTCGATGTCGCTCCCGAACCGGTTCATCTCGGCGACCTCCTCCTCCAGCCACTCGCGGAACCACTTGACGCGCTTGAGTCGCTGGTGGGCGATGCTCTCGGCGGTGTCGCTGACGATGCGCGTCGAGTGGTCCTGCCCGCGTTCGAGCACGCGCTCGACCATCTCGGCGGCGTCCATGTGGGTCCGCGCCTCGTAGCCCATCCGGAGGAGCATCAGCGCGGTCCCGTTGGCTCCCACCTTGTCGAGGATGTCGGCTTCGATGAGACAACGCGCCTCGAGCGAGACGTCTTCGAGCGGTCCCTGATAGGAGTGGTCGGTGATGGACTGACACACCTGGTCGACGAACGACTCGGGGTAGTCCCCGCGCGAGGAGAGATACTCGCGGGCGACGCGGGCACCCTCTTCAGCGTGGACCTCCTGGTCGGCGTCGAGCTTGGCGATGTCGTGAAACAGCGACGCCACGCGGACGACGTCGATGTCCGCGCCCTCGCGTTTGGCGATGTAGCCCGCGAGGTCGACGACGTTCAGGATGTGGTTGTAGCGGTACTCGGCACTGTGCCACGGATACCACCGCATCCGTCCGCCGTCGTCCTCGTTCTCGACGCTCGCAGCCAGATAGTCGTAGACGAACTGCTTCATCTCCGTGAACTCGTCGTCGGAGACGGAGGACTCCTTGATCTCAACGCCCACGGGACCACCCCGCACGGCACTGTTCCTTGGTCATAGTTACTGGACAAGAGGGTTGTTTCGGTCTTAGGCGTTACGACAGGTTTTTGTTCTCTGACCGAATCGCAGTCTGCACAACTGAGCCGTCTGAACGGGACGATTTCGGCAACGTCCCCGAGCCAGGACACGCCTGCGACGGTCCGATCTGCGTTCCGACCGCGCCCGAAGCGAAGGGGTAAGTGAACCGGCGCACTCACCTCCGGCATGACCGACGCGCTGTATCTGGCCGACACCGAGGCGAGGACCTTCGAGGCGACCGTCGAGCGGGTCGCCGACGACCGAGTCGTCCTCGACCGGACCTGCTTCTATCCGACCGGCGGCGGCCAACCCCACGACACGGGCACGCTCGTCGCCGCCGACGGCACCGAGTGGACCGTCACCGACGTCCAGAAGAAGGACACGATCTACCACACCGTTGCTCGCGACGGTGTCGATGGCGGGACCGAAAGCGAGACGCCGACGGCAGGGTCGACCGTCACCGGCCACCTCGACTTGGACCGCCGCTTCGCCCATATGCGTTACCACACGGCCCAGCATCTCCTCTCGGCGTATCTCCTCGACGAGTACGACGCCGAGACCACGGGCAACCAACTCTACGCCGACCACGCACATCTCGACTGCGCCTACGACCGGTTCACCGAGGACGACCTCGCCGACATCGAGGCGGGCTTGAACGGTCTCGTCGACGACGCGCTCCCCGTCCGGTGGTACGAACTCGACCGCGAGGAGGCCGAGGCGACGCTCGACCCCGAGCGGACGCGGATCCACCTCCTGCCCGACTCCATCCGGGAGATCAGAATCGTCGAAATCGGCGACGAGACTGACCCCTACGACCGGACGGCCTGTGCCGGGACGCACGTCGCCGACACCGCCGACATCAGCACCGTCGACGTGACCGGCCGGAAGACACAGGGGAGCGAGCACGAACGAGTCCACTTCGAACTCCACTGACGGCCGCCACGTCACTCCCGGCCACTGGACCCGGCGTCCGTCTCTGTCGCCGTCTCGGGCCGACAGACCCAGCCGTTTTCTCGCTCGTGAATCCGGTAGCCGACCGACCGGAGTCGGTCGCCGACGGCGTCGGCGTCGCGTGTGGGGTCGGCGACGGCGTGGGGTTCGAAGTAGACGACGGGCCGGTGGTTCCGGATCGTCTGCAGGGAGCCGGTCACGACGTCGTAGCCGAACCCCTCGACGTCGATCTTCAGATGGTCCGGTGGCGGGACCTCGCCGTCGGCGACGAGATCGTCGAGACGACGGACGTCGACCTCGACTGTGTCCCGTACGCGCGCCTCCCAGCCAGCGGCGTTGTCGGCGACGAACGAGCCGAGTTCGTCGTAGGTCGAGCGGTAGAAGGTCGCGGTGCCCGACTCGGACCCCAGCCCCTCGGCACGAACGTCGACGCGGTCCTCGAAGTCGTTGAGCCGGACGTTCGTCCGCAACTGCTCGCAGACGGCCGGGTTCGGCTCGAAGGCGACGACCCGCGCTGTCGGCCGCGCTGCTGCGACCGCCAGCGAGTAGACCCCGGTGTTCGCACCGACGTCGACGACGGTCTCTCCCGAGTCGCAGTTCGCAAGTAGTGCTCGGAGGAGACCGTCACGGCCGTGTTTGTTGACGAGCTCGTAGCTCCGAAAGCGTGCGTCGCCGACGCGTTTTGCCGGTGCGTACAGCTCGTAGCGATGGTTGTAGCCGACCGCGGCGTAGTAGCCAGAGAAGACGAGAAAGCGGCCAGCCCGGAAGAGCCGACGGCCGACGTCACGGAGGGTGGTCATGACTCTCTCGTCGCCGACCGGCGACTTTGCAGTTCCGGCGGAGCCGTCGACCCCCGTTCCGTGGGGTGGTTATTTATCGGATGCCCGTGTCACGGTAAGCGAGGTCTACCCATGGTACGTCAAGACGGCAAGCGAAACTTCGTCCTCCGTGACGAATCGGGCGACACAGAACACGTCTACACCGGCAACACGCCCCGGCAAGCGGCACTGAAGGCGGCACGACGGCTCCCCGCGGCTCCGAGCGAGGAGGAGATCGACGGCAAGGCCGAACTCCGACTTCGGGAGAAGACGACCCAAAAGGTCCACATCTACGACGGCTGGGCCTGGCAGGAAGAGAAACCGGACGACGGCCCGGAGTGGATGCCGGACGTCGTCACGCGGGCGAACGTCTCCAAACAAGGTATCGAACACTTGGAGTGAGACGCCCCGGATTTTCGCGCCCCGCCACAGCGACGGTGAGCGACTGCTATCCGCGCACTCGCTCACGTGGCGACCGGGTTCACGCCGCACGGTATCGAACCGCACGGTGTCGAAGCGATGCGAACTGTCGGTGAAGTCACTGAGTCCGGTGACGGTACTCACCTGGACTCCTCTTCATCCAGATCGGCGTCGTACGGCCCAACCGGCGTGACGAGTCGGACCTGCCGACGGCCGACGGACCTGCCCGTCTTCTGGTCTCGGAGTTCGTCGAACGTCGCCTCGACGTCGAACGTCGACGCACACTGCTGACACCAGAAATGGTGGTTGGTTGGTTCCCAGCTTCGGTGGCCACGTGGACAGACGAACCGCCAGCGGTCACGTCGGTCCTGGATTCGGACGACTTCCTTCGTCATCGGTTGACCCGGACGGCGGGGATAGTAAAAACTCGAATCCAGACGTGCTCGGTGGAAGTGAACCTGGAGTTCGTGACAGCGACCGTCGGTCGTCCCCACCGACCGAATCTCGACGGAACAGCCACGACGACGGTATCTACCCCCTGATTCCGCCACACGGCCTCTCGGCATCCCGAGCGGACGAACCGAGCGGGAGACGGGTGAAAGTGGTCGCGGCCCAAGTACGACGGTGGAATTCATAGAACGGTAAGCGGGTTACTCCTCAAGCGCGCTCGTGACGTCCGTTCGCTCACGGTGTCGACGACGGTTCGCTCCTCCCCGTGTCGGCACGGCGTCTTTTCGTACTCCACGTCGCTCGAGTTCGGGTCCGACTCGAGAGTCGCGTCCGTCGGCCAGTTGTCGTGGCGTGGTCCAGTGGCAGAGAAACTGGCGTGGGGGCGGTTCAGTTCCCTCGAAGAACCGCAGTGCGAGAAGTCGATGTCGGTCGTCTCCCTCAGCGATTCAACTTCATGTAGAAGAACGACCAAAGTACGACACCAGCGAAGAACCCGAACGCACCCAGCGGAAGCCGCATCCAGTCGGGTATCGGGTTCTCCAGATACGGTGCTAACGCCCCGGTGAGATTCGAGAATCCGACAGGGCTGTAGAGGAACGCGCCGCTTGCCGCAATCACCAACCCGAGCGCAGCGGTGTAGGATACTCTGTGTGCGAAATAGCGGAAGTCGAATGCCACCCCGGCGATGGTGAGCAGGAGGAAACCGGTCCAGAACCGTTCGATTGCCTCGAGCACGTGCCCATCGCCAACGACGAAGACGGCAACGATGGTGAGTGTCGTGTATGCCGAGATGACACCGGTAACCAAGAAGATGAGGAGCCGGTCTTTCATCTTCCCGACCAGATACTCGACACCGAGAGTGAGATAGTGACGGACGGTGGCCGACCCATGCTGTCCAGGGCCTCCGGCCTCTCCTGACACCGCCTTCGATATCTCCGACAGCACAGTCACGATCTTCTCGATAACACGAGCAGCGACGGCACCCTGTATCAGTTGGCCGCTGACAAACGTGAAGAACACGAACAGAAGGAGCAGGTCCGATCGAACGATAGTCAGGTAGGTCGCACCAGCAACGCTTCCAGTGATTGACCCGGTCAACACGACCCCGACTAACCCGTTGTACGCTGGCCAATGGCCGATATACGACGAGAGATACTGGTTACTCATCCCCGTAAGGAGTAAGCAGATTCCGAGGGAGATCGTCACGACCGGCAACCACGCCGGAAGGACTTCCAGAAAAGTGGCGAGCTGGAGTGGTCCGTGTCCGATCATGCCTTATCGACGATATATCGGATACCAATGATGCTCATCGCGACTGGAGCGGCGAACCCGACCAGCGTAAGCGACACTCTGAGCGGGACCAGTACCGATGGCTGAAAGTGCCCCAGCAGTAAGAACCCGATTACGGCACCCGCACCCACGAAGCCTTTGGCTCTGGTGTACCCACCGCGCGAAACGACGAGTAGATATAGCAGAAATGCGGCAAGCGAAAACAGTGCGGGCCACAGTATCTCGACTGCCTCAGAGACGTTCATCACCGTTCTCCGGCCACGTCAAGACAATCATCACGACGATGACAGACATTCCGACGACGACGAGAGCCTCCGTTGAGAGAATCCCGGACAGTACGCTTCCGACGAAGCCTCTGAACGATTCGGAGTTGCGGGCCGGAACGACTCCATCTCTCGTTTGGCCACCTTCGATCTGCGACTCCGCAGAGGAGTTGGTCTGTTCAGCGGTAGAGGCTGGCGAAGATGTTGCTTCCGCCGTCTGAGCCGGTGCTCTGGTAGTAACCGATTCGGACTGCTCCGGTGTTGGCGTCGGCGTCGGCGTCGGCGTGGGTGTTGGCGTCGGCGTCGGCGTGGGCGTTGCAGTCGGTGTCGGCGTGGGCGTTGCAGTCGGGGTTGGCGTACTCGGTGCATTTTGCTTGTCGACGGTACCGTCGTACACGTCACAGAAGATACCATCAACCTGGTCCCCGGGGTTGACTTGGGTACGGTATTCTTCCCCATCACTAACAACTCGAAGCACGTTGCTGTTATCTACCGACACATCACCATTGGGGTACGCTCTCAGTAGCTCTTGAACAGCTGAATCTTCGTAGTGGTCCAGCAACTCGTCTCTCCCACCAAACTCGGAACCGGGTACCACGATGCGACCGTTCCTAGAAACCGCATCGACATTTCCACCAGGTCTGCAACCGTCGACGGGTAGCGGTATCGCACCTTCCGGGTCCACGTGTGGAGGTGCATTCAGCTTGTCGACAGTACCGTCGTACACGTCACAGAAGATACCATCGAGTTGGTCTCCAGGCTGAACCTGGGTGCTGTGCTGTTCTCCATCACTGACGACCCACAGTACGTTTTCAGTATCTACCCAGATTTCCCCATTAGGGAAGTCCCTCAGTAGATTCTGCACGTCTGGGTCTTCGTAGTGTTCCAACAGCCCGTCTCTCCCACCGAATTCGGAGACAGACACCCAAATGTCGCCGTTCTTCGCCTTCGTCTCCATGTTTTCACCAGGTTTGCATTCTTCATTCGGTAGCATCCATGGACTTGCCGAACCGCCAACGACGCCCAGAGAGCCGAGGCAAAGTATAGTCAAGACAAAGAGAACACGATACCTGTTCGACATACTGTGTTTCAGTTCGATTAGACGCCAATAAGTGTTAGCACTGTGTCAACACTACTTACAGCAGAGAGCGGCACCCTCGGGAACGGAACCACTCAATTACGCTATACGTTTTCCCGCCGTCTCTGTCCGATGGCGGGACCAGGCTGTCGCGACGCAGTTCGGCAGATCAATCGCCTGCAGTGAGTGATACGACAATCCCGACGGATGCCCTCCTCGTACGACTCCTCGAGGTCCGGTGGGTCAGCAGTCTATAGTCGCAGACGACCTCGGAGACGCGCCCACAGTAGTCTCGACTAATAGCTATTGTCGTTCGGAGAAATAGTCCCGACCGGATTCGAACCGGTGTCCTAGGCTCCAAAGGCCCAGATGATTGGCCGCTACACCACGGGACTCGGCACCTGTGACTCGGACCGTCACCCTCGAAAAGCTTCGGGTTTTCGTCGACTTCAGTCCCCGACGGCGTCGACGCGGTAGCTCCCACAGTCCGGACAGACATGGTACTGGACGTCGAATCCGACGCCACAGCCGTGACAGCGGTACGCCGATGTCTCTTCGTCACTCAAGCCTACCAGTCGTTTGAGACGGCCGAGTCGCTCTATGGTCCCACCCATGGGCGGGGCGACTCGGGCCACGGTAATAACGCTATGGACCGCTCAGTCGGCGGGGTTCTCGTTCTCCAGTTCGAGATACCGACAGGCGTCGGTCTCGGCGTCGAAACAGTCCGGACACTCGGTGTTACGGTCGATGATGGTGTCGAGGCGGTCAGCGACGGTGTCGTCGATGACGCTCTCCAGTTCGCGCGCTTCGGCACGGAACTCCTCGACGTCGAGGACGTTGGCGAGGAACCGCTCGATGATACAGTACGTCTGGAGCGCGTCGCGGGCGCGGACGATCCCCTCGTCGGTCAGTTGGACGCCTTTGTACTTCTCGTGCTCGGCGAGACCGCGGTCTTCGAGCTTCCCGATCATCTCGTTGGCACTGGCGGGACTCACGTCGAGCATATCCGCGAGCGCGCCTGTCGATGCCGGTCCGTCCTCCATCCGCTGGATGAGATAGATCGCTTTGACGTACTGGTCTGCCGTATTCATTCCCGAGTCTCCATAATCTTGGTCACTTCTTCGACACCCTTCGCCTCCTCTTCACGGATTCCCCGGAGCACGTCGAGCAGCTCCTCGCGGTCGACGGAGAACGTGGCATCACTGGTCTCGACACCGGCGATGAGGTCGTCGTAGAACTTGTACGCCGTCTCCTCGTTGCACAGCTGGTCGTAGAGCACGCCGTCGAAGTCCTCGGGCTTCGTCTTGCCGTACTTCGCCTCGACGAGCTTCTCGATGTCCTTGAACGGGATGCTCTCGGCGTCGAGGTCGTCGATGACGGCCTCGAGCCGCTTGCGGTGCTCGGCGGACTCCTCGGCGGCGTGTTCGAGCAACTGCTCTAACTCCTCGTCCAGTTCGCGGTCCTCCTCTTCGAGCGACTGGTAGTGGTGGTACGCCCGCGCCTCGACGACCTCCTCCAGGACGATACCGATCTGGAGCAGGCGAGCGAGCTGGTGGTCGGAGGTGACCTGGTTGCCCACGCTCACGCGAGACACCCCTGTTCGGCACACTGTTCGACGGTCATGGCACGAAGTGAGTGGGGGATTGACTTAACACCTCCACCTTTTGCTCTGCGGGTCGCTTGTGGCGACCCTCGGCAAAAGCTGGACCAAAAGCACTCCTCCTCGCTTCAGGCGACTTCGTCGCCCTCTGCTCGGTCGTCGGCCCGCTCGCTCCCTGCGGTCGCTCGCGGTGCAACAGCATGGCGGCTTCCGCACAGCAGACAGCACCGCCGCTCACGACGGCGGAAAGAGGGAGAAAGGTTCGAGAGTCGCGCTTACCGGAGACGCGCGGCGATGAGTTCTTGGAGGTCCTCGCGGAACTCGTCGACCGAGATCTCCTCGAGGACGGGCACGAAGAAGCCCTCCACGAGCATATTGCGCGCCTGCTCCTCCGGGATGGAGCGCGAGAGCATGTAGAACAGCTCTTCTTTGTCCACCTGACCGACCGTCGCCGCGTGCGACGCTTCGGTGTCGTGGTTGTTGATGATGAGCTTCGGGGAGGCGTCGGCCTCGGAGTCATCAGAGAGCATCAGCGTGTTCTCACGCTGGAACGAGCTCGTGTCCCAGGCGTCGCGGCCGACGTCCTGGACACCCTCGTAGACCGAGCGTGCCTCGTCGTCGAGGACGCCACGGGTCACGAGGTCGGCTGTCGTGTGCTCGGCCTTGTGCCAGACACGTGCGTTGACGTCGAGATGCTGGTCGTCGTGACCGAAGAACGCACCGACGATCTTCGTCTCCGAGGAGTCGCCGTTGAGTTCCGTCTCGATGTCGCTGCGGGTCAGCCGCGAACCGAGGTTGCCCTCGATCCAGTTGATCGTCGAGTACGTGCCGGCGTCGCCACGCTTGAGCGTGTAGGTGTAGGTCTCCTCGTCCAGGTTCTGCAACGAACCGTACTGGACGTAGGAGTTCTCACCGGCGACGATCTCGACGAGGTTCGAGAAGTACCGCGCACCGTCGACCTCGTCACCACTCTCGATGGCTTCGAGGATGGTGACCGACGAGGACTTCTCGGTGACGACGAGCGTGTGGCTGAACAGCGACCGGGAGTTCATCTCGGCGCGGATCTTCACGTCCTCGGCGTCGACGTCCTCGGGGACGTAGATGAGCGTGCCGGTGGTGAACAGCGCGGCAGAGAGTGCCGTCAGGTAGTTCGACTGCGGGTCGACGACCGAGCCGAAGGCGTCGCGGACGACGTCCTCGTGGCTGTCGAGTGCCTCCGTGAAGGAGAGCACCTTGATACCCTCGGCGGTGACACGCTCCGTGGTGTCGGCCGCGTTCAGCGGGTCGACGAGCTCCTCGAAGTCGAGCGCCTCGAGGTTCGTCCAGCGACGGCCGGGCGTCTGGATGACGTCCGGAAGGTCGAGCGTCTCGAGCGCGGAGAGCGCGTCGAGGCGTGCCTCGAGGAGCCACTCCGGCTCGTCTCGTTCGTCGGAGATCGCGCGAACCGTCTCTTCGGAGAGGTCCGCAGGAAGTGCCTTACTCGACATCTACCCGAGGCTCCCCTCCATCTCGAGTTCGACGAGGCGGTTGAGTTCGACCGCGTACTCGATGGGCAGTTCCTCCGTGATCGGCTCGATGAAGCCCGAGACGATCATCTGCTTGGCGTCGTCGTCGTCGAGGCCACGGCTCTGGAGGTAGAAGACGTCCTCGTCGCCGATTTTACCCACTGTTGCCTCGTGGGCGACGTCGACGGTGGACTCGTTGATCTCCATGTACGGCATCGTGTCCGAGGTGGACTCGTTGTCGAACATCAGCGCGTCACACTCGACGGAGGTCGAGGAGTTCTTCGCGCCGTTGGCGATGTGGACGAGCCCACGGTAGTTGGTGCGGCCGCCGTCCTTCGAGATGGACTTGGACTCGATGGTCGACTTCGTCTCCGGGGCGTTGTGGTAGACCTTCGCGCCGGTGTCGATGTTCTGCCCCTCGCCCGCGAAGGCGATGGTGATGTGGTTGTCCGAGGCACCGCGACCCTTCAGGATAGAGGCCGGGTAGAGCATGGTCGCTTTCGAACCCATGCTGCCGGAGATCCACTCCATGCGGCCGTTCTTCTCGACGATGGCGCGCTTGGTGTTGAGGTTGTAGGTGTTCTTCGACCAGTTCTGGACGGTCGAGTACTGGACGTGGGCGTCCTCACCGACGAAGACCTCGACACCGCCGGAGTGCAGGTTGAACGCCGAGTACTTCGGCGCACTGCAGCCTTCGATGTAGTGGACTTCGCTGCCCTTCTCGGCGACGATGAGGGTGTGCTCGAACTGGCCCATGCCCTCGGAGTTCATGCGGAAGTACGCCTGGACGGGCATCTCGACCGTCACGTCCTCGGGGACGTAGACGAACGAGCCGCCGGACCAGATGGCACCGTGGAGTGCCGCGAACTTGTTGTCGCTCGGGGGGACGCACTTCGTCATGAAGTACTCCTTGACGATCTCTTCGTGCTCCTGGACGGCCTTGTCCATGTTGCAGAAGATGACGCCCTTCTCCTCCCACTGCTCCTG